>CAYOYQ010000257.1:0-3438 GCA_964408215.1 uncultured Eubacteriales bacterium
GACGAAGGCATTGGCCTGCTCGGCGCCCAGGTCGACGATGCCGGTCACGGTGAAGAAGTCCCCCGTGCCGCGGCTGTTGCGGACGAAAAAGCGATCGCCCAGCTCCAGCCGGAACTTGTCCGCGAGCGACTGGCCGACGATCGCGCCGTCCCCCGTGAGCTCCGGGCCGCCCGCCCTCAGGTTCCGGTCGAAATTGTAGATCCGGGCGCCCTCGACGGGCTCGATCCCCTTGACGGCCACGGCCTCCGAGGCCCCGCCCCTCTCGATGAGGCCCTGGCCCCCGGCCACGGGGCAGGCCGCCGTCACTTCGGGCAGCCCCTTGACGAAATCGAGATAGGACCGCCAAGAGAGGATCTCCCGGTTCTCGGTATAGAGGACGCGCCTCGAGTCGACGGTCGCCCCTTCGCCGGCCAGGACGCTCGTGGGGATGGAGTCCGAGGGCAGGATGAAGACGTGCGGGGCCGAGCCGACCGTCCTGTCGATCAGGCTGAGCTGCAGCCCCCCGATGAGCGAGGAGAGGAAGAACTGGACGGCCACGCCGACGGCGATGCCGGCCAGCAGCAGCACGGTCTGCCCCCGGCCCTTCAGCAAGAACCTGAAGGCGATGTAGGTTTCGTAAGGCCTGACGATCATCGGATGGAATCGGACCGGATCTCGCGGCCGGGCTTGAGCCGGGCGGCGGAAGCGTCAAAGGCCGCGTCCAGGAAAACGGTGTCGGCCGCGAAACCCTCGACGATGACCCAGCGTTCCCCGACGGGCCTGATCGAGGCCACGACCCTTTCGGCCCTCCGGCCGTCCCAGGTCCAGACGTACGGCTTCCCCGCGTCCCTTTTGACGAACCTCGCCGGCAGGGCCAGGGCCTTTTCGTATCTCGCGGCCAGGATCTCGGCCTTGCCGGCCATGCCGGATCTGATGAAGGCGACGTCCCGCGGGATCTCCACCCGCAGCTCGCAGGTGTTCCTCTCCTTGTCGACCTCGGAGCAGACGTAGGACACGTGTCCGTCGATCCTCGTCTCCGGGTAGGCGTCCATCGTGACCACGGCCGCGAGGTCGGGCTTGAGGAACGGCAGCTCCTTCTGGTCGACGTTCAGGACGAGCTGCCAGCTGGCGCTCTCGAGCAGGGTCACCGCGCGCAGGGCGGGGGTGGCCCGCTCGCCGGGCTGGACGTCGACCTTGACCACCGTCCCCTCGAACGGCGCGCTAAGTCTGGTGTTCTCGACATCTCTCTGGGCCAGCTCGAGCTGGGCCCTGGCCGTCGAGACCTGGGTGGCCAAATCGGCCAGCCGGCCACTCCGGGAATAGTTCTCGAGCTCGAGCTTCTGCTGGTTGTAGCGGGACAGCGCCGACTGGTAGTCCCGGTCGGCCTTCTCGACTTCGGCCTTGGAGATGCCCCCGGCGGCCTCGATCTCCCGGTACCTTTTGAGCGTTCGCTCGGCCTGGTCCCGGATAACCTCGGATTCGCGGAGCTTTTCCGCCAGGCTCGGCAGGACCTCATCCTGGGCGTTCTTGAGCTTGAGCTCGGCCGAGCGCAGGCCGTCCTCGCGGATGGCCAGGTTGCGCCGGGCCTCGAAATCGTCGAGCCTGACGAGCGTCTGGCCGTGGGCGACCCTCTGGCCGTCCGCGACCTCGACGGCGGCGACGATTCCCGCGGTCTGGAAGGTCATGTCGAGCGGCCGCGGGTAATCGACGGTGCAGTTGGCCAGGATGGTGTAGTTCAGGTCGATGGGCTTCAGGACGTACTGATCCGCCTCCGTTTTGCGGTTGGCCCGCAGAACCAGGAGGACGGCGACGATCAGGACCGCCACGCCCAGAACGATGAGGCGGCGCTTTTTTCGAACGGTCATCGGCATGCGGCGGGGGCTCCCCTCCCCCGGCCGTCTATGATACCACAGACGAGGGGGCACGGCGGCTCATTCGCCGTACATCTCGGTGATGAGCTTCCGGAGCCCCGAGGCTTCATCGCCGGAGAGAGCGCCGATCATCGGGCCCAGGCGCTTCTTGCCGATCGTGCGGATCTCCTCGACCGCGATCTCGGCCGGCCGGCCTTGCTAGAACGAAACGGGATATATTCCCCCCTTCTCGGTCGGGAACTCCCGGACCTCGCCCTGATACTTGATCTTGCAGGGCTCGCCGGCCTTGGACAGAACGGACAGGCTGGTCAGCCGGCCCGCCTTCCAGGCCAGGTCGAGCTCGAACCCGCCCCGGGCGCAAACGCCGCGGAGCGAACCGTCCGGCAGGGCTTTGGGCAGGGCCGGCAGGACGTCGATGAAGCCCTGGTGCGATTGGACCAGGAGCTCGACGAGGCCGGCCGCGCCGCCGAAGTTGCCGTCGATCTGGAACGGCGGGTGGGCGTCGAAGAGGTTGATGTACGAGCCGCCGCCTCCGCCCGGCGCCGATCCGTCCTTGACCCGAAAGAGCAGCTTGACCAGCTCATAGGCGTGGTCGCCGTCGAGGAAGCGGGCCCAGAAGTTGATCTTCCAGGCCAGGCTCCAGCCGGTGCCTTCGTCGCCGCGGAAGAGGAGCGACTGCCGGGCCGCTTTCATCATCGCCGGCGAGCGCTCCCAGGTGATGTCGGCGCCGGGATGGACGCCCCAAAGATGGGAGACGTGGCGGTGGTGCTCCTTGGGATCGTCGACGTCCTCGAGCCACTCCTGGAGCTGGCCCAGCCGCCCGATCCGGTTCGGGGCGATCCGCGGGATGAGCTTCGCCAGCTCCGCGGCGAAGTCCCGGTCGACGCCCAGGATGGCCGAGGCCTCGACGCAGGCGCCGAAGAGCGACCGGATGATCTGGTGGTCCATCGTCGGCCCGGCGACCATGCCGCCGATCTCGGGCGAGTTGGACGGCGAGCTGATGAGCCGCCCGGTCTTCGGGTCCGGGACGAGGACCTGGGCGTAGAACCGGGCCGCTTCACGCATCACGGGCCAGGCCCTCTCCCTCAGGAAGTCCTTGTCCCGGGTGAACAGGTAATGCTCCCAGAGATGCCGGCTGACCCAGCCGCTCCCGCCGAGCCACATGCCGTGGTTCGAATGGTTGATCGGCGCCGTCCCCCGCCAGAGGTCCGTGTTGTGGTGGAGCACCCAGCCGTCGGCGCCGTAATGGACCTTGGCCGTCGTCCGTCCCGTCTCGGAGCACTCCTCGACCAGGCGGAAGAACGGTTCGTGACAATCCGCGAGGTTGGTCACCTCCGCCGGCCAATAGTTCATCTCGGCGTTGATGTTGGTCGTGTACTTGCTGCCCCAGGCCGGTTCGAGGTCCTGGTTCCAGATCCCCTGGAGGTTGGCCGGCTGGTCTCCGGGGCGGCTCGAAGAGATGAGGAGGTAGCGGCCGTACTGGACATAGAGCGCGAGGAGGGCGGGATCGTCCGGCTCGCGGTCGAAAGCCCTCAGCCGCTCGTCCATGGGCAAAGCCTCGCGGCCGCCCGCCCCGAGATCGAGGTCG
>CAYOYQ010000258.1:0-3433 GCA_964408215.1 uncultured Eubacteriales bacterium
CGGCCGTCATCGGCCAGGGCGTCGTTAGCTGGAACGAGGTCTTCGAGATCTGCGAGACGACCGGCGGCACCCAGTGGTATGTCGTCGAGCACGAGGTCGGGAACGACCCGATGGCGAGCATCCGGGGCTGCCTCGAGGGGCTCCGGAAGATGGGCCGCGGCCTCTGAGGCCGTCCTCCCGGGCGGCCCAGGGAAGGAGAAAGCGCATGTCCGTTACGAGATCCCTCAAGCGGCGGGAGTTCATGGCCGGCGCGGGAAAGGCCGGCGCCGTCGCGGTCTCGGCGGCCGTCCTCGGCCCCGGACTGATGAAGGCGGCCCAGGGCGCGCCCAAGATCAAGCTCGGACTTGTCGGTTGCGGCGGCCGGGGCGTCTGGATCGCCAAGCTTTTTCAGAAACACGGCGGCTACGAGATCACCGCCGTGGCCGATTATTTCCAGGACCGCGCCGATGAGGCGGGCGCCGCGCTCGGCGTTCCCGAGCCGCGGCGGTTCACCGGCCTCTCGGGCTACAAGCGCCTCCTCGAGGCCAAGGTCGACGCCGTGGCGATCGAATCGCCGCCCTATTTCCATCCGTCGCAGGCCGCGGCCGCGGTCGACGCGGGGGCGCACGTCTATGTGGCCAAGCCCATCGCCGTCGACGTCCCCGGATGCGATTCGATCGCCGCCTCGGCCCGGAAGGCCACGGCGAAGAAGCGCGCCTTTCTCGTTGATTTCCAGACCCGGACCCACCCTTCGTTCCTCGAGGCCCTGCGGCGCGTCCACGCCGGCGGCCTGGGCGACTACGTCTTCGGCGAAGCCACCTACCACGCCGAGTCGCCTTGGGAACAATGGGTCGAGGCCGTGCGGGCCGAGCCCGCGAACCCCGAAGTGCGCCTCAGGGCCTGGGGCCTCGACCGGGCCCTCTCGGGCGACATGATCACCGAGCAGGACATCCACGCAATCGACGTCATGAATTGGATCATGGGCGCTCCCCCGCTGTACGCCGTCGGCTGCGGCGGGCTCAAGGCCCGGCCCAAGGTCGGCTCCTGCTGGGACCATTTTGTCGTTTATTATCAATATCCTGAGAAGGTCGGCGTCCAGTTCAGCGGCCGCCAGTTCAAGGGCCACGGCACGGCCGAGGGGATCCGGAACCGGATGTTCGGCTCTAAAGGCGTCCTCGAGACCGAATACGGCGGGGCCGTCCTCATCCGCGGCGAGAGCTACTGGAACGGGGGCAAGACGCCGGAGATCTACGAGTCGGGCGCCGTCGCCAATATCGCCGCGTTCCATCGGGCCATCGTTGAGGGCGACTTCCGCAATCCGACCGTCGCCCCGAGCGTCCAGAGCAACAAGCTGACCATCCTCGGCCGCAAGTCGGCTTACGAGAACCGCGTCGTGACCTGGGCGGAGATCCTGAAGGACGGGGAGCGGCTCGAGCCCGATCTCAAGGGCCTCAAGGACTGACTTGGAGGGCAAAATGCATCTTTCTCCAAAACCGAGATGTCCCTCTCTTCGGCATCGCTCGGGAATTGCCTCTAGCTCCCCGGACCCCTGGGAACCAGTCCCGTCGGTTCCCCCACCTTCGGCGGGCCCCCCTCCGCTACGGGGATCTTCGAGGCAAATCCCCTCACCGCCTTCGAGAGGGCTCGGAGATGGGAGAAAAAAGAAGGCCATCGCCTTTGCCGCCGCGGCGCTTGCGGTCGTTTTGGCCATGGCGGGGGCAGGTCTGACCGGGCTCGATCCGTCCTCAGGAGGCTCCAAGATGGGCGAAGAAGGCCTTCAACTCCGTCTGGGCGTCTGCGACTGGACGATCGGCAAGACGGGGGACCCGGCCGCGTTCGCCCTGGCCGGGAGCCTCGGCTGCGACGGCGTCCAGGTCAGCCTTGTCCCGAAAGGCGGCTCCCTCGCCCTTACCGATCCCGCTCTGCGCCGGGCCTATCTCGAGGCCTGCGAGCGGACGGGCGTGGCCATCGCCTCCTTCGCCATCGGCGACCTCAACGACGTCCCCCTCAAGAACGATCCGCGCGCGGAACGATGGCTCGCCGAAGGGATCGACATCGCGGCAGCCATGGGCGTTCGGGTCATTCTCGTCCCCTTCTTCGGAAAAGGCGACTTGAAGGGCGACGAGGCGGGGATCGAGGCGGTCGTTGCCGCGATGAAGCGCTTGGCGCCGAAGGCCGAGGCGAAGGGCGTGGTGCTGGCCATCGAAAACACGCTCCCGGCCGAAGCGAACCTCGGGATCCTCGAGAGGGTGGGCTCGCCGGCCGTTCGCGTTTATTATGACGTGGCCAACTCGCAGGACGCGGGCTTCCCCATCCTCGACGAGATCCGGGCGCTCGGGACCCGCGTCGTCGAAGTTCACGCCAAGGACACCAAGGACCTGTACGGGAAAGGCTCGATCGACTTCCCGGCCGTCCGCAAGGCGCTCGAGGACATCGGCTACAAGGGCTGGCTGGTCATGGAGGGAACCAAAATGCCCCTCGG
This sequence comes from uncultured Eubacteriales bacterium, assembly GCA_964408215.1. GTDB lineage: Bacteria > Acidobacteriota > Aminicenantia > Aminicenantales > Saccharicenantaceae > RBG-16-66-30. The sequence goes on from CAYOYQ010000258.1 coordinate 2,462, forward strand.
CCTCGAGGCCAGCGTCCGCTACGACGCGGACTACTTACAGACGGTCTTCGGCATCAAATAGCGCCCGGGCGGCGCGCTAGCGGGCGCCGAAGTAGCGCTGCGGCGTTCCCGAGGCGCCGGCCGCCGCCGGATACGACTTCGGGTCGAACCAGCGGTCCCGGACGTTCTTCGACACCTCGTCCCGCAAGCTCTGGGCGTTGGGCTGGGCGGCGATCATCTGCTGCATCGCCTCGTACCGCCCGACGAGCCCGGCGATCGAGATGAGCTTCAGGCTGGCCCGGTAGCCCTCCTCGAAGTCGGCATGTCGGATCTGGACCGTGACCCCGTCGTCCATGAGCTCGGCGCCCTTGAGGTCGGCCGCCCTCTCGGCTTCCGTTCCGTCCTGGAAGGTCAGGGCGAAACGGTAGGGCCCGGGGAAGCCGTCGAACAGCTTGGCCGACGCGAGCCCGAGCAGGGCCTCGCGGGCCGCTTTCTCGATCCGCCGCGAGACCTCTTCCCGGGGGAAGGGCTCGGCCTTGGCCCGGCCCAGGGCCTTCTTGCCCGCGGCGTATTTCGCCCAGGGCAGATACCGCTTGACCTCTTTCTCGAACTGGTCGTCGCCGCTGACCATGATGACCGGGATGCCGAAACGAGCGGCGCCCAGGGCCAGGATCATCGTCTCGTTGAAGGGCGTGCCGTTGACCCGGTATTGGACGTCCTGGACGGTGTAGGTGTGCGAGATGAAGCCGTCCGGGTTCCCCGCGCCAGCGTGCATGGCGATGGCGACGATGGCGTCGAACGACTGGTCGTAGCTGTCCATGTAGATGTCGAAAGGCCGGTCACGGGAGATCATTTTGGCCGGCGGGAGAAGCTCCGCCTCGAAGACATCGGGCGCCTGGGAGTTGCCCGAGCCGTGCCCGTCGCAGACGACGATCTCCGTGGCCCCGGCGGACTTGAGCCCGGCGATGGCCGCGTTGACGTCGGCCGTCAGGG
>CAYOYQ010000259.1:0-3428 GCA_964408215.1 uncultured Eubacteriales bacterium
GGGGAACCGGGGCTACGACCCCCTCATCGTCGACACCGCCGGCCGGCTCCACGTCGACGACGAGCTCATGGACGAGCTCCGGCTCGTCCGCGACATCCTGGCGCCGGTCGAGACGATCTGCGTCGGGGACGCCATGACCGGGCAGGACGCGGTCCGCAGCGCCCGGGCTTTCGAGGAGAAGATCGGGCTCACGGCGGTCATCCTGACCAAGCTCGACGGCGACGCCCGGGGCGGCGCGGCCCTGTCCATCGTCTCGGCGACGGGCCGGCCGATCAAGTTCATCGGCGTCGGCGAGAAGCCGGACAAGCTCGAGGTCTTCCATCCCGAGCGCATGGCCTCACGCATCCTGGGCCTGGGCGACATCCTGTCGCTCATCGAGAAGGCCCAGGACGAGGCCGACCTGGCCGAGGCCGAGGAGACCGCCCGGAAGCTCCGCAAGCAGGAGTTCACGCTCGAGGACTTCAAGAAACAGATCCGCCAGATGAAGAAGATGGGCTCGTTCGCCGACCTCCTCGGCCACCTGCCCCAGGTCGGGCCGTTCAAGAACCTGGCCAAGGCCCAGGTCGACGAGATGAAGATCGCCCATTTCGAGGCCATCATCGACTCGATGACCCCGGCCGAGCGGGCCGATCCCCGGATCCTCAACGGCAGCCGCCGGACCCGGATCGCCAGGGGCTCGGGCCGGCCGGTCCACGAGATCAATCAGCTGGTCAAGCAGTTCCAGGAGCTCCGGAAGATGATGAAGAGCTCCCAGGTCCAGAAGCTCCTCGGCGGCCTTAAATAGGGTTCTCCCCGATCCGGGGCATCCCTCTCTACGGCTTAGCTCAGGGTATTGCCTCTTGCTCCCCGGACCCCCTGGGAACCAGTCCCGACGGTTCCCCCGCTCGGCGGGACCCCCTCCGCTACGGGGATCTTCGAGGCAATACCCATCGCAGCCTCGAGAGGAGATCCCGGGGAGGGGAGATCGTCCTTGTTGAAACGCTCAATGGCCTTCGAGGACGTGGTCGACGCACTCGAGCCAGAAGGCGGCGTAGTCCTCCCAGAAGACGAAGTTGCAGCCCCAGTGCGGCGCCGGGTCGGACATGTAGGCCAGCACCCGCCCGCGCCCGCAGCTGCGGATCGCCAGGAGAGGATCGCCGGTGTCGCGGACCTCGAGCAGGACCCGGCCCTCGGGGATGGACAGGGTCTTGTTGTAGCCGAGAAGCGGCGGCATGGTCCTGAAATTGACGGCCTTGAAGAAGCGCTCGCCGGCGGCCGTCAGCTCGGCGTCGAAGCCCTCGGTGCTCTCGACAAGGTCCTCGTGGTCGAGGCAGCGGACGGGCAGGATCTCGCGGAGCCGCGTCCGGCCCCAGCCGCCCTTGCCCATCTCGCCGGTGAACGAGTACCAGCCGCCGAGGAAGAAGGCCGCCTTGCCCTCTTTGACGGCCTCGACCGTCAGCCGGATCCGGTCCGGGTAGGTCAGGACCGCCTTGCCGAACTTCTCCCGGTCGAAGAAGCCCGGGGCGAGCTGGAAGAGCTTGGCGTCGATATCGCTGAAGATGAAGATGTCGTAGTCGGCCAGGATGCGCTCGTAGTCGCCGGGGCCGAGCCGGTTGTAGAAATCCCAGGCCGGGACGGACTCGACCGTGTGCTTGCCGCCCGATTCGAGCGCGTCCTTCAGCCACTTGCCGTAGTTGAAGATGTCCAGGCCCTTGGGCGAGTGATAAAAAGGCGTTTCGGCGAAGACCGGTCCGGTCAGGACCGCCCAATCCCCCACGTAGTAGATCTTGGCCATGTTTCGAACCTCCCCGCCGCTAGGATAGCAAAGAAGCCGGCGCCGAGAAAGGGGAATCTCCCGGGTGTCCTCTCCGGGGGACAGGCCCCGGCCGGCAGTTGACTTGCCCGGCGAATTCGGCTATCATTTTTCGGCAACGACCTCGTCCGTTACAAGGTGAAACCACAATGATGAGCATGCGCCTGATGAGATTTGGTACCAAGAAGAAGCCGACCTACCGCATCGTGGTGATGGATTCGGAACGGGCCCGCCAGAGCCAGGCCCTGGACACGCTCGGAACCTACACCCCGCTCGACGATCCGGCCGGCGTCAAGATCGACCTGGCCAAGGCCCAAGCCTGGCTGGCCAAGGGCGTCCGCCCGTCGAGCACCGTGAAGTCCCTCCTGGATAGGGTTGCCAAGTCCGCGAAGCCCGCCCAGAGCACGAAACCGTAAAGGAGGTCCGCATGAAGGAACTCGTAGAGCTGATTGCCAAGGCGTTGGTGGACCAGCCGGACAGAGTGCAGGTGTCCCAGCTCGAGGGAGAGCAGACGACCATCCTCGAGCTCAAGGTGGCGCCGGAAGACCTCGGCAAGGTGATCGGGAAACAGGGACGGACCGCCCGCGCGATCCGCATCATCCTCGGCGCGGCCGGGATGAAGCTCAAGAGGAGATTTAACCTCGAGATCATTGAAAAAGGCTGATCTCGTCGTCCTCGGCCGGGTCGTCCGGAGCCAGGGGCGCGACGGCACGGTCAAGCTGAAGCTCAGGGAGAAAGGCTTCCCCGGCCCCGAGCCGGACAAGGTGTACATCGAGCGGGAGGACGGCCTGGCCGCCTTTGCCGTCGAAGCCTTCCGGCGCGACCGGAGCGCGCCCTTCCTCAAGCTCGAGGGGATCGACACGCTAGCCCAGGCGGACGCCTTGGCCGGCCGCGACGTTTACGTGGCTGCAAGCGGCTTCCGGCGCCTGGAGCCGGACCGCTTCTACGATTTCGAGGTCCTCGGCAGCCGGGTCGTCACCCGGGACGGCGCCGAGGTCGGGGAGGTCGCCGGGATCCTGGAGACCGGCGGGCCGGTCCTCCTCGTCGTGAGACGGGGGGACGGGGATGTGTACATCCCCTTCACGGAGGGGATCTGCGTCAAGGTCGATCCGGAAGCGCGCGAGATCGTCATCGACCCGCCGGAAGGCCTTTTGGAGCTGAATGAGATTTGATATAATCACGATCTTTCCCGAGATGTTCACCGGCGTCTTCTCGGGAGGGGTCGTCAAGCGGGCCCTGGACCGGGAAAGGATCCGGATCGTCGTGCACGACTTGAGGGATTCCACCCAGGACAAGCACCGCCAGGTCGATGACCGGCCCTTTGGGGGCCTGGAAGGGATGGTCTTGAAGCCCGAGCCGATCTTTCGCGCCGTCGAGGCCGTCCGCGAGGACGCCGGGGCCAAGGTCTATCTGCTCTCGCCCCAAGGCCGGACCCTGGACGCCGGCCTGGCGCGGGAGCTGGCCGCGGAGCCTCAGGTCATCCTCATCTGCGGGCGCTACGAAGGCGTCGACGAGCGCGTCGCCGAGCATCTGGCCGACGGCGAGATCTCGATCGGCGATTACGTCCTCTCGGGCGGCGAGCTGGCCGCGGCGTCAACGACGACGGCCGCGGCGCGGTTCGTGCCCGGCGTCGTCG
>CAYOYQ010000260.1:0-3417 GCA_964408215.1 uncultured Eubacteriales bacterium
CGGGCGTCGGCGGCCAGGGCATCCTGTCGATCGCCTACGTCATCGACAACGCCGCGCTCGCCGACGGCCTGTTCTTCAAGCAGGCCGAGGTCCACGGCATGGCCCAGCGCGGCGGGGCCGTCCAGTCCCACATGCGGCTCTCGGACGCGACCATCTGGAGCGACGTCATCCCCAAGGGCCAGGCCGACATGATCCTGAGCGTCGAACCGCTCGAGGCCCTGCGCTATTTCGACTACCTGCGGCCCGACGGGATCGTGGTCACGAGCTCGACGCCCTACCGCAACATCCCCGACTACCCGGAGATCGACGGCGTCCTCGAGGCCCTCCGAAAAGCGCCTCATGCGGTCGTCGTCGATTCGGAGAAGCTGGCCAAGGAGGCCGGGACGGTCAAGGCCCAGAACGTCGTCCTCCTCGGCGCCGCCTCGTCCTTCCTCGTCCTCAAGGAGGAAAGCCTAGTCCGGACGATCGAGGACCTTTTCCGTCCCCGCGGCCCGGTCGTCCTCGAGGCCAACCTCAAGGCCTTCGACCTCGGCCGGAAGGCGGCCCTCGGCTCATGAGCGCCCGTGCGCCCTGGGTCCGGACGGCCCGTATCCTCGAGCGGGCGGCGGGCGAAAGCCGGGATTTCCTGCTCGAGCCCGAGGTCTATGAGGTCCTGAGGGAAGCGGGGATCGCGGTGCCCCGGCACGTCGTCGTCCCGGCGGGCCGTCCGGTCGGCCGCAAGGACCTCCGCGGGCTGGGGGGGGCGAAGGTCGTCCTCAAGATCGTCTCGCCCCTCGTCGTCCACAAGTCCGATGTCGGCGGGGTCGCCTTCGTCAAGGCCGATCCGGCCTCGGTCAACAAGGCCGCGGCGGCCATGCTCCGTTCGGTCCCGGCCCGCTATCTCGCCTGGTCACGGGCGAGAACGGGTCACGGGACGCCGCGGCCTCGCCTGACCCTGAAGGACGTCCGGGATTCCGTCCGCGGCTTCCTCATCGCGGAGGCCGTCGATTTCGCCGAGGTCGGGTTCGGCTCCGAGGTCCTCTTAGGTCTGCGGAACTCCCGGGATTTCGGTCCGGTCCTGACCATGGGCGGGGGAGGGGTCGACGTCGAGTACATGAACGAGCGGCTCAAGGAAGGGACGGCCGCGGCGATCGGCTCGGCCCACCTTCTCGACGCCGCCCGGGTCCCGGGCCTGCTCGAGCCCCTGGCCTTTTTTGGCAAGCTCGCCGCCGAGTTCCGCGGCCGCAAGCCGCTCGTCGCGCCCGCGGCCCTGGCCCAGGCGTTCCTCTCGTTCCGCGACCTGGCCGCCGCCTTCTCGCCGCTCTCGACGGCGTCGCCCTTCGTCCTCGAGGAGGCCGAGGTCAACCCGTTCGTCGTACGCCGCGGCCGCCTGGTCGCCCTGGACGGCGTCTGCCGCTTCTCCCGCGACAAGTCGGCCATGGTGCCGCGGCCCATCGAAGATATCGGGCGCCTGCTCAAGCCGGCCTCGATCGGCATCATCGGGGTCTCGGAGAAGATGAACATCGGCCACATCATCCTCAACAACACGCTCGGCAACGGCTTCCCGCCGGACCGGGTGACCGTGATCAAACCCGGATTGAATACGATCGAAGGCTGCCGGTGCGTGCCCAGCATCGCGGCCATGCCCGAGACCGTCGATCTTTTCGTCCTGACCCTGGCCGCCGACCAGTGTTACGACGTCATGAAGGACCTGGTCGACCACGGCAAGGCCCGCTCGGTCATCATCATCGCCGGCGGCATGGGCGAGAAGGAGGGCGGGGCCTCGATCGAGGACAGGATCCGCGACCTTCTCCTTGAAGGGCGCCGGAGCGGCAAGACGACGCCCGTCGTCAACGGCGGCAACTGTCTCGGCGTCGCCTCGAAGCCCGGCCGATACGACACCACGTTTATCCCCGAACCGAAGCTGCCCCGGCCGAGAAGCGCCCGCTCGGACATGGCCGTCGTCAGCCAGAGCGGGGCCTTCATGATCTGCCGGATGAGCAAGTTCCCCTCGATCCAGCCGCTCTACGCGGTCTCGCTCGGCAACCAGCTCGACCTCACGGCCTCCGACTATCTCGAGTTCCTCAAGGACGATCCCGATGTCCGGGTGTTCTCCGTTTACATGGAAGGGTTCAAGCCGGGCGACGGCCTGGCCTTCGCCCGGGCCGTCGGCGAGATCTCGGCCTCGGGCCGCCCGGTGCTCGTCTACAAGGCCGGCCGGAGCCGCGAAGGGCGTTCGGCGACCTCGAGCCACACCGCGTCGGTCGCCGGCGAATACAACGTTTTCAAGGCCATCCTCGAGCAGGCCGGGGCCATCGTGGCCCGGGACCTCTTCGAGTTCGAGAGCTTCATGAAGGGCCTGGCGTTCCTCGGGGACCGGGCGGTCGCGGGCCGCCGGGTCGGCCTTATCAGCAACGCCGGGTTCGAGAGCGTCATGCTGGCCGACAACCTCAGGAACGGGACCGGCCTCGATCTCGCCGCCTTCGCGCCGGGAACGGTCTCCCGGATCCTCGAGGCCCTGCGGCCGCTCGGCATCGACAAGCTCCAGGATGTCCACAACCCTCTCGACGTGACCCCCGTCGCCGACGACGCGGCCTTCGTCGAATGCGCCCGGGCCATCGTCGACGACCCCGGCGTGGACTGCGCCGTCATCTCCAACGTCCCCCTGACGCCGGCCCAGCAGACCCTGGCCCCGGGTCCCGGCCACAAGGAGGACATGACCCGGCCCGGGAGCTTCGCCTCGAGGATGATCGATCTCTTCCGGGCGACGGCCAAGCCCCTCGTCGTCAATATCGACGCCGGCGAGCTCTACACGCCGCTCGCCGACCATCTCGAGCGGGCGGGCCTGCCCGTTTTCCGGCGGGCGGACGAGGCCATCCGGTTCCTCCGGACGTACATCGACGCGAAGCTCAGGCGGGCGGTGAAGTAGCTTCCGTCAGCGCTTCCGCTGCTGGAAGCGGTGGGGGAAGTTCTCGGGGTTGTTCGTCGTGATCGGCCCCGTGTGGCAGACCTTGCAGGAGGTCGGCTCGCTCGCGCCGTGGGCGGCCGCCACCCCGATGAGGCCGCCGCCTTTCGAGTTGGCATGGCACACCTTGCAGCTCCCGAGAGGCAGAGCCTTGGCCTGGTACTGCAGCGACTGGTAGTTGTCCACCTCTTTGTTCGAGGGGACGGTGGCGTGAGGGCTGCCGTGGCAGGCGGCGCAGGAGAGCCCGCCGTGGCCCGTGGCGTTGTGATAGAGGGTCGTGCCGGTCTGGACCCCGGCGACGAAGGTATGGCAATCCACACAGCCCGGCTCCTCGGCCCAGGGCACACGCCCGTTGATGATTCCCGACGCGATCGCCGCGAGGGAGCCGTGGCAGTCCGTGCAGGCGCCGCCGGCCGCGGTGTGGCTCGTGCTGCGGTGGAAGACGGTCTTCTCTCCCGGATGGCAGTCGTAGC
>CAYOYQ010000261.1:0-3415 GCA_964408215.1 uncultured Eubacteriales bacterium
GGGCGGGCCGGCCCGCCCGTCCGATCGTCAGGGGAAGCCGACCCATCCTTTCTGTGGCCTACTGGGGGATGGTGACTTTGGGTTCGGGCTTCTTGCGGGGGTGCCTCCGGAGGGCCTTGAACAGGGCGACCGTGGGCCCCGAGAGGACGTTCAGCCCGAAGAAGAGCAGCAGGAAGTAGCGAGGATAGAACAGCACGCCGAAGAGCGAGACGGCGACGAAGAGGGCGGTGCGGATATCGGTACGATGGCCGATGAAGGCCTTGATGAAGTTGCGGTAGGGGATGGTGCTGACCATGCAGAGCGAGACGCAGAGCGTCAGGACGGCCACAAGGAAGCCCGAGCTGCGGGTGGCCAGGGGGACGGGGTGGAAGTTGACGACCGCGGCCATGAAGATGGCCGCCGACGGGACGGTCAGGCCCTGGTAGTGCTTGCGGTCCGACGGGACCTTGGTCCGGACGTTGTAGCGGGCCAGCCGGAGGACCCCGGCGGTCAGGAAGAGGAAGCTGAAGAAGACGGCCGGCGGCCCGGCCACCTCCATGCCCCAGTAGTAGAGCAGGATGGACGTCGCCAGCCCGAACGAGACGGCGTCGGCCAGCGAGTCGAGCTCGATGCCGAAGTCGGACGGCGTGTGGGTCGCCCGGGCGACCAGCCCGTCGAGACCGTCCATGAGCGCGGCGATGATGATGAGCACCGCGGCCGGACGGTAGCGGCCCTGGAATGTCAGCAGGATGCTCATGAACCCGAAGAACAGGTTGGTCAGGGAGAACAGGCTGGGCAGGACGTTGATGCCGGTGTGGGGGGGCTTTTTCACCCTCATGGCTGCACCTCGCCGATGACGGTCAGGCCGCCCTTGACCTTGTCGTGCAGGGCCGCCTTGACCGCGACCTTCGCGGGAACGGTGAGCTCGACCCGCGAGCCGAAATACATCAATCCGATCTTCTCGCCCCGCCCGATCGCGTCCCCGGTCTTGACGAAGGCCTTGATTCGCCGGGCCGCGACGCCGACGATCATCTTCATGACGAAGTCGGCCGGCCCGCCCTGGACGGCCAGCGTCTCGGATTCGTTGTGCTCGCCGGCCTCGGGCTTGTAGGCGGGCAGGAACTTGCCCGGGTGGTAATCGGACCGGACGACCGTCCCCGCGAGCGGGGCCCGGACGAGATGGACGTCGGTGAGGGAAAGGAAGATCGTGAGCTTCTTCGCCGGCCCGGGGACGCCGGACGAAGCCGGGACATCCTCGATCGCCAGGACCTCGCCGTCGGCGGGGGAGACCATCAGCCCGTCGCCGGGCGGCGCGACGCGGTCGGGATCGCGGAAGAAGAAGGTGAAGGCGCCGGCGAGGAGGAGGAAGAGAACGGCCAGGACGCCGAGGCCGAGGAGGCCGGAGAGGACGGCCAACCCGACGGCGCCGAGGATGAACTTGAGGCCTTCTTGGGCGACTCTCATCCTCCCTCCTCTTCCTTAGCGGTCGGCCCAGGCGAACGCGGCCAGGAACGCGAGCTTGGCGGCGTCGGCCATGATGTCGGGATTGATCCGGTAGATCGTGTCGCCCGTCCCGTGATAGGCGAGATGGGGCCCGTTCGAGCCGAAGCTCGCGGCGGGGATGCCTTTGAGGAAGAAGGGAGCGAAGTCGGAGCCGCGGACGCCGACGCCCGAGATCGTGCCCAGGCCGCGGAGGACCTTGACCGACCGGTCGGCCGCCTCGATCGCCTTGCGGAAGGCGTCGGGCTCCGCCCCGACCGCGCCCCAGAGCCCGTCGCCCTCGCCGGTCATGTCGAAATTGAGCATGCCGACGACCTTGTCGAAGGGACCCGGGACGTGGTCGGCGAACCACGTCGAGCCCTGGAGCCCCAGCTCCTCGCCGCCGAAGAGGGCGATGACGACCGAGCGCTTGGGTTTGCGGGTCAGAGCGGCCAGGGCCTTGCCGGCCTCCATCGAGGTGGCGCTGCCGCTGGCGTTGTCGTCGGCGCCCGGAAAGAGGAGGCCCATGTGAGCCCCGGTATGATCGAAGTGCCCGCCGATGACGATGCACTCCCGGCGGAGCTTCGGGTCCGACCCTTCGATATAGCCGACGACGTTGGAGCCGACGGCCTGCGGGAAATATCGGGCCGCGACGGAGAGGCGGATCTTGACCGGGAGCGGGAAGGAGACGGGCCGCTTCCAGGTCGTCAGGGCCTTCTTCAGATCGGCCGCGGTCGAGCCCGTTCCCTTGAGGATCGCGTCACAGACCTTTTCGCTGATCTCGGCCGGGGTGAAGCCCTCGAGCCGGTCGCCGTTGGGATTGGACTGGACCTCGGGATAGATATAGATGAGGCCGAGGGCGCCCTTGTCGCGCGCGGCCCTCATCCGGGTCCGGTGCTCGTCGTGGACCTGCCATTTCCGGTCGTCGTCCGGCGTGCCGCGAAAACACAGGATGAATTTGCCGCGGACGTCGAGCCCGGCGTAGTCGTCATAACCGAGGTCCGGGGCCGAGATGCCCCAGCCGGCGAAGACGGTCTCGGCGGTCCGGTCGGCGCTGTCGGAATAGAGGAGAGGCAGGAAGTCCTTCTCCGGCGCGAGCTTCGTCTCTTTGTAAGCCGGGGCCTGGCCGGCTTCGGCCTTTCCCTCGGGGAGGAAGACGGACATCTCGGCCTTGTCGATGACGGTGTAGGGCGAGGCGTAGGGCTGGAGATAGCCATCCCTGCCCGAGATCGGCTTGAGCCCCCAGGCCTGGAGCTTGCGGGCGGCCCATTCCGCGGCCGCGGTGTAGCCCGGGTGCCCCGTCAGGCGGCCGGCGTATTCCGGCGAGGCCAGGTTCTTGACGATCTCGTAAGCCTCGGCCGGGCTGATCGCCTTGAGGCCGGCCTGGAGGTTTCTGTCCGGCGCCTGGGCGGACAGGGTCGCCGTCAGGAGGAGGCTCAGGGCCGGGAGTGCCAATGTGCGCGTCTTCAGCATGATATCCACCAACGCCGATAATAGACTCATCGGCCTCAAAAGTAAATCGCGCTCTGGCCCCTCGGATCGGCCGCGGCGGGGTCTCGGGGATCCGCTCCGTTCGCTGCCGGCGGGGAGCGGAGTCTTCGGAGCGGACCTGCAGAATCGGGCTGAGCACTCGAAGCCCGATTCTGCGAAGTATCTTAAGCGAGTGCCTTGATTAATCTATCTCCCAGATGCGCAGCTCCGCGTACCTCCGCAGCGCATCTGGACCTCCGCTCCCAGGAGTTCGCTCCGGGCCGGTCCCGAGGCCGGCTATTTCACCGCTTTATGCTCACTCCGGGATGCCCCTCAACCCCGTCTTCCTCGGCCTTGCCGGGTTCCGTAGAATCTCTAGAGCGTGTGTCCTTCTTCAGAGATTTCCCAGCCGCCCAGCTCCGGGTCGCTCCGCTGCGCGGCTGGAGCTCCGCTCCTAAGAATCCGCTCCGCGCCGGCGGGCGACTTC
>CAYOYQ010000262.1:0-3371 GCA_964408215.1 uncultured Eubacteriales bacterium
GCCAGGCGCTCGACGTTCTCCGTTGTCCCCTTGAAGGACTTCCCGGCCTCGTCCCTCTCGATCGCGACCTTGCTGAATTCAAGCGGCCGCTCTTGGGCCAGGATGCCGACCCAGCGCGATCCCGCGGAGACGCCCGGGTTCGCGGTCACGAACTCGACCTTGCGCGCGTCCGCATCCGCCGGCCTGGCCCGCTCCTTCAAGAACTCCATGAGCGGCGGCCAATCGACGCATTCGTTCCCCCACCAGTGTCCGGCTCCCGGCCTCTCGTAATAGGCGAAGTCCGGATGGAACGCGCCCAAAAGCTCGCGCATGTGCCGGGCCTGGGCCACCGGAACGTTATCGTCCTGGTCGCCGTGCAGGATGTAGACGCCGTAGTGAAGGAAGTTCCGGGCCAAGAACGTCGTTTCGCTCGGGTTGTTGGCCCGGACGAGCATCTTCTCCATGGGTGACGGGTCCTTGTAGGTCGCTCCTCCGCCGTACGAAGTGAAGCTGTACCACCCGGCGCTCGGGGCGATGGCCGCCCAGGGCCCCGGCACCGTCGCCCCGACCTGCCACGTCCCGTGGCCGCCCATAGAATGACCGGTCAGGTAGGTGCGTTCCGGTTCCGTCCCGAAGAGACGCGAGGCCTCGCCAAGGCCCTCGAGGGCGTCGAGACGCCCCCAGTCCTCCCAATCGAAGCCGTAAGGGCGGCGGTTGGTGGCCGCGACGATCCAGGCCCAGTCCTTGGGCTTGTAGGCCCGGGCCTGGCCGATCGCCTCGACCCCCGCGCCGTGGAGCGTCAGGATGAGGGCGGGCCTGGTCCCGGCCGTCTGCCCCTCGCCTTTGACGAGGGGCGCGACGCCGAAATACTGGACGCTGCCGTCGATCGCGCTGACGAACGTGCGGGCGTGATGGGCCGAGGGCGCCACGACCTTGAGCTCGACCGTGAACGGCGGCGTCTCGACGGTCCGCCGGCCTGCCCTCGCCCGGGCCTTGATCTCGACCTTGACCGTCCCCTCGGCCGACGGTGGGGCGACCGTGAGCGGTACGGCCAGCTTGTGGGTGACGAGCGGGGCCACGGAAACGCCGACCGGGGCCTTTTTCTCCGACCGGCCCGAGCCCTGAATGATCTCGATCCCGGTGAGCCTCTCCCCGGTCGCGTTGACCAGCCGCAGGCCGGCCCAATAGGGAGCCGAATTCTTTCCCTGGACGAGGTCCGGGAGTGTCATGTCCTTATCTGTGAAAAAGACCTCGGCCGGCGGCGCGCAGATCCTGGCCTTGAACCGGCCGCGCTCGCCCCGGAAAAGAAGAACGTTGCGGCCCTGGGCCAATCGGACGGGGTGGCGGAGATAGTCGGCGCCGTACTTCTCCCCGCCTCGCGGCTCGCCGTTGATCCAAGCGACGTAGAACCCGGTCGCGTCGAGGACCATCGTCCGGGTCCGGGCAGATTCAACGACGACATAAAGGTATCCTCCGGCGAAGGCGCGGCTCTCGATCCAGCCTTCCTTCCCTGCCTCGACCGCGGCCCAGGCGACGTCTTCGCCCCTGGCGTTCTTCCCGACGACGGCCCCGGCTTTCGGCTCGGCCATCGTCCCTTCGGCCATCTGCCAGGCGAGAAGATCGGACGGGACGCTGAACCGCCCGTATTGCCCGATGAGCCCGGCGACGAGCCCGTGCGTCAGCGCCAATTCGTCGGCCGTGGCCGCCAGCGTGAGCGGAGTCGCCGTGGCGTCTTGAGCGGACGGGCCGCGTCGAGCGGCGACGGAATTGACACCGGTGAAGGAAGACAGAACGGCGATAGTTATGACAACGGCCCAGGGCGTACGGCATTTCATAAAGGGGCCTCCTCCCGGATCGATTCTGGCGAGTGAACGGCCGCATGATAGCCGCATTGAGGCAGGACCGTCAATCCGGAAGGGCGATACACAGAGGATGTGCCCCCTTTCTTGACGCCGGCTACGGGGCCGGTCATGGCGGCCGGCCGGCCCTAGCGGTAGCGCGGCTTGGTCCTCTTGGCTTCCTTGAGCCGGGCGTGAAAATCACGCCCCACGGCTTTCTCGTGCTGCCGGCGGGCCTTCTCATCCTTCCGGAGCTCGAGCGAGCGCATCTCCCGGCGCAGCTTGAGGTAGCTCCCGTAACGGCCGGCCTCGAGGGCGCCCGTCTCGACCGCGGCCCTCACGGCGCAGCCCGGCTCGTGCTCGTGACTGCAATCGGGGAAGCGGCAGCGGGCGGCGAGACGGTCGATCTCGTCGAAGGTCCGGTCGATCGCCTCGTCGTCCGCCCAGAGGCCAAGCTCGCGCATCCCGGGCGTGTCGATGAGGAGCGCCCCGTCCGGGAGCCGGACGAGCTCGCGCGCGGTCGTCGTGTGCCGGCCGCGCCCGGCCGCGGCGTCGCTCATCCCGGCCGTCCGGAGGCGCTCTTCCCCGAGCAGGCGGTTGATGATGGTCGATTTGCCGACGCCCGACGAGCCGAGCAGGGCGACCGTCTTTCCCGCGACGAGGTAGGGCCCGAGCGGCTCGAGGCCGCCGGAGTCCCGGGCCCGGACCGCGACGACGGGGACGCCCGGAGCGACGGCGGCCACCGCGGCGATGACATCGGCGAGGTCCGTCCGGAGGTCGGCCTTGTTGAGCACGACGACCGGCTTGGCCCCGCTCGACCAGGCGGTCGCGAGGTAGCGCTCGACGCGCCGGAGGTTGAGATCGCCGTCGAGGCCGCTGACGAGGAAGACCGTGTCGACGTTGGCCGCGACGACCTGGGCCTCGACCGCCTCTCCGGCCGCTTTCCGGGTGAAGGCGCCGCGGCGCCGGAGGATCGCCTCGATGAGGGCGGGCCCGTTCGGGACGGGCCTCACGGCCGCCCAGTCGCCGACGGCCGGAAAGTCCGAGGGGCCGAGGGCCTGGTGACGGAACCGTCCCGAGACCTCGCCCGCGACTTCCCCCGCGGCCGTGATCAGGGTCGAGCGGTCCCTGGCCTGCTTGACGACGCGGCCCGCGACCAGCCCTTCCGAGGCGCACTCGTCGAACGCCGCGGCGAACGCCGCGTCCCAGCCGTATCCAGTGAGATCGATCATCGAAGTCATGGTGATGGGCATGTTAACTACGCAGGAGCATTTCGTCAATCCGAATGACCCTCTCAAGGCGGCAAGGGAATTTGCCTCGACGATCCCCGTTGCTGGAGGAGGGGACCCGCGGAGCGGGGGGGAACCGTGCGTAACTGGTTCCCCGGGGGGCCGGGGAGCTAGAGGCAATTCCCGAGCAAAGCCGAAGAGAGGGTCCTTCGGTGATGCTTACGGCGTGGTCGCCGCGCCGTTGGCCTCCTCGCCGTGCTCCTTCTTCCTCCGGAAGTCCTCGAAGATGTTGTAGACGACCGGGACGACGATGAGGGTGATGAGC
>CAYOYQ010000263.1:0-3361 GCA_964408215.1 uncultured Eubacteriales bacterium
GATGCGGTTTGTGCAGCCTTATGATGTGGCCGCTCGTCCTGTTCACGAAGGCGACGCGTGACCCCGCCGTTTTACCGGACCGGATCTCATCGTAACCGAAGCCCTTGAGGAGCCTGCTCATCTCGTCGAATGCGAAATCCGCCGGTTTCGCGAGGAACCGTCGCAACAGCTTATCCCGGCGGCTCATGGATAGCCTAACATATCTTTCGAGAAAATGCAACTAATTATCAGTTGCTTACAGTTAATCAATTCCGATTCAATCGCGATCTGCTTATAGAGACGCTCGGGTTCGAACCGCCTTCTCACAGTGGGGCAAAAAAAGAGCGGGCAGCCGGAAAGATGCTTATTTTGCCGGGACCAGGCGCTTGAGCTCCTCGAACCAGTTCTGGACAAGGACCAGCTCGGTGACGGGGGAAGGCTTCCTCTGCTCGAGCTTGACCATAAGGAACTTCTTTCCATCGAAGGATAGGTCATAGCTTCGAATTGGTTCGCCGGTCGCCATATATCCGGGTTTGTCGAAGAGCAATCTCGGCCGGCTTGCCGAGAATGCGCCGTCCGTCCGGACATCGACCTCCCATATTTGGCCTTGCCATCGGTAGAAGAGCCTGCTGTCCCTCGACCAGAGCGGTTCGCGCCCTCCCTCCGTCGAGATCGCGTATTTCATGCCTGGACCGGGGAATGGTCGGACGTAGATCTCGTTTCGCCCCGACTCATCGGAGGCGTAGGCCAGCCAGCGACCGTCCGGCGAGAATTCGGGGTAACGTTCATTGAACTTCGAATCGAGGAACGGCGTCACGCTCCCGGACGGGATATCCAGAATACGAACGTCCGCTCCGGTGTCCTTTGTCACTTCGACTATGGCCACGGACTTTCCATCCGGTAAGCACGACGAGACATCTTGTTGATTGCCGCTCGTCGTCAATCGTTCCATCAGCGAGCTCCCGTCGGACAGTTGCCGGTATACGGACTGAACGCCAGCTTTGATCCAACCGAAGAGCAGCGATCGGCCGTCGGGAGTCCAGATCGGAAAGCTCGGCAGCCCCTCTCCCGGCAACGGACCGTTCGTGCCGCTTTCCAAGCTGTTAGTGCCGATCCAGGCCTTTCTTCCCCATACGAGATACGCGATCTTGCGGCCGTCGGGCGAAAGCCGAGGGCCCAGGTAGGGGAGCGGCGGGGACGGCACCGCCTCCTCCACGCCCATCCGGTCTACCCAAACAAGAGAATTCCTCCGGTCCGGGACGATCCCCCCGGCCGCATAGATGAGCGAGCCCGTTCGAGAAACGGCGAATTGTCCGGCGGTCGTATGGTAAGTGCCGTGGGTTGAAAATGCCTGCTGGACATCTTCTTTGAGCGCGACCGGTTGGCCGATGACCTCGCGCCGGCCCGGGTCGAAACGAACGGCCATGAGCGTTCCCTGCCTCAGGAATAACAAATGCCCTGAAAGCACGAATCTGGCGTCCGCGGCGTCGGCGATAAGAATTCGCTGTTCATGTGTGTCCGTTCGGTACAAGGCCAAAGCGGGCCGTTCGTCCCAGGGGTTTTTCATGACGGAGAAAAGGAAAGCCTTCCCGTCCGGCAGCCAGAACGGCAATCGGTGGGAGGATTCTTCCAGCTTAGGATCGGGCACGGTGATGATCTCGGGCTTGCCCCCCGCGGCCGATATGATCGAGAGTCCGGAAAACGGATCAGGCGAATAGACGATGACGTTGCCGGGGCCCCAGCTGGCGCCGAAGATCGACGGGCATTCGCACAATGTCGTAGCGACTCCGCCGTCAACGGGGATCTTCTTCAACAAGCCGTCGGCCCAGAATCCCACCCACCGGTCGTCCGGCGCCAAGAAGGGATGGATGCCTCCTTCCGTGCCGGGAATGGGCTTTGCCTCGGATCGAACCAGCCTCCTGAGGAACAGCCGGGGCTTGGCTTGAGGCCCGGGATTCTCTTCGATAGCGGAATAGACGATGAAGCTCCCGTCACCGGAAATGGTCATGGCTTTCCGGGAGGGTCGTTCCGTTTCAGCCGCCTGCCGCCGGCCG
The DNA here is from genome assembly GCA_964408215.1 of uncultured Eubacteriales bacterium. GTDB lineage: Bacteria > Acidobacteriota > Aminicenantia > Aminicenantales > Saccharicenantaceae > RBG-16-66-30. The sequence continues at coordinate 2,034 of CAYOYQ010000263.1, forward strand.
TCCAGCCATAGGCCCGGCTCGACCTTGATGGTCGATGTCACAACTTGGGCGGGAGGGGGCGTCGGTGGGCGCCTGATCAGCAACCGATCGATCAGGATGCCGGCGATCAACACGCCCCCCGCGATACTTGCCATCATCAGAGGCGAGAGCTTCCGGGAAACGGGAACGGCCTCATCGGATCGCGACAAGGCCTCCTCGATCTCCAGCCGGGCGTCGCCGATGTCGCGGAGTCGTTCTTTGCGGTCCTTCTTGAGACAGCGGGCCAGAAGGCTCCTAATACACGCCGGTGTCGCAGCGGGCAGCGCCGTCCAATGCGGTTCGCCCTTCAGGATCTGGGCCAGCGTGTCCGAGACCGTCTCCCCCTGGAAAGCCCTCCTTCCCGTCAGGCATTCGTAGAGGACGCAGCCCCAGGCCCAGATGTCGGCCCGCTTGTCCACCGCCCGGCCCCGCGCCTGCTCCGGGCTCATATAGGCCGCCGTCCCGAGGATGATGCCGGGCTCGGTCATCTGGGCGGTGATCGTCGGCGAGTTGGCGATGTCGAAGCCCGTCGTTTCGCTCCCCTCGGCCTTGGCCAGCCCGAAGTCGAGGATCTTGGCCTGGCCGTCGGCGGTGATCATGATGTTGCCGGGCTTCAGGTCTCTATGGACGATGCCCTTCTCGTGGGCCGCCTCGAGTCCGGCCGCGACCTGGCGGCAGGTTTCGAGCGCCTCGTCGATCGCCAGGGCCCCGCGATCGAGCCTGGCCTGAAGCGTTTCGCCCTCGACCATTTCCAGGATGAGGTACTTCCGCTCCCCGGATTCTTCGAGCTCGTGAACGGCCTCGATATTCGGATGGTTCAGGGCCGCCAGGAGCTTGGCCTCGCGCCTGAACCGGGCCAGCCGCTCCGGGTCGGCGCCGAATTCTTCCGGCAGGACCTTGATGGCCACCTGGCGGTCGAGGTGCCTGTCGAGGGCCCGGTAGACCTCGCCCATGCCGCCTCGGCCGAGTTTCTCGAGGATCTCGTATTCCTTGCCGATGACGAACCCGGGGACGAGGTCCGCAACCGGCCTTTTCAGGGTCTTCGTCAGACCGGGTTTGGGCCTGCCCGCCGCGCCGAGCGCGGTCGCGCAATTGCCGCAGAATTTGGACGTGTCCGTGTTCTCGGCGTGACACTTCGGGCAGGTTCTGGCCATTCGCGGTCCCCCTGGCCTTGCTTGGCCAAGGTTATCAGACAGAAACCCCGGAAGTCAATTCGCTCGCGGCCGATCGGCATGCGGCTGTCCGGCCGCCGGGCCTAGCGCTCGATGGCGCCGATGTCGCCCGTCGCGCCCTTCGGCCGGGCCGTCCCG
>CAYOYQ010000264.1:0-3351 GCA_964408215.1 uncultured Eubacteriales bacterium
GCCCATCAACGGCGGCTGGCTCAACGAGACCTCGGGCTACGGCCTGGCCTGGTGGATCTCGACCCTCGACGGCCAGACGGTCATCGCCCACAGCGGCAGCGTCAACGGCTACACGGCCTTCCTGGCCGGCAACCTCCAGCGCAAGACGGGCATCGCCATCCTGACCAACGGCAACAAGGCCCACCGCTGGCTCTATTCGCTGGCCCTCAAGGCCCTGGCGGCGCTCTGACCGCGGCGTTGACTCGCTCCTCCCCCGGTGTTATCCTCGGGACCGGTCCAAGCGCTTTCGAGGGGAACCCGCGTGAAGTGCTCCCGCTGCGGCTTCGACAATCCGTCTGAGACGCGGTTCTGCGGCCGCTGCGCCGCGCCCCTCGTCCCCGACGCCGCGGCCTCGCCGACGCTGACCGGGACCATGGCCGCTCCCGTCCGCGAGCTCGAAACGGGCACGACCTTCGCCCGCCGCTACCAGGTCATCGAGGAGCTGGGCAAGGGCGGGATGGGCCGCGTCTACAAGGTCTTCGACACCGAGGTCCGGGAGAAGCTGGCCCTCAAGCTCCTCAAGCCCGAGATCGCCGGCGATACGGCGACGATCGAGCGCTTCAGGAACGAGCTGCGCCTGGCCCGGACCGTTTCCCACCGCAACATCTGTCGCATGCACGACCTCGGCCGCGAGGAGGGGACCGGGACCTATTTCATCACCATGGAGTACGTCCCCGGCGAGGATCTCAAGAGCCTCATCCATAGCCTTGGGGCCCTGCCCGTCGGCAAAGCGGTCTCGATCGCCCGCCAGGCCGCCGAGGGCCTGGCCGAGGCCCACCGGCTCGGCGTCGTCCACCGCGACCTCAAGCCTCAGAACATCATGATCGACCGCGAGGGCGGCGTCCGGATCATGGACTTCGGCATCGCCCGGTCCGTCGGGGCCAAGGGGATCACCGGGGCCGGGGTGATGATCGGCACGCCCGAGTACATGTCGCCCGAGCAGGTCGACGGCAAGGACGCCGACGCCCGCGCCGATCTCTACTCCCTCGGCGTCGTGCTGTTCGAGATGCTGACCGGGCGCCTGCCGTTCGAGGGGGACACGCCGCTCGCCGTCGCCGTCAAGCAGAAAAGCGAGCCGGCCCCCGACCCGCGAACGCTTATCGCGCAACTCCCCGACGATCTGGCCAAGCTCGTGTTGAAGTGCCTGGCGAAGGACAAGTCCCAACGCTATCAAACCGCGGACGCCCTGGTCGAGGACCTGGCCCGGATCGAAAAGACCCTGCCGGGAACGACGCGGGCCCTGCCGCTTCGGAAACCTCAGACTTCAAAGCAGATAACGGTCCGGCTCCCTTCGAAAAAGATCTGGGTCCCGGCCGCGGCGGCGCTCTTCGCCCTGGTCGGGCTCGTCGTCTGGCAATTCGTGCCCGAGAGCGAGAGCGCCAAACGCACCGTCGCGGTCCTCGGCTTCAAGAACCAGACGGGCGACCCGGGGCTCGACCATCTCCGGGAGATCATCCCCAACCTGCTCATCACCAGCCTCGAGCAGTCGAAGCACGTGCGCGTGGCCTCCTGGCAGCGGCTGCGGGACCTCTTCCGGCAGGCCGGCAAGGACGAGACGGCCCTTTACGACGAGGAGGCCGGCTTCGACGTCTGCCGCAAAAACGGCATCGAGGCCGTCGTCGTAGGGTTCTACAGCCGGGCCGGGGAGACGTTCGTCTCCGACGTCAAGGTGCTCGATGTCGGCACCCGCGAGGTCCTGAAGAGCGCTTCGGCGCGGGGCGAGGGCGTCAACAGCATCCTCAGGTCGCAGGTCGACGAGATCAGCCGCGAAGTCGGCCGGGGCATCGGCAAGCCCCTCCTGAAGGTCGAGGCGCCGGCCCGTCCGGTCATCGAGATGACTACCAGCTCCATGGAAGCCTATGATCTCTTCTTGCGCGGACGGGACTCTTATGAGAAATATTATCATCCGGAGGCTCAGCAATTCCTGGAGCGAGCCATCGCCCTCGATCCCGAGTTCGCCATGGCCCATTTGCTCCTGGCCCGGACGGCCATCATCCTCTTCGATGTGGATCTCGCCCGAGAGGCCATGGAAAAGGCTTTCCGGTATTCGGCCCGGGCGAGCGAGAAAGAACGGCTTTCGATCGAGGCGGGCTACGCCGAGATCGTCGAACGGGACCCCGAGAAGCGGATCCGGCTTCTTCAGGAGCTTGTCAGGAAATATCCCGATGAAAAGTACGCCCTGTTCGATCTAGGGCGGCTCTATCAAGGACGCCGGGAATACCGCGAGTCGGTCGCCGTGATCGAACGAGCCGTCGCCCTGGACCCGGACTTCGGCTTCGCCATCAACCAGTTAGCCTACTCGTACGCCCTGATGGGGAACTTCGATGAAGCCCTCCGCTTTTTCGCGCGTTACGCGGAACTCAACCCGGGCGACGCCAATCCGCTCGATTCGATCGGAGAGACCTACATCCGGATGGGCCGCCTGGCATCGGCGGAGGAAAAGTTCCGCGAGACCCTGGAGTTGAAACCGGACTTTTTCTTCGACTACGCAAGCCTCTTGTATGTCGCCTGCCTCCGGGAGGATTACCGCGCGGCTTATCATTGGCTCGACGAGCTCGACAGGCGGGCTTCGTCTCTGTCGGCCCGTTCGGTCGGCGTTTGGCTGAGGGCCTTTATGGACTACTTCCTCGGCCGGTGGGAGGCCTCGCTCGCCCGCTACGCGTCGATCCGGGAACAGGCCGAAGTGGCCGGCGAGGTCCTGGCCGCCGCGAACGTCGATTGGATCACGGCCTTCATCCGCCTTGACCGGGGCGAGGCCGAGGCCGCGAGCGAAGCGGTCCAGCGATACGTCGACCTGAATGCGAAAAGCGGCCTGAGCTTATCGGTGTTCGAAGAGGTCAGCCGGGCCTTTATCCTGGGCTCGGTCGCTCTTGGCGGCGGCAGGTCCGCCGAGGCGGCCCGTCAGCTGGCCGCGGTCGAGCCGGCGCTGGCCCGGGTCGATCCCGCCGACGCGCCCCAGGCGACGTTCCTCTATCGGCTGCTGCGGGCGGAGGCGGCGCTGGCCGGGAACGACGTCGACCGCGCGATCGCCCTCAGCCGCGCGATCGTTCCCGTCGACCTCCCGCGCATGGGCTTCGACACGGTCCCCGTCTACAACATCCCGTGGCTCAAGGACGTCCTGGCCCGGGCGTATTGGAAGAAGGGCGACCTCGACGCCGCCGTCGCCGAATACCGCAAGCTGACGACGATCGATCCCTCGAACCAGGTCCGCTGGATGATCCACCCGCTCTATCACCACCGTCTCGGCCGCGTCCTCGAGGAGAAGGGGGACAGGGCGGGCGCGGCAGTCGAATACCGAAAGTTCCTCGAATA
>CAYOYQ010000265.1:0-3351 GCA_964408215.1 uncultured Eubacteriales bacterium
TCTCCGGCTCGGCCGTGAAGAAGATCGAGGCCAAGGGCGGCAAGGCTGTCGTCATCGGGAAAGACCAATGTTAGACAGTATCCGCAACATCTTCAGCATCCCGGAGCTCCGCAAGAGGGTCATCTTCACCCTGCTCCTCCTCGCGGTCTACCGGATCGGCGGCGTCATCCCCAACCCGGGGCTGAGCGCCACGGCCCTGGCCGAGTTCTGGCAGAGCCAGAAGGGCGGGCTCCTCGGCTTCATCGACCTGTTCTCGGGCCGGAACATGTCCCGGATGACCATCTTCGCCCTGGGCATCATGCCCTACATCTCGTCCTCGATCATCCTTCAGTTGCTGACCGTCGTCTGGCCGTACCTCGAGCGCCTGTCCAAGGAAGGGGAGCTCGGCCGGAAGAAGATCACCCAGTACACCCGCTACGGGACGATCGGCATCTGCCTCGTCCAGGCCTTCGGCATCGCCATCTTCCTCCAGAACCTGCGGACGCCGGCTGGCGCCCCCGTCGTGCCGAACCCGGGCCTGGGCTTCATGTTCCTGACCGTCCTGACCTTGACGACCGGGACGGTCTTCGTCATGTGGCTCGGCGAGCAGATCTCCGAGCGGGGCATCGGCAACGGCATCTCGCTCATCATCTTCGCCGGCATCGTGGTCAGCTTCCCGGCCGGCCTCAACGACATGATCTCCGGGCTGCGGACGGGGTCCATGGACCCGCTGAAGATCATCTTCCTCGGCGCCCTCATGATCGCCGTCGTGGCCTTCATCGTCTTCGTCGAGCGCGGCCAGCGCCGCATCCCCGTGTCCTACGCCAAGCGCGTCGTCGGCCGCAAGGTCTACGGCGGCCAGAGCACGCACCTGCCCCTGCGGGTCAACACGGGCGGCGTCATCCCCATCATCTTCGCCGCCTCGGTCATCACCATCCCGGCGACGATGGCCACCCTGATCAAGGTGCCCATCATCCAGACGGTCGCCGCCCAGTTCGGCATGGGCATGCCCCTCTACAACCTGGTGTACGTCGCGGCCATCATCTTCTTCACCTACTTCTACATCTCGATCATCTTCAACCCGGTCGACGTCGCCGACAACCTGCGCAAGTACGGCGGGTTCATCCCCGGCATCCGCCCGGGCAAGACGACCTCCGACTACATCGACGACGTCCTCAGCCGGATCACCCTGGCCGGCGCGGTCTACCTGGCCGCCGTGGCCATCCTGCCCGAGTTCCTGATCACCGGCTTCAGGTTCCAGGCCCTGCCCTGGATCGGCCCCTGGCTCGACGCCAACCTGCCCAAGTTCATGACCCAGGGCCTGGGCATCCAGTTCATGTTCGGCGGCACATCGATCCTGATCGTCGTCGGCGTGGCTATGGACACGATGCAGCAGATCGAGGCCCAGCTCGTCATGCGCCATTACGACGGCTTCATGCGCCGCAGCCGCATCCGCGGGAGGCGAGGATGAGGATCATCCTCCTGGGCGCGCCCGGAAGCGGGAAGGGGACCGTGGCCGAGGGCCTGCGCGCGGCCTACGGGTTCCCCAAGGTCTCCACGGGGGACCTGCTCCGGGAAGCCGTCCGGGAGGGAACGCCGCTCGGCCTCGTCGCCGCGTCTCAGATGGGCCAGGGCGGCCTCGTTGACGACGCGATCGTGCTGGCCCTGCTCCGCGAGCGCCTGGCCCGGGAGGACTGCCGGGGCGGCTACGTCCTCGACGGCTACCCCCGCAACCTGGCCCAGGCCGAGAGCCTCGACGCGCTCGGCCTCCCCGGCCCGGAGATCGTCTTCGACCTCCAGGTCTCTGACGCGACCGTCCTCGAGCGGCTGGCCAAGCGGCGGACCTGCCCGAAGTGCGAGGCCATCTATCATCTCGCCAACAAGCCGCCGAAGACCGCGGGCGTCTGCGACGTCTGCGGCACGGCCCTCGTCCAGCGCGCCGACGACACGCCCGAGGTCATCCGGGAGCGGCTCAAGACCTATCACGCCAAGACGGAGCCCCTGGTGGCCCGCTATTCGGCCAAGGCCAACCTCCACCGCATCGACGGCAACGGGCGGGCCGAGGACGTCATCCGCGTGGTCCGGCGGGTCCTCGAGGGCCTGCTCGGGCGTTCGGACGGAACGGGGAAGGGACGATGATCACGTTCAAGTCCGCGGCCGAGCTCGAGGCCATGCGCCAGAGCAGCCGCGTCGTGGCCGCGGTCCTCGGCGAGCTCGAGCCGCTCATCCGGCCCGGCGTCCGGACCCGGGACCTCGACCTCTACGCCGAGAAGCGGACCCGCGAGCTCGGGGCCGTCCCGGCCTTCAAGGGCTACCGCGGCTATCCGGCTTCGGTCTGCATCTCAGTCAACGAGGAGATCATCCACGGCATCCCCTCGGGCCGCATCCTCCAGGAGGGCGACATCGTCAGCCTGGACTTCGGCGTCCTCTACGAGGGCTTCTTCAGCGATTCGGCCCTGACCGTCCCGGTCGGCCGGGTCTCGCCCGAGGCGGCCAAGCTCATCGCCGTCGCCGAGAGGTCCTTCACCAAGGGCCTCGAGGAGATGCGCGAGGGCCGGCGCCTATCGGACGTGTCTGCGGCCATCCAGCAGGCGGTCGAGAGCGAGGGATTCTCGGTCATCCGGCAGTTCGTCGGCCACGGCATCGGCCGGGCCCTTCATGAGGAGCCCCAGGTGCCCAATTTCGGGGCGCCCGGACGGGGCCCGAAGATCCGCCCCGGCCTGACGCTGGCCATCGAGCCGATGATCGCGGCGGGCGGCCACGAGGTCGAGATCCTGGAGGACGGCTGGACGGCCGTGACCCGGGACCGGAGCCTGTCCGCGCACTTCGAGCACACGGTGGCCATGACGGAGAACGGACCGGAGGTCCTCAGCGCGAGGCCGACGGCGGCCGCCCGCCCGGAGGCGTCCCCGGCCAAGGAGGGCCCGCATGCCTAGACAGGACATGTTCGAAGCCGAGGGGGTCGTCCTGGAGACCCTGCCGAACGCCATGTTCCGGGTCGAGCTCCAGAACAAGCACGTCATCCTGGCCCATATCTCCGGGAAGATGCGCAAGCACTTCATCCGCATCCTGCCGGGCGACCGGGTCCTGGTCGAGCTGTCGCCCTACGACCTGACCAAAGGACGGATCACGTATCGATTCAAATAAAAGGACGCAACGATGAAAGTCAAAGCCTCCGTGAAGAAGATCTGCCGGAACTGCAAGATCGTCCGGCGCCGGGGCGTGGTGCGGGTCATCTGCTCCAACCCCCGGCACAAACAAAAACAGGGATAGCGAGGTTCCCCATGGCACGAATCGCAGGCATCACCCTTCCTCCCGACAAGCGGATCGAGGTCGGACTGACCTACATCTACGGCATCGGCCGGTCCAAGA
>CAYOYQ010000266.1:0-1199 GCA_964408215.1 uncultured Eubacteriales bacterium
GAGGATCCTGGCCTACTCGACCGTGAGCCAGATCGGCTACATCTTCCTCGGCTTCACGGCCATGAACGCGGCCGGGGTCTCCGGGTCGCTCCTGTTCATCCTCATGCACGGGCTGGCCAAGGCCGGGCTCTTCCTCTGCGCCGGCATCGTCATCCACGCCGTCCACACCAAGGACATCCGCGAGATGGGCGGCCTGATCAAGACCATGCCCGTCACGGCCGTGGCCTTCCTCGTCTGCGCCTTCTCCGTCATCGGCATCCCGCCCTTCGGCGGGTTCTTCTCGAAGTTCCTGGTCATCCTCGGCACGGTCCAGGCCGGCCACACGTGGGTCGCGGCCCTGGCCCTGTTCACGGCCGTGCTGACCATGTATTACCTCCTCAAGGTCTTCTCGATGGTCTTCCTGGGTGAGGCCAAGCATCCGGCCCCCGAGGGGACCCACTCCATGGTCTACGTCGTCGCCGTCCTGGCCGTCCTCAGCCTGGCGGCCGGGCTCCTCGTCGCTTTCCCGATGAAGCTCGCGAACATCGCGACGACGCAGATGAGTTGGTGGCTCCGATGACGCCCAAAATGCTCCTTCTCCCGATCCTCCTGCCGGCCGTCCTCTCCGTCGTCCTGCTCCTCCTGCCGCGGACGCTCCGGCTCCTCCGCGACGCCCTGGCCGTCCTCGGCGCGGGCGTCCTCCTTTATTACGCCTTCGTGTTCTTCGCGCTGAAGGACCTCCGCTACGCCGTGCCCTGGCTCGGCCTGGGCATCGACTTCGACCTCCGCCTCTATCACTTCTCGGCCTTCATCCTCCTCGCCCTGGCCGGCTTCCTCCTCCTCATCGCGCTCTTTACGACGGTCAAGATGAAGGACGCGCCGAGGGGCCGGGAGTTCATGGCCTATCTCTTCCTGACCGCGGCCTTCGCCAACGGCGCCGCCCTGGCCAACAACTTCGTGCCCCTCCTCTTCTTTTGGGAGGGGCTGCTCGTCACCCTCTACACGATGATCACGATCGGCGGGCGGCCGCTCTCCGGCCGGACCGCCGTCAAGGCTCTGCTCATCAGCGGCTTCTGCGACTTCTCGATGATCCTCGGCATCGGCCTCCTCTGGGCCGTCTCCGGCACGGCGACGATGTCGGAGATCTCGGTCGCGCCGACCGGCCTGGCCGCCGCGGCCTTCGTGCTGATGATGGTCGGGGCCGCGGGCAAGGCCGGGGC
>CAYOYQ010000266.1:1209-3340 GCA_964408215.1 uncultured Eubacteriales bacterium
CCTGGATCCCCGACGCCGCCGTCGACGCCCCGGTCGCCTTCATGGCCTTCCTGCCGGCCGCGTTCGAGAAGCTCCTGGGGATCTACCTCCTGGCCCGTGTCTCCCTCGACTTCTTCAAGATCGAGCCGGGCAGCGCGATGTCGATCCTGCTCATGACCGTCGGCGCCGTGACCATCGTCCTGGCGGTCCTCATGGCCCTCGTCCAGAAGGACCTCAAGCGGCTCTTGTCCTATCACGCCGTCAGCCAGGTCGGTTACATGGTGCTCGGCATCGGCACGGCCATCCCGGTCGGCATCGCCGGCGGCATCTTCCACATGATCAACCACGCCATGTACAAGAGCGGCCTGTTCCTGAGCGCCGGGTCGGTCGAGCACCGGGCCGGCACGACCGAGCTCAAGAAGCTCGGCGGCCTGGCCCGCGAGATGCCCTGGACGGCCTTCGGCTTCACCGTTTGCGCCCTGGCCATCTCGGGCGTCTGGCCGCTCAACGGCTTCGTCTCCAAGGAGATGGTCTTCCATGGCGCCCTCGAGACCGGATATACGGTCTTCGCCGTCGCCGCCTGGATCGGGGCCATCTTCACCTTCGCCTCGTTCCTCAAGGCCGGCCACTCCGTCTTCTTCGGCGAGCGGACGCGCGAGCGCCCCGAGGTCCGCGAGAGCCCGGCCCCGATCGTCATCCCGATCCTGGCCCTCGCCGCTCTCTGCATCCTGTTCGGCGTCTATAACAAACTGCCCCTGACCCGGTTCATCACGCCGATCGTGGCGCCGCACGCCGAGGCTGGGGCGCATCTCGACTTCACGAGCCACGCCCTCGACGTCTTCAACGTCGTCGCGGGGATCTCCATCGCCTGCCTCATCCTGGCCTTCCTCATCCACCGCCACGGCTTCCTCAAGGGCGGCCGCAAGGCCTATCTGGCGTCCGAGCCGTTCCACAACCTGCCCGGCATCCACCAGGCCTACGACCTGGCCGAGAAGCGGGTCTTCGATCCGTACGAGCAGGGCGTCAAGGTCCTCCAGGGGCTCGCGACGGTCCTGTTCAAGGCCGTCGACCGGCCCATCGATTTCGTCTACGAGAAGATCGTCACCGCGACCGGCGAGAAATTCACCGGCATCCTGAAGAAAGCCCACAACGGGCACTACGCGAACTACCTGGCCTGGTGCCTGGCCGGCCTGATCATCCTGGCCGGCGTCATCGGCCTGCTCGCGAAGTGAGAGAGGAGGAGAGTTGATCATTCTCTTCGTCGTCCTACCGCTCATCGTGGCGGGCCTGCTCCCCCTCGCCGGCAAGGTCTCGCGGCGCGTCCTGCCCGACCTGCTGGCCAACGCGACCCTCCTCTTCCTCCTCGTCTACGCCGCGGTCGCCGGGCGGGCCCTGATCGCGGGCGGCCCCGTCCTGAAGCAGTCCTTCTGGCTCGGCGAGGCCGTCGGGATCCGGCTGGCCCTGGACGGGCTCAGCCTGCTCATGCTCGTCGTCGTGGCCCTGGTCGGCCTGGCGGCCAGCCTCTTCTCCATCGACTACATGGAGCATTACGGGGCCAAAGGGAATTACTACGCCCTGTACCTGGTCATGATGGCCGGCATGAACGGCCTGGTGCTGGCGACCGACCTCTTCAGCCTGTACGTCTTCCTGGAGGTGGCCGCCGTCGCCTCGTACGCCCTGGTCGCCTACGGCCTCGGGCACGACGAGCTCGAGGCCGCCTTCAAGTACCTCATGCTCTCGGTCGTGGCCTCGGCCTTCCTGGTCGCCGGGATCGCCGTCATCTTCGGCCTGACCGGCGCCCTCGACTTCGCCGCCGTGGCCTCGGGCCTCCGCGAGCTCAACGCCGGGCCGGTCCTCGGGATCGCCGCGGCCCTCTTCCTCCTGGGCTTCGGCCTCAAGGCCGCCCTCGTCCCTTTCCACGCCTGGCTCCCGGACGCCCACCCGTCGGCCCCGGCGCCGATCTCGGCCGTCCTGTCCGGCCTGCTCATCAAGGTCTCCGGCGTCTACGCCCTGACCCGCGTCTTCCTCAACGTCTTCGGCCTGACGCCGGCCCTGTCGACGGTCCTGCTCTGGCTCGGCGCGGTGTCGATGGTCGTGGCCGCTCTCTTGGCCCTCGGCCAGAAGGACATGAAGCGGATGCTGGCCTACTCGT
>CAYOYQ010000267.1:0-3234 GCA_964408215.1 uncultured Eubacteriales bacterium
GAGCCGCGGGTCCATCTCGACGTCGGCCTCGTGGCCCGCGAGCCGGCCGCGGCCGCCGAGGACGTCCTCCTCGATCTCGAGCTCCCAGGCGTCCGGGAGCTTGACGCCCTGCGGCGAGAAGATCTTGATGCCGTTGTCCTCGTAGGGATTGTGCGAGGCCGAGATGACCGCCCCGGCCGAGAAGCCGTGGGTCTTGGTCAGGTAGGAGACGGCCGAGGTCGGGATGACGCCGGCCGAGACCGCCTCGCCCCCCGCGGCGCGCACGCCCCGGGCCAGGGCCCGCTCCATCCACGGGCCGGACTCGCGCGTGTCCCGGCCGATGAGGACGTTGGCGCCCAGGCCCTTCTTCTCGAGCAGCCCGATGAGCGCCTGTCCCAGGCGCGAGATCGTCGGCGGGTCGAGCGGGAAAACGCCGGCGACCGCCCGCACGCCGTCCGTGCCGAAGAGCTTCTTCTTCATCGCGGTTCCCTTCGCCGGTCCGTTATTTTTTGCGGGCCGGCGCCCTGGGCGCGGCCGTGTCCGCGACGACGTGGACCCCGACCCGGGCCGTCGTCCGGGAATCGACGAAGCGCAGCTCCGGCCGCGGCAGGATGATGTCGGCCTCGAAGATCGTCGGCTGGGTCAGGCCCGTGATGTCGACCGGGGCCGTGGTCGCGGCGGCCTTGGCCTGGACCCGGCTCTCCGGCCCCCGGACCTCCACCGTCGCCGGGTCGATCTCCATCGCCTCGACGTGATAGCCCGCCGCGGGCCGGCCGCGCAGCGTCGCCCGGACCTCGAGCGTCGCAGCCACGGTCCGCTCGAGCTTGATCGTCACCTTGGACGGCGAGACCCTGACCACATCGACCCCGCCGGGGACGTCGACCGTCGACGCGCCCAGCGCGTATTCCTGCTGGGGGACCGTGGCCCGCTCGAGGTCGAGCCGGGCGACCAGGCCCGACGGCCCGATCCCGTCGAGCAGGCGGCTGGGCCCCCGAAGGGTCACGTCGACCGTGGCCACAGGGCCTTCGACGATCTCCAGCCCGGCCGGGACATTGAGCGTCTCGAGGGGGATGGTCAGGGACTTGACGGTGACGGTCTTCTCGGCCGGGACGAGGAGCAGCCACAGGGCCACGGCCAGGACGAGCGAGACGAGCTTCAGCGGCCAGTCGCGGAGGAGTCCATGCGTGACGTGAGGTTTCATCAGCCCTTCAGATAGTCGAGCAGGCGTTTTTTCATGGCGTCGACGTCGTCGAAGCGCTCGAGCTGCCCCTTGATGGCCAGCGACACCGTCCCCGTCTCCTCGGAGACGACGATGACCGGCGCGTCCGTCTCTTCCGACAGCCCGATTGCGGCGAGGTGCCGCGTCCGGGTCTGGAACGGGCTGCTCAGGCGATGGGCGGCCGGCAGCGGCAGCAGGCAGGCGGCGGCGACGATCGTGTCGCCCTTGATGACGACCGCCCCGTCGTGGAGCGGCGAGCGGGGGAAGAAGATCGAGACGAGCAGGTTCTTCGACAGCGTCGCCCCGATCTCGGCCCCGCGGTCGGCGTAGGTCGAAAGGGAGATCTCTTTCTCGACGGCGATGAGCGCGCCGATTCTCTTCTGCGACAGGAACTCGATGGCCTGGAAGAGGTCGTCGACCTTCTCCTGGAAGGAGCGGAGGACGAACGGCCGGCGGAACGTCCGCGAGCCGATCTCCGTGAGGAACCGCCGGATCTCGGCCGAGAACAGGATGATGACGGCGATGATGACATATTGGATGAAGGACCGGATGATCCGGTTCGAGACGCGGAGGTGCCCCCAGACCGTCAGGAGATACAGGACGCCGATCAATGCCAGGCCGACGGCGGCCTGGTAGGCCTTGGTGTCGCGGATCATCAGGATGACCGTGTAGATCATGAAGCCGATGAGGAGGATGTCGAGGACGTCGAGGACCGTGACGTGGCGGATGAGGGTCCAGGCCTCAGCGAGCATCGCCCGGCCTCCCTTCGCCCGCCTCGCCCCCCTCGGCCGCGCCGTCGGCCAGGATGGCCTCGGCCGTGCGGACCGCGCGGATGACCGGCCCGACGTCGTGGACCCGGAGGATGTGGGCGCCGCGCTCGACGGCGAGGACCGCCGCGGCGATCGTCCCCTCGAGCCTCCGGGTGGGCGGCAGGTCGAGGATCGTGCCCAGGAAGGCCTTCCGCGAAACGCCGACGAGGACCGGCCGGCCGAGGCCCTGGAAGGCCTCCTGGCGCCGCAGGAGCTCGAGGTTGTGCTCGAACGTCTTGCCGAAGCCGATGCCCGGGTCGACGATGAGCCGCTCGGCCGGGATGCCGGCGGCCGCGGCGGCGCGGATCCGCTCCGCGAGGAAGGCGCCGATCTCGCCGATGAGGTCGTCGTATTGGGGCGCGTCCTGCATCGTCAGAGGCGTCCCCTGCATATGCATCAGGACGAGAGCGGCCCCCGATCCGGCGACGGCGGCGGCCATGCCGGGGTCGGCCCGCAGGGCGCTCGTGTCGTTGACGATGTCGGCCCCGGCGGCGAGGGCGGCCCGGGCCACGGCGGCCTTGGTCGTGTCGATGGAGAGGAGGGCCTCGGTCTTCCGGCGCAGGCCCCGGATGACCGGCAGGACCCGCTCGAGCTCCTCGGCCTCGGGGATCGGATGGGAGCCGGGGCGCGTGCTCTCGCCGCCGACGTCGATGATGTCGGCGCCCTCGAAGGCCAGCTCCAGGCCGCGATCCACGGCCTTGTCGGCCTCGAGGTAGAGCCCGCCGTCGGAGAACGAATCGGGGGTCACGTTGATCACGCCCATGAGCCAGGTGCGCGGGCCGAGCTCGAAACGCCGTCCCTTGATGTCAAGGCGCCGCGTTTCTCTTGTCATGGTCCCCGTCCGGGCTCAACTCTCCCCGGGCCCCTCGGCGGGCGCCGGCGCGGGCGCGGCCGCCGCCGGCGCGGGCGAGGCCTGTTTCTTGCCGTCGACGATGGCGTTGATCTCTTCGGAGCTCAGGGCCTCCTTCTCGAGGAGGAGGGCGGCGATCTTGACCAGCTTGTCCCGGTTGGCCTCGAGCAGCTCCTGGGTCCGGTGGAAGCAGCGCAGGACGATCTTCTTGACCTCCTCGTCGATCCGCTCGGAGGTCTTTTCGCTGAAGTTCTTGTTCACGGCCAGGTCGCGGCCGAGGAAGATGAGGTCGTCCCGCTCGCCGAAGGTCAGCGGGCCGAGCTCGGACATGCCCCACTGGCAGACCATCTTGCGGGCGATCTCGGTCGCCTTCTCGA
>CAYOYQ010000268.1:0-3229 GCA_964408215.1 uncultured Eubacteriales bacterium
CCGGCTTGGAGTTGATGAGGTCCTGGGGCATGGCCGCGGCCAGGTCGGCCGTGATGGTCATCTTCTCCTTGATGGTCCGCTCCATGCGGGTCAGGCCGATGCGGAAGGCGTTCTCGACGAGCTCGCCGACCGACCGGACGCGGCGGTTGCCGAGGTGGTCGATGTCGTCGACCATGCCCTCGCCGAAACGGAGGTTGAGCAGGTACTTGATGACCTCGACGTAGTCCTTCGGCCCGAGGGTCTTCTCTTCGAGGGGCGTCTCGAGCCCGAGCTTGATGTTGAACTTGAGCCGGCCGATGCGGGAGAAGTTGTATTTCTGGGGGTTGAAGAACAGGCTGTGGAAGAGGTTGTGGGCGCTCTCCTGGGTGTGGGGCTCGCCCGGGCGCAGCTTGCGGTAGATCTCGCCGAGGGCCGAGGGCTGGTCCTTGCGCAGGTCCTTCTTGAGCGTCGTCGTCAGGATGAGCCCGGCCCGGTCCTCCTCGGGATAGAAGACCTCGAATGGCTCGCCCCGGCCGATGAGGAGGTCGAGGTGGACGTCCTCGATCGGCTCGTTCGACCGGACCTTGCCTTTGATCGCGGTCAGGGAGTAGGCGCCGAGGACCTCTTTCTTGGCCAGCGGGACGCGCGTCGCCCCGCCGCCCTGCAGGGCCGCCAGGACCTCGGGGGTGATCTTTTTCTTGGCCGGCGCCAGGACCTTGCGGCCCTTGGCGTCGGTGACATCGTCGGCCGGCGACCGGCCGAGGAGGCCCGGCCCGACCTCGCCGAAGAGCTTGCCGTCCTCGACGACGACCCGGAGGGCCTTGTGGAAGAGCTTGAGGATCTCCTCGTCGGTCCCGTAGCCGAGGGCCCGGAGGAAGACCGTGGCCAGGAACTTCTTCTTGCGGTCGAGCCGGACCCAGATCAGGTTCTTGGGGTCGTGCTCGAACTCGACCCAGGCGCCGCGGTACGGGATGATCTTGGCGATGTAGAAGCCCTTCGTCTCGGCCTGGCGGAAGAACACGCCCGGCGAGCGCTGGAGCTGGCTGACGACGACCCGCTCGATGCCGTTGAAGATGAACGTCCCTTTCTCGGTCATGAGCGGGATGTCGCCGAAATAGACTTCCTGCTGCTTGATGTGCTTGAGCCTTTTCGCCTTGGTCGTCGCGTCCTTCTCCCAGCTGACCAGCTGGACCTTGAGCTTGAGCGGGATGGAGTAGGTGTAGCCCTTCTGGATGCACTCTATGGGGCTGTACTTGATCTTGAGCCCGACACGGTCGCCGCAGTGCTCGCAGAGCGGCAGATCGATCTTGCGGGCCGCCCCGCAGAAGGGGCAGACCTCCTTCTCCGAGAGCTCCATGTCGGCGGGCAGGAGGGTCTGGCAGGCGGTGCACTTGGCCCGGGAGTTCTCGACCCCCTTGAGCCGCCCGCACTTGCACTCCCAGGTCCCGATCGAGTAGCTGAGGAACTCGAGCTCGGTCGTCTCCTTGAAGTCGGAGATCGGGAAGACATCCTTCAGCGCGGCCTGGAGGCCGGTGTCCTTCCGCTCTTCGGGCAGGAGCTCCATCTGGAGGAACTCGGCGTAGGACTGGGTCTGGATGTCCAGGAGGTCGGGCATCGGGAAGACCGCCTTGATCTTCGAGAAGTTGACCCTCTCGCGAAACGGTTTACGAAGTTCTTTGGCCATGTCGACTCACTCTCGTGCAGAGATCGAGTGTCCTCGCTCCCGCGACCGGACGGACGGACGCTCAGCCAACCGGTTCACTTACTGAAGCTCGATGACGGCTCCGACTTCGGCGAACTTGGCCTTGATGGCCTCGGCCTCTTCCTTGGTGGCGCCTTCCTTGAGCGGCTTCGGGGCCCCGTCGACGAGGTCCTTGGCTTCCTTGAGCCCGAGGCTGGTCACTTCGCGGACGACCTTGATGACGTTGATCTTCTTGTCCCCGACGGACTTGAGGATGACGTTGAACTCGGTCTTCTCCTCGGCCTTGGCGGCTTCGGCGGCGGGGGCGGCCCCGGCGACCATGACGGGCGCGGCCGCGGCGGCGCTGATGCCGTAGCGCGACTCGAACTCCTTGATGTAGTCCGAGAGCTCCAGGATCGTCAGGTTGTCCAGGTGGGTGAAGAACTGTTCCTTGGTCAGTTTTTCCATGATCCGTATCTCCTTAATTATTGGGATTTCCGGGGGTCTTCTTCTTGTTGAGCTCGCCGAGCAGGAGGCCGACGTTCCCCAGGGGGGCCTGGAGCGTCCGCATCAGCCGGTGGAGCGGGTTGGCCATGAGGAAAGCGATCTTGCCGACGAGGTCCTCGCGGGAGGTCATCCGGCAGACCTCGTCGAACTGGCCGGCGGCCAGGACCCGGCCCTCGACCTGGCCGCTCTTGACGGCCAAGACCTTGCCCTGGTTGGAGAAGTCCTTGAGGATCTTGGCCAGGGGAATGGGGTCCTTGGCGGCGAAAGCGACGGCCGTCGGCTTCTGGAAGTAGGGCCGGAGGGCCTCCGGGCACGTTTGGCCGAGGGCCCGCAGGGCCAGCCGGTTCTTGATGACCTTGTAGGCGTAGCCGTTCTTGCGCATGAGCTTGCGCAGCTCGACCGCCTGGGACACGGTCATCCGCTTGAAGTCGACGAGGTAATAGGTGTCGTTCGAGGCGAACAGTCGCTCGAGCGACCCGACGAGGAGCGTCTTGTCTTCCTTTTTCACGCGGGCTCTCCTTTAGCTCTCGAGGATGTCCTCGGAGATGCGGAACGACGGGCCCATGGTCGACGACACGTACATCGTGCGGATGTACTTGCCCTTGGCGGCCGGGGGCTTGGCGTGGACGATGGCCTGGACGAAGGTCTTCATGTTCTCGACCAGCTTGGCCTCCGGGAAGGAGACCTTGCCCACGGTCGAGTGGACGATGCTCGTCTTGTCGACGCGGAACTCGACCTTGCCGGCCTTGGTCTCCTCGACCGCCTTCCGGATGTCGAAGGTGACCGTGCCCGACTTCGGGTTGGGCATGAGCCCTTTCGTGCCGAGGATGCGGCCGAGCTTGCCGACGCCGCGCATGACGTCGGGGGTGGCGATGACGATGTCGAAGTCGATCCAGCCCCCGGCGATCTTCTCGATGATCTCGTCGCCGCCGAAGTAGTCGGCCCCGGCCTCCTCGGCCTCCTTGATCTTCTCGCCGGCCGCGATGACGCAGATCTTCTTCGTCTTGCCCGTGCCGTGGGGCAGGACGACCGTGCCGCGGACCATCTGGTCGGAGTACTTGG
>CAYOYQ010000269.1:0-3220 GCA_964408215.1 uncultured Eubacteriales bacterium
CTCGAACATGCGGGCCAGCTCCTCCCGGCCGCAGCCGAGGATGGCGGCCCCGGCCCGCCTCGGGCTTCCTTCAGATCGAAGTCCGCCACGACGCCGGGGCCGCCATCCTCGGCTGCGGCCGGGAGGAGCTGGCCCGCATGTTCGAGACGGTCCGGCTGGGCCAGCCCGTCGCGGCCAAGGCGCTCGCCGGCCGTTCGCTCGACCTCGAGGTCGAGGCGGCGACAAAGAAGAACAGATCGTACAACGTCGTGGCCTGGCTCGAAGGCGCCGACCCGGCGCTCCGCGGCGAATACGTCGCGGTCAGCTCCCACTACGATCACAATCCGCCCCGCGAGGGCCGGATCTTCCCGGGCGCGGACGACAACATCTCGGGAGTGGTCGGCATGCTCGAGATCGCCGAGGCGCTGACGATCGCGCGGCCGAAGCGCTCGGTCATCTTCGTCTGGAACACGGCCGAGGAGAGGGGCCTCGTCGGCTCGTACTATTTCGTCGAGCACTGCCCCGTGCCGGTCGCGAAGATCAGCGCCGACCTCAACCTGGACATGATCTCGCGGAACAAAACGAACCACATCTACCTCATCGGCTCGAACAAGCTCAGCTCCGGGCTCGACGCGAGCATCAAGGCCATGAATAAGAAGCCCGGGCCCGGCCTGACCCTCGACTACGTCTATGAGAGCCCCGGCCATCCCGACCGCTTCTTCTTCCGCAGCGACCAGTATCCCTACATCCGCTACGGCATCCCCGGCGTGTGGTTCTTCTGCGGCACGACCGACGACTACCACCAGGAAGGGGACACCGCCGACAAGGCCGACACCGCCAAGATGGAGAAGGTCTCGGAGCTCGTCTTCCTCGTCGCCCGTGACATCGGCGACAGGCCGGACCTGCTCCCGCTCGACCTCCATCCCGAGGTGAAGGCCCGCGGCCAAGAGAACATGAAGGTCCTCTGGCGCTAACCGCTTTACTTGCCGGAGGCCGTGTGCTATCTAGGGGGCGATGAGGACCGTTTCCGTCGTCGGCTTTTCCGGGACCGGCAAGACGCGGCTGGTCATCCGTCTCGTCGCGGAGCTCAAGGCGCGCGGACTCCGGGTCGCGGCGGTCAAGCGCTGTTCCCACGGCTTCGCCCTGGACACGGAAGGCAAGGACACGGCGGAATTCAGCCGGGCCGGCGCGGACGGCGTGGCCATGATCTCCCCGGAGGGCTGGGCGGCCGTGGCGCCGCGGGCCCCGGCCGAGGCCCGGCGATTGGCCCGGCGCGTCTTCCCCGAAGCCGACGTCGTCATCATCGAGGGGGGGAAGGGCGCTTCCGGGCCCCCCAAGATCGAGGTGCTCCGGTCCGGCGTGTCGGACGTCCTGACCAACCGCCCCGAGGAGCTCCTGGCCGTCGTTTCGGACCGGCCCCTGCCGGACGCGCCGATCCCCGTTCTCGGGCCCGACGAGACGGCGCGGCTCGCGGACCTCATCCTTTCCACCGAGGAGGCTGCCATGGCGGACATCACGCTCGAAGTGGACGGCCGGGAGATCAACCTGAACGCCTTCGTCCAGACGGTCTTCGAAAGGACGGTCGTGGGCATGGTCACGTCCCTGAGCGGGATCGATCCCGAGCCGAGGAGGATCACGCTCGTCATCGACCGGGAGGGCGCGGCCCGGCCGCCGCGCGAGAAGCCATGAAAGACCTGCCGAAGGCGGGCACCATCGCTTTCGCCCGGGAGTACTTCTCCCGCCGGGAGCCTGCGGTCCTCGAGGCCCTCCGGAAGAGCTCGGTCGGGATCGCCGGGGCGGGGGGCCTCGGATCGAACGTGGCCGTGGCCCTGGCCCGGGCGGGCGTGGGCCGGCTGGTCATCGCGGACTTCGACCGGATCGAGCCGTCGAACCTCAACCGCCAGCAGTATTTCCTCGACCAGGTCGGCGAGCGGAAGGTCGAGGCCCTGCGCGAGAACCTCCTGGCCATCAACCCCTATTCGGTCTACGAGGTCCATGACGTCCGCATTACCCGGAGGAACGCGGCCAAGGTCTTCGGCCGGGTGGACGTCCTGGTCGAGGCGTTCGACAAGGCCGAGGCCAAGGAGATGCTCATCGAAGCGTCCCTGGCCAAGTTCCCGGGGCGGCCGATCGTGGCCGCTTCCGGCCTGGCCGGCTTCGGCCGCACCGGCAAGCTCCACGCCCGGCGGCTGGGCAATCTCTTCATCTGCGGCGACGAATCCAGCCAGTGCCCGAAGGGGACGAGTCCCATGGCTCCGCGGGTCGCGCTGGTCGCGGCCATGCAGGCCAACCTCGTCGTCGAGCTCCTGGTCAAAATGAGAGGTCGACATGTTCAAGGTCAATGAGTATTTCGACGGGAAAGTGAAATCCCTCGCCTTCCAGACGGCCGGCGGGCCGGCGACGATCGGCGTCATGGCCCCGGGCGACTACGAGTTCGGCACGTCGACGGTCGAGATCATGACCGTCGTCAGCGGCGCCCTCACGGTCAAGCTGCCGGGAAGCGACGCCTGGAAGGATTACAGGGCGGGGGAGAGCTTCACGGTGGACGCGGGGAAGAAGTTCCAGCTCAAGGTCGCGGCCGAAGCGGCCTACATTTGCCTGTACCGGTAGACGACTAGCCTCCCGAATAGATCGGCGAGATCACGACCCGATCGCCGTCGGACAGGGCCTCGTCCGGCACGACCGCCCGCCCGTTGCGGGTGACGATCTTAGGGCGGGCCTTGTCGATGCTGACCAGGCCGATCAGGTCGTCGGCGGTCGTTCCCGGCGGCACGTCCAGCGCTTTCTCGCTGAAGCCGAAGAGCTGAACGAAGGGCCCGATCAGCTTGACCGTGATCTTCACGTGAGCGTCCCGTACTTCTCGGCGGCCCGGCCCTCGGCGGCGACGCCCAGCCGTTCGAGCGTGGCTTTGGTCGGGATGCCGCGCTTGTCGTAGCCGCGCAGGTCGTAGTAGTGCTGGAGGAGCCCGTCGTACTTGTCGTATTCGAGGCACTTTCCGGCGATGGGGCCCTCGGTGTCGACGTTCGACGGGTCGAACCAGACGGCCGGCGGATAATCGGCCCGGCGGTCGGTCTGGGGGTATTCCCGGAGCCAGAAGAGCTTGATCACGGAGTAGATCCGGTCGGAGACCGTCCAGAAATCTTCGAGCGTCCAGTCCAGGCCGCTGACGAGCTTGAAGTACTTGGGATAGTGCTCGAGGGGCCAGCCGTTCTCGATCCAGGGGAAGCGGCAGGCGACGATG
>CAYOYQ010000270.1:0-3213 GCA_964408215.1 uncultured Eubacteriales bacterium
CTTTTTTTATTGGCTACGGGACCGAAGAATCGGGTAAAATCGGGCGGGACTTCCGATGATCGACCGGATCGTCTTCTCGGGGCTGTGCGCGGTCCTCCTTTTCGTCCCTCTGCCGATCGGCTCCGTCGAGGAATGGGCGGTCTTCGTCTTCGAGGCCGCGACGCTCCTCCTGTTCCTGCTCCATCTCGCCGGGCGGACGGTTGAACGGCGGAGGACGGACCACGCCGGTTTCGATCCCGGTCTCGACGCGGGAGAGAGCGGGCTTCTCGAGGACCGGTGGAGCCGCTACGATCACCGGCCCGCAAGCCTTCCCGGCTTCTTCAAGGTCGCGCTCGGCGTTTTCACGGCCGTCTCTCTCCTTCAGCTCGTTCCGCTGCCCGCGACCCTTGTCCGGCTGATCTCCCCGCGCGCCTATGCGCTTTATGCCGGCCTGGTCGGCGACGGGATCGCGGCGCCGTCCTCTGCTCTGACCCTCTCGCTTTCGCCGAGCGCCACCGTTTCGGAGCTTGCCCTCATCTTCTGCTACGGGATCTTCGGCTTTCTCGTCCTGCGGACGGTCCGCTCCCGCCTCCGGGCGGAGGTCCTGGTCATCGTCATCCTGGCCGCGGCCCTGTTCCAGTCCTTCTACGGCATGGCCGAAGTGTTCAGCGGGCACGAGGCCATTCTGGGCCGCCCCAAGAAGTACAACCTCGGCTCGGTCACGGGGACCTACGTCAACCGCAACCATCTCGCCGGCTTCCTGGAGATGGCCTTCCCGCTGAGCCTCGGCTATCTTCTGGTCAAGGCCCGCTACTTCGCCATGGAGAAGGGCCTGTCCCTTCGGCAGAAGGTCCTGTGGTTCGGCCAGGAGAGCCTCCAGTGGACTTTCCTCCTCGGCCTCGTCCCGGTCTTCATCGGCGTCGGTCTCGTCTTCTCGAAGTCGCGCTCGGGCATCATGGTCCTGGCCGCCACGGCCGTCCTGACCATCATCGCCGCGTCATCCTGGCGGGAGTTTTCGGAAGAGAACGGGGAGGAGGGCCGACATCATCACCACGGGCACCGGTTGGGCCGCTTCGTCCGCGTCGTGGTCATGGCCGTCCTCGTCGCCGCCGTCTGGCTCGGGATCGGGCCCATCATCAAGCGCTTCTCGGAGGTCGACGTCACGGCCGAAGGCCGCCGGACGTTCTATAAGAACACCCTGGAGATGATCGGGGATTTCCCGGCCGCCGGCACCGGCAAGGGGACGTACGTCAACGCCTACGAGATGTACGAAAAGGTCGACGACAACCTCAAGCTATCCTACGCCCACAACGATTACCTCGAGTTCATGGCCGAGAACGGGATCGTCGGGGGCGTGGCGCTCGTTGTCGCCGGGATCGGCCTGGCCGTCTGGCTCGCGGCGATGTGGCGGCGACGGCGGAGCTCGTTCGCGAAGGGGATCGGCCTCGGCGCCCTGCTCGGGGTCGCGGCCTTGCTCATCCACGGCTTCACCGACTTCAACCTCCAGATCCCGGCCAACGCCGTTTATTTCACGACGCTGGCCGTGCTGGGCGTTGTCGTGCTCGGTAACGAGAGGGGGCATTCCTCACCGGCTCCTGCCCCGGTTTCGACGAACCCAGGGTCGCGGATGAAAACGGCCCGGTCCCGGCGGTCCATGGCCTTATTGACAGTTCTTGGGGGCATGCTCCTGGCCGTCGCGCTATTTATTCCGGCGTTGCGTGATTTTATCGGCTTCCAGCGCCTCTCCGCCTATCGCGCCGCCCGCAGCGAGGCCCGGAGCATCGAAAGCGCCTTCCCGGCCCTCGAGGCCCGGGTGGCTCGGGCCGTTGCCGCCTCGCCGCGGGCCGTGTTCAGGATCGAGCAGGCCCGTCTTTATGTCGAGATGGCCCGGGTGGCCAACGACGCCGGCCGCGACGAGGACCGGGACACGTTCTGCGACCTGGCCATCGCCGCCTACAACAGGGCCATCGCGGCCAACCCGATCGACGCCGCGCCGCATTTCGAAGCGGCCATGACCTATCTCCTCTACAACTACCCGCTCATGACCTACCAGGACCGGGCCAAGTCCTATTTCCGGGAGGCTCTCGTCCTCAAGCCGGCCGACGAGACGATCAACCTCAACGTCGTTTTCCTTTATTTCGCCTGGTGGCCGACCCTTGACGATGCCGATAAGCGGTACGCCGCCGATATCTATCGGAAGATGATCGCCCGCGATCCCGCCTTTCCCGCCAAGCTCGAGGCCCGCTGGAAGCTGAGCTTCCCGACGCCTGACGGCCTCACCGCCGTTCTGGCCGAGCTGCCGCGTTAAAGTGCACTCGGTAAACGGACATTCTCAAATTGATTTTTCAGCCCTAAGAGGGCATACTAAAGGAAGAGGGCGGATCATGAGCAATAAGAAGAAGATCCAAAAGAATCTGACGTTGATATATTGGAAAGGCAAAAAATATTGGTTGGGCAAGTTGGCCGAGAATCCTGAGATCATGTCCCAGGGCCGAACACTCAAAGAACTCGTCGAAAACATCAAGGACGCCTACTATCTGATGACCTTGGACGAGGTCCCCGCGAATTATAGGACTCTCGATATCAGCGTATGAAGCGGAAAGAGCTCATCCGGCAGCTCACGGACGCCGGTTGCGTCCTTCATCGACACGGCTCCCGCCACGACATTTATCTGAATCCTGTTAATGGGAAGAAACAGCCCGTGCCCCGGCACGGAGAGATCGAAGATATTCTAGCCAGGCACATCAAGAAGCATCTCGGCCTGTGTGATTGAGACCGGCTCGTCGCCTCCGGCTTTCCCTTAGGATCTCAGCTCCCGCAGGTCGATCCTCGCGAGGTCGTCCGTCCCCAACCCCTTGCGCGCGCAGGCAGCGACGTGCGTCGAGATCGACCGGACCGACTCGAGCCCCTGCCCGGCCCGCTTCGCCTCCAGGATGTCGAGCCCGATCCGGTCCATGGCCACGGGGTCGCGGCTGAAGAAGATGCGGTTGTCTCGGGCGATCTGGGCCCCGGCGACGCTCACGGTCGAGATCTTGGCTGCCTCGCCGATGTGGAGGACCGTCTTGTCCTTGATGCACGGCATCGCCAGGATGTCGGGGATGGCCTTCTCGCAGTAGTCGATGTGGAAGCGGACCTTGTTGGTCGTGACGCCCAGCGCGATGTTCTTCGCCGCCCAGGTCACGCCGCTGTCCTCGTTGTGCTTGAGGACGGCGATGTTGACGAGCTTGGTGATGT
>CAYOYQ010000271.1:0-3211 GCA_964408215.1 uncultured Eubacteriales bacterium
GTCCCTCGTTTCAGTCCCATTCTAGGGTCCGCCCGGGGTTTGTCAATCTTTTTTTTGGGCCCCGGGCCGGTTGACACACCCCTAACCTCATGTTATCCTAACGCCACCGCCCAAGGGGTGCGCCGTCATGGACAAGCTTCTCGGGACACGACTCAAACGGGCCCGCGAGGAGGTCAACCTCAGCCAGGGCGCCTTCGCCAAGGCCCTCGGCCTGTCCTCCGAGTACATCTCCCTCCTCGAATCGGGCAAGCGGACGCCGAGTTTCGAGACCCTGCTCAAGGTGGCCGGCTTCCTCAACAAGAACGTCTCCTACTTCTTCGAGGACAAGCGGCCGGCCTTCGAGAGCCTCTTCGACCGGGCCGAGGCGGACGAGCGCGTCCGCAAGGACCTCCTGAAGTTCAAAGCCACGTGCGAAAAATACCTCGCCCTCGAGGAGCAGACGGGCCGCCGCCTCGACCTCGCCCCGAGCTACGCCCGCGTCTCGGCGGAGAGGCTGGCCGAGGAGGAGCGGCGGCGCCTCGGGCTCGGCAACGAGCCCATCCGGGACATCCTGGCCCTCGCCGAGGTCAACGGCTGCAGGATCATCCGCCAGACGCTCTCCGAAGAGGCCCGGATCTCGGGGGTCTTCGTCTTCGACGAGGAGCGCAAGGCCGCCTTCGCCCTGGTCAACGCCAGCGAGCCGGCCGGCCTCCAGACGCTCATCGCCGCCCACCTTTACGGCCATTATCTGATGGACCGGACCGACAGCCCGATCGTCGACAATCCCGACGTCGTCGTCGACGAGTACGTCTCCCTCTATCCGCCGCGCGAGCAGTTCGCCCAGACCTTCGCCTCGAGGTTCCTCGTGCCGCCGGCCAAGCTCCGCGAGCTCATCGAGAAGGACCTCCGGTCGAAGAGCCTGACCTTCGACGACGTCCTCTTCCTCAAGCGCTATTTCGGCGTCAGCACCCGGGCCATGCTGCGAACGCTCCGCGGCCGGGGCATCCTGCCGGAGGCGAAGTTCGAGGAGTTCTTCAAGCGCAATCCCGAGGACCGGGAACAGGAGGTCTTCGGCGGCCTGTCCGGGCAGGAAGAGCGCCGGTCGCGGACCCTTTTCCGGAAGTCCCGAACGGTCTTTTCGGACAGGTACCGGCTCCTGGCCGCCGAGGCGGCCGCCATGGACAAGGCCCGGGGCGAGCGTCCGCCGGCCCCGCCTCAGACGGGAGAGAACGATGAGTAAGCCGATCCGCATCCTGGTCATCTTCCTGGCCTTCGACCTCCTCATCGCCGGGATCTACTTCCTGGCCCGGGGCTCGAAGTCCAAGGGCGGCGACGACCCGACGAAAGGCACCGAGTGGGTCACGATGGACGAATCTTATCAGCCCGCGGCGGAGCTGGAACAGTTCATCAAGACGAGCTCCGGGGAGTCGGGCTATCTGCCGCTCCAGTTCAAGAATTACGGCGCCAACGCCGCCGTCCTGAAGAAGTTCCGGGGCGCCAAGCTCGTCGGCGCGGGGAAGTCGGTCCTGGAGATGAGCTTTCCGGGCCTCGAGGACTGGGCCGTCGTGGACATCTGGATCAAAGGCGAGGAAGGCCGCGAGATCCGCCGGACCATCCTCTACGTCCTTGCCGCGAACGCCTGGAAGGTCGGCGACAGCGGCCGGCTGGCCGATTGAGGCCGGCGCGGCGGCCGGAGGACCGATGACCGTGAGATCGCTCAAGACGGACGTCCTTATCGTCGGCGCGGGGCCGGCGGGGCTGACCGCGGGCCTTTACGTCGCCCGGGCCGGGAAGAAGGCCCTCCTCCTCGAGGGCCGCGGTCCGTCGCGGTTGGCCATCCCTTACACGCTCGAGAACTACCCGGGCTTTCCCTCGATCGCGAGCCAGGAGCTCCTGGGGATCTTCCGAAAGCAGGCGCTCTCGTTCGGCGCCGAGATCGTGACCGGGGACGCTCTGGCCTTCATGCTCGACGGCGACCCCAAGTATGTGACGACCAAGGACGCGATGATCGAGGCCGGGGCCGTCATCCTCGCGACGGGCAAGCCGGTCCCCAAGGAGCGGATGATCCCGGGCGAGGACCGGCTCGTCGGGCAGGGCGTCAGCTATTGCGCCACGTGCGACGGGCCGCTCTACCGCGGCGCCACGGTGGCCGCGGTCGGCCACTCCGAGGAGGCCGTCGAGGACGTCGAGGCCCTGGCGGCCATGGGCTGCCGGGTCATCTGGGTGCCCGGGAAGGCCGGCGGCGCGGCCGAGGGGCCGAAGGTCCGGGCCCTCGAAGGACACGGCGTCGCGGTCCGGCGCGAGAGCAAGGTCAAGGAGATCCGCGGCGAGACCCGGGTCGAAGGCGTCGTCATCGAGGGGCCGGCCGCATCCGAGGTCGTGGCCGTCGCGGCCGTCTTCATCTTCCGCGAAATCCCGGCCGGCCCGCTTTTCGTGCGGGCGGGGCTCAGCGTCGACCACAAGCAGTGCCTTGCCGTCGACCGCTTCCAGCGGACCAACCTCGCCGGCGTCTTCGCCGCGGGGGACATCACCTGCGGCGGCCTCCAGGTCGTGGCCGCGGCCGGAGAGGGGTGCGTGGCGGCGCTCCAGGCCCTCGTCTATCTCAGGAAATAGGTCATCCGCCGAGAGGGAGCTCCGCTCCCGGCTTCGCTCGGGATTTGCCTCTCGCTCCCCGGACCCCCTGGGAACCAGTCCCGACGGTTCCCCCGCCTTCGGCGGGCCCCCCTCCGCTACGGGGATCTTCGAGGCAAGTTCCCTCGCCGCCTGCGCTCCGCTCCCATAGTGGTCTTGTCAAGACCCGTTTTCGGAGATCGATGACGTTAGCCGGACTGGCCATTCCGGGCCGCGCGGCGGTTGAGGCGGAAGGTGATGTTCTTGGCCCGGGAGATGGTGACCTTGCCGCCGATCGGCACGGCCATGAGGTTGCGGCGGATGGCGTGGCCGAAATTCGACACGGTCAGGATCGGCAGCGGCGAGCCGGCGCGGCGGCGGTCGCGGATGACGTCGGCGAGATAGCTGCGGATGAAGCGGACCGCCTCGCGCTGCGGCTTTTTGGGGAAGAGGGTTTTTCCCGGCGGGGTGATCGAGCCGATGACGATGCCCTTGATCGTGGCGAAGACGTTGTGGCGCCGCAGGGCCGCGAGGAGGCGGTGGAGGTCCTCGACGTCGACCTGGATGTCCTCGATGAACAGGACATGGCGGCGCCAGCTGAACTTGGGCGGGGTGCCGCGAT
>CAYOYQ010000272.1:0-3209 GCA_964408215.1 uncultured Eubacteriales bacterium
GACCTGGGCGTCGACCCGGGCGTTGAGGTTGTCGTTGGTGATGATCTCCTGGGGCGCGGCGTCGACCATCATCTCGGTGATGTTGATCTGGCGCAGCTGTTCGACGACCGGGATGACCCAGTTGAAGCCGGGCATGGCGAAGCGGTGGTACTTGCCCAGCCGCTCGACGAGCCCGCGGTGGGTCGGCCGGACGATGCGGATGCCGATGAGAAAAATGAAGACGATGACGCCGCCGATCCAGAGATAAATGGAGATGTTCGACATGCTGTCCTCCTTTTACATTTTCCAGGTGCCGGAGACGATGACGTTGGAGCCCGTGATCGCCGCCGCCTCGTCCGAGGCGCAGAAAGCGACGGCCTCGGCCACGTCCTCGAAGGTGCCGATCTGCGACTCCGAGAGGTTCTTGGCCGCGGGCAGGGCGCCGCCCCGCATCAGGCCGGGCGAGACCATGTTGACCGTGATGCCGTTCACGACCTCGGCCGCCGCGGCCGTGCGGGTCAGCGTGAGCAGGCCCGTCTTGGCCATGGCGTAGGGGGCGATCGTCGGGAAGGCCCCGAGGTGCTCGGCCCGGCTGTAGCCGATGTTGACGATCCGGCCCCACTTGCGCTTGCGCATGCCGGGCAGGGCCGCCTTGAGGCAGAAATAGGGCGCGAGCAGGTTGCCCCGCAGGACCCGCTCCCAGTCGGCCACTTCGAGCTGGTCCCAGGGCTTGACCAGGAACGGCCCGACGTTGTTGACCAGGACGTCGATGCGGGCGAACCGCTCCTCGACTTTCTTGACCAGGCCCGCGGCCTGGGCCTTCTTGGTCAGGTCGGCCCGGAAGGCGGCCGCGAGCTTGCCCTTGTCGCGGATCGACGCGGCCAGCTCCTGGGCCTCGTCGCGGCGGCTGAAATAATGGATGGCCACGCCGGAGACGTCCTCGGCCAGGCGCAGGGCGATCGCCCGGCCCATACCCCGGGCGGCGCCGGTGACCAGGGCGATGCGCATGCTCATGGCGTCACGCGAGCGGGCCGACGGCGGCTTCGACGGCGTCGAGGATCTCGCCGGAGGCGACGACCTCTTTGAGCCTGTTGATCTCGTCGTAGAGGGGCCGGTCGGCGTCGAGGTGCGCAATGTGCTTGCGGATGACCTCGTAGGCCGCCTGGGTCCCCTTGCCGGGCTTGAGCGGCTGGCGGAAGTCGAGGGCCTGGGCCCCGGCCATGAGCTCGATCGCGAGGACGGCCTGGGCGTTGTCGAGGATCTGGCGGGTCTTGAGGGCCGTGGTCATGCCCATGCTGACGAAGTCCTCCTGGTCGGCCGCGGCCGGGATGGAGCCCGTGGCGGCCGGGTGGGAGAGGACGCGGTTCTCGCAGACGAGCGCCCCGGCCGTGTACTGGGTGAGCATCAGCCCGGAGAACATGCCCGCGCCCTTGGTCAGGAAGGCCGGCAGGCCGGCGTTGAGGTGCGGGTTCATGAGCCGGTTGTGGCGCCGCTCCGAGAGCACGGCGATCGTGGTCACGGCCGTGCCCAGGAGCTCGAGGGCGAAAGCCATCGGCACGCCCTGGAAGTTCGCCCCGGTCAGGACGAGCTTCTCGTCGGGGAAGAAGACGGGATTGTCGGCCGCGCCCTTGAGCTCGATCTCGACCATGGCGCGGGCCCATTTGAGGGCGTCGCGGCCGGCCCCGACGACCTGGGGCGTGCTGCGGAGGCTGTAGGCGTCCTGGACCTTCTTGCCGGTCTGGGCCAGGCACTCGCTCCCTTCGGTGATACGGCGGACGTTGGCCGCCGACTCGAGGGCGCCGGGGTAGCCGCGCGTCGCGTGCAGGCGCTCGTCGTAGGCCTTCATGTTGGCGTTGAGGACCTCAAGGGTCAGGGCCGCGGCGATCTCGGACATCTTCAGCCAGCGGTGGACGTCGTGGACGGCCAGGGCGGACATGCCGGCGATGACGTTCGAGCCGTTGATCATCGCCAGCCCGTCGCGGGCGTGGAGGACGATGGGCTTGATGCCGGCCCGCTTGAGGGCCTCGGCCCCGGGGAGGCGCTCGCCCTTGTAGAAGGCCTCGCCCTCGCCCATGGGCACAAGGGCCATCTGGGCCATCGGCGAAAGGTCGCCGCAGGCGCCGACCGAGCCCTTCTCGCACATGACCGGCGTGACCCCTTTGTTGAGGAGGTCGATCAGGGTCTCCGTGACGACAGGCCGGAGGCCGGAGTGGCCGTGGCAGTGGCAGCTGATCCGGGTCAGGATGGCCGCCCGGACGATCTCCTCGGGCATGGGCTTCCCGTAGCCGGCGGCGTGGCTGTAGATCAGGTAGCGCTGGTACTGCTCGACCTGGTCCTGGGTCAGGACGACGTTGGCCAGCTCGCCGATGCCGGTGTTGACGCCGTACATGATCTCTTTCTTCTGGATCTTGTCCTCGAGCAAGGCCCGGCACTTCTCGATGCGCTTGCGGGCCTCGGGGTCGAGCGATACGGGAACGCCCTCGCGGGCGACCTTGACGACGGTCTCGACGTCGAGATTGGTCCCTGTCAGGACGATGGACATGAAAGAGCCTCCTGGGGGTGATGGTGTGGGTCGTTGGCCATCTGAGCCTTTTAACTCTAGCGGAAGATGAAGAAGGGGTCAAACCCTAAATTCTTCAATCTTGGACGTCCGGCTCCCCTGCCGACCGGCGAAAATTGAAGAATTTGGGGCCTGACCCCTTCTGGTTGCTTGCCCGGCGCCGCTGTGTTATAAGATACCTTCTTTTCGCCATATCCCGAACGGAGACGACCCCATGGCCAGAGAGATGAAGCGGATCCTGATGACGGGCGCGGCGGGCCAGATCGGGTCCGAGCTGGCCCAGGCGCTGCGGAAACGGTTCGGCGCCGAGAACGTCCTCGTCACCGACGTCGTCCGCCCCCCCGCCGCCCTGGCCGAAGCCGGCCCCTTCGAGCTCGTCGACGTCACGGACAAGGCCGCCCTCGACGGCCTCATCGTCAAGTTCGGGGCCGACACCGTCTATCACCTGGCCGCGCTCCTCTCGGCCACGGGTGAGAAGAACCCCCAGAAGGCCTGGGCCGTCAACATGAACGGGCTCCACAACGTCCTCGAGATCGGCCGGACGCGCGGGCTCGTCCGCATCTTCTCCCCGAGCTCCATCGCCGTCTTCGGCCCGACCACCCCGCGCGAGATGACCCCCCAGGACACCGTCCTCGGCCCGACGACGATCTACGGCGTCACCAAGGTCGCC
>CAYOYQ010000273.1:0-3208 GCA_964408215.1 uncultured Eubacteriales bacterium
CGTCGTGGCCGAGGGCCCGGGCGACCTCGAGGCCGCGGATCTTGCCCGAGAAGATCGCGGCCGAGGCCTCGGCGATCTCCTCGGCGTCGCCCGCGGCGAACGCGGTCAGGCCGAACTCGAGGGCCTTCGTATAGAACTCGTTGACCGGGTCGAGCCCGACGGCGATGAGGAGCGTGTCGCAGTCGAAGGAGCGTTCGGTCCCCGGGACGGGACGGAACTTCTCGTCGACCCGGGCGATCGTGACCGACTCCACGGCGTCCCGGCCGTTGGCGCTGACGACGGTGTGAGACGTGTAGATCGGCACGCCGAGCCGGGCCAGTTTGTCCCGGTGGACCTTGTATCCGCCGCACTCGGCGAGGACCTCGACCAGGCCGACGACGGCGATGCCGGCCTGCAGCGCGTGGTAGCCGGCGATCAGCCCGACGTTGCCGCCGCCGACGATGAACAGGCGGCCGGTGGGCTTGACCAGGTCCCGGTTGACCAGGGTTTGGAAGGCCCCGGCCCCGTAGACCCCGGGCAGGGTGTTGCCGGGGAAGGCCAGGTTCTTCTCTCGCGCCCCGGCCGTGACCAGGAGGACACGGGGCCGGACCTGGACGTAGCGGCGGCCCTCGACGAGGACCCCGACCGCGCCGTCGCTGAAAACGGCCAGGGCCGCGCTCTGCAGCCAGATCCGGACGCTCGGGAACGAGCGGAGCTCGCTTTCGAGCCGGGTCGCGATGTCGATGCCGCGCGTCCCCGCGTAGACGGCGTCGGTCGAACCGAAGAAGCGGTGGGTCTGCAGGACGAGCTTGCCGCCGAGCCGGTGCTTGTCGTCGATGACCAGCGTCTCGACGCCGCGGCGGCCGAGCTCGATCGCGGCCGAGAGACCGGCCGGGCCTCCGCCGATGACGAGCACGGGCACGTCGACCGTCTCGATCGGCTGCGGCGAGACGCGGGCCGTCCCGCGCGGGTCGACAGGGGGGAGCTCCGGCAACCCCTCGACGGGCTCGAGCCGGACGCCGGGCCGAACGAATTCCATGCAGGATTTGACCGGGATGCCGTCGGCCAGGACGAGGCACTGCGAGCACTGGCCGTTGGCGCAGAAGATGCCCTGAGCGGCGCCGTCCTTGTGATGATGGCCGAAGACGCGGACGCCGGCGGCGAAAAGAGCCGCGGAGAGGGTCTCGTCCTTGTAGGCTTCGAGCTCCTGACCCTTCCAAGTGAAGCGGACGCGGGCGCGGTCGGGAACGGGCAGGATGGGGTGTCGCTCGATGCGGTGCATGGACGCTCGTCTTCCTCCGCTTCGGGCCCCGGGGCCCGATAAAGGCGGGTATTATAGCACAAGCCCCGGACCATAAGTACAAATCCCCGAAGTGTTGTATAATCGGCGGGAGGACCATGGAGGGAAGGAAAGGGACCCAGGCTCCGGTCGCCCTGGCCGTCGCGGCCCTTCTGCTTTGTCCCGGGACCGTCCGGGCCCGGCCCGGCCAGGACGCGGGAGCATCGAATCCGCCGCCGTCTTTGACCCTGGCCGACGCCGGGCGCGAGTTCCTGCGCGACGCGGGCCTCATCTGGAGCTCGCCCGCGAGGATCAAGACCCGCGACGTCGCCCCGCTTCTCGCGCTCGCGGCGGCGGCCGCCGTTCTCGTTTCCGCCGACGAGAGGACCCGCGATGCCGTCCAAGGCTACGCGGGGCGTCATGCCTGGGTCGGCCATGTCGGCCCCGTCGTCACGGTCATGGGATATGAGGGAGCGTGGGGGACGGCCGGGGCGTTCTTCGGCCTCGGCCTGCTGCTCAAAGATGAACGGGCCAAGGAGACGGGCTACTTGGCCGCTTCGGCCATGGCCCAGTCTTTCCTCGTCGGCAGCGTCCTGAAGGGCCTGGCCGGGCGGCAGCGGCCGTTCTATGAGGACGGCGTCGACCACTGGTGGGGGCCGCGGGGCTTCGTTGGGCGCTTCGAGAGCGGGATGTCGGGGAAATACGATTCTTTTCCCTCCGGACACACGACCAACGCCTTCGCCATGGCCACGATCATCGCTCACCAGTACCGGCGCCAGGTCTGGATCCCCGTCGTGGCCTACGCCGTCGCGACCGGGGTCGGACTGTCCCGGATGACTTTGGACAGGCACTGGTCCTCGGACGTTCTCTGCGGAGCGGTCCTCGGTCACGCCGTGGCCCGGCTCGTCCTCCGCACCCACGACCGGCCCGGCCGCCTGGCGCCGTCGCTGGCGTGCTTGCGGCAAGGCTTCGCGCTCACTCTGGTCTATGATCTCGGCCCGAGCGGGCTCTGAGCCCGCCGGGACGTCAACAAGGACGGACCGATGAAATATCTCGCCGTTGGGATCGTTCTCGTGCTCCTCGGGACCTCTATCCTCGGGACGGCGGACCAAAAGACGGAGAAGCCCGTGCTTCACGGACGGGAGTGGGTGGCTATCACCGGCAAGCCTCTCGCCGCCACCGCCGGAGCCCTCGTCTTCGCCAAAGGCGGCAACGCCGTCGACGCCGCCTGCGCCATGCTCGGCGCGGTCTGCACGATGTACGACGTTCTCAGCTGGGGCGGTGAGACCCAAGCCCTCATCTACAACCCGAAGACGGGCCGGGTCATCGCCATCAACGCACTCGGCGTCGCCCCCACGGGCGCGACGCCGGAGTTCTACAAAGCCAAGGGCTTCGCCTATCCGCCCGAGTACGGGCCTCTCTCGGCCGTGACCCCGGGGACCCCCGGGGGTCTGCTGACCATGCTTGCCGAATACGGCACGATGAGCCTGGCCGAGGTCCTGGCCCCGGCCATGAAGCTGGCCGAGGGCTATCCGATGGACAAGGAGACGAGCGTCCGCATCGAGAAGGACAAGGACAGGATCAAGGCCTGGCCGTATTCGAAGGCCGTCCTGCTGCCTCACCTCGGCGAAGAGAGCGAAGCGCCGCGGCCGGGCGAGATCTTCCGCCAGGCCGACCTTCTCGCAACGCTCGGGAAGCTCGTCGAAGCGGAGAGGCAGGCCCTGGCCGCGGGGAAAGGCCGCAAGGACGCGATCTACGCGGCCTATGACCGGTTTTACAAGGGCGACCTCGGCCGCGAGTTCGTCCGCGGCTCGAAGGAACAGGGCGGTCTCATCACCATGGAGGACCTCGGCGCCTGGAAGGTCCGCATTGAGGAGCCCGTCATGACGACCTATAAGGGCATCGAGGTCTACAAGCTGACGAGCTGGGTCCAAGGCCCGGTCATGCTCC
>CAYOYQ010000274.1:0-3205 GCA_964408215.1 uncultured Eubacteriales bacterium
CGGACGGCAAGCACGTCGTCATCTGCGGCCGGAGCAACATCGTCGGCAAGCCGCTGGCGGCCATGCTCATCCAGAAGCGCAAGGGCGCCAACGCCACGGTCACGGTCTGCCACACGGCGACGCCGGACGTCCGCAAGTTCACCCTCCAGGCCGATATCCTCGTCGCCGCGATGGGCGTGCCCCGGGCGATCAAGGCCGAAATGGTCCCGGACGGCTGCGTCGTCATCGACGTCGGCGTCAACCGGGTCGCGGACCCGGCCGCGGCCAAGGGCTTCCGCCTCGTCGGCGACTGCGATTTCGAGCCTATCAAGGAGAAGGCCTCGGCCATCACCCCGGTGCCGGGGGGCGTCGGACCGATGACCGTGACCATGCTGATGATGAACACCATCGAGGCCGCGGAACGCAGAGCCGGGCTCGTCGCCTGACGCGGAGACGAAGGCGATGAAGATCGGCAAGATCGACGAGGCCGTCTTCCGTTCGCTCATCGCCGGCAAGTTCGGCCGGCGGGACCGGAGCGTTCTCGTCCCGCCCCTCACCGGCGTCGACGCCGGGGTCGTCGACCTCGGCGGCGGCCGGGTCCTGGTCGTCGCCGAGGACCCGATCTTCACGATGCCCCGGCTGCCCCTCGAGACCTTCGGCCGCTTCACCGTTCACATCGGCGCGAGCGACGTCGCCGTGACGGGAGTCCGGCCCCGCTACCTGACCTACACGCTCCTCTTGCCTCCGGAGACGGAGGCCGGGGCGATCGGCCTTCTTGTCGACGCCATCCATCGGACGGCGCGCGACCTCGGCATCGCCATCGTCGGCGGCCACACCGGGTTCTATCCCGGCTTCACCGCGCCGACGATCGGCGGCATCACCGTCTTCGGCCTGGCCCGGAAAGGGGAGTACGTCACCCCGGCCGGGGCCCGCCCGGGCGACGAGATCATCCTGACGAAGGGCCCGGCGATCGAGACGGCCGGGCTCCTCGCGGTCCTCCGGGAGGAGGAGCTCCTGGCCCGTTACCCGGCCGCCCTGGTCGAGCGGGCCAAGGGGCTGACGCAGGCCATCACCGTCGTCGAGGACGCCCTCACGGCCAAGGCCGCGGGCGGGGTCACGGCCATGCACGACGCGACCGAGGGCGGGGTCATCGGCGGCCTGGCCGAGATCGCCGCGGCGAGCGGCGTCGGCATGGAGGCCGACGAAGGCCTGTTCGTCATGCCGGACGAAGTGCGGATGGTCTGCGAGGCGTTCGCGATCGACCCGGTCCGGGCCATCGCCGAGGGAAGCCTCCTCGTCACGGTCCGGCCGCGGTCGAGCGCCGGCGTCCTGGCCCGGCTCAAACGGAAGCGCATCGCCGCCTCCGTCATCGGGAAGGTCCTCCGCGACCGGCGCCGCCGCGTCTTGCGCCGGGCTGACGGACGGGTCGAACCGCTCGCGGTCCCGGACCAGGACCCGTTCTGGCCGGCCTTTTTCAGCGGGCTCGAGAAGGTTTGACCTTCTTCGCCTTCTTCTCGGCCTTGATCAGGACGTCCTTGAGGGTGAGGTTGTCGAAATAGCCCTTCAGGAGATCCGTCGCGCCCTTCCAGATCTCGAACGTCGGGCATGTCTCGACGAATTCACAGTAGGTCCCGTCCTCGAGGCATTCGACGAGGCAGCAGTTGCCTTCGAGGGCCTGGAGGATCTCGCTGAGCTTGATGTCCTCGGGCCTGCGGGCCAGGGTGTAGCCGCCGCCGGCCCCGCGGATGCTCTTGACCAGCCTGTTGATCTTGAGGGGGATGATGATCTGTTCGAGGTAGCGGATGGAGATGCGCTCGTCCTCGGAGATGTGCTTGAGGATGACGGCCCGGGTGCTGTTCCCGTAGTGGCGGGCCAGGTTGAGCATCAGCCGCGTCCCGTAGCGGCCTTTGGTCGACAGCCTGATCATGGCGAGCTCCTTATCCCATCATTCTATAGCACCATCCCGGCTATTTCAACATGCTTTTATAGGAATTGTCAGATTAAAGGACGACCGAGTCCGGCGGGCGGCCTTGACACCTTCCGACCGCTCTGAGTATGCTGAGTCCCTCTAAATCCACCGGAAAGAGGAACGCCCATGTCCCGTCAAATCCTGCTCGGCGACGAGGCCGTGGCCCTGGGGGCCGTCGACGCCGGCCTGTCGGCCGCTTATTCCTATCCCGGCACTCCCGCTTCCGAGATCCTTGAGCACCTCGTCCGGCTGGCCGAGAAGACCGGGAGCTTCAAGGCGGTCTGGTCGGTCAACGAGAAGGTCGCCTACGAGGAAGCCCTCGGCGCGTCCTTCGCCGGAAAGCGGGCTCTGGTCTCCTTCAAGCATGTCGGCCTCAACGTGGCTGCCGACCCGTTCATGAACTCGGCCATCACCGGGGCCAACGGCGGCTTCCTTGTCGTCAGCGCCGACGACCCCGGCATGCACAGCTCCCAGAACGAGCAGGACAGCCGCTATTACGTCGATTTCGCCCAGATCTTCGGCTACGAGCCCTCCGACCACCAGGAAGCTTACGACATGGCCCGGGAGGCCTTCGACGTCTCGGAACGGTTCGGGCTGCCCGTGCTGATGCGCATGGTCACGCGCCTCGCCCACAGCCGCTCGGCGGTGGCCACCGCCGGCCCCCGGCCCCAGAACGCGCTCAAGAAGGGGGCGGCCAAGGATTGGATCCTTTTGCCGGTCAACGCGCGGCGGCGGTTCGTCCAGCTCCTCGACCGGCAGGCCGAGATGGCCCGCTTTGGAGAGGAGTCCCGCTTCAACGTCCTGGAGCTCTCCGGGACCGACCGGAAGCTCGGCGTCATCGCGGCCGGGATCGCCTATAACTACTTCCGCGAAGCCCTGGCCGGGGAGGCCGCCCGGCCGTCCTTCCTCAAGGTTTCGACCTATCCGCTGCCCGAGGGGCTTGTCCGCAAGCTCGTCGACGCGGTCGATACCGTTCTCGTCCTCGAGGACGGCTATCCGTTCATCGAGAAGAGGATCCGGGGCCTTTTCGGCATCCCGGGCAAGACCGTCCTGGGCAAGCTCTCGGGGACCCTGCCGGCCTCGGGCGAGCTCACGCCCGACATCGTCCGCCGGGCCCTCGGACGCCCGCCGCTCCCGGCCCTCGCGCCGAGCGGCCTGCCGCTCGCGGGCCGTCCGCCCCAGCTCTGCGTCGGCTGCCCCCACGCCGACACGTTCAAGGCCCTCAACAGGGCCCTCGAGGGCGAGACCGGATCGAAC
>CAYOYQ010000275.1:0-3189 GCA_964408215.1 uncultured Eubacteriales bacterium
TCGTCCAGGAGTCCTTGCTGCCGAGGTCGATGGCGTGCCGGCCCATGAGGTAGCGCCGGTACAGGAAATCCTCGCGGTGCTTGGAGGCGACATCGAGGATGGCCATATCGGCCGTGATCGCGTACTCGATGGACTGACGGAAGTGCCACTTGCCGGGCGCGACGGGGTAGGGGTAATCCTGTTTCGGCAGCAGCCGGTCGGGGAGGAAGGGGATGTCGACCGGCGTGGGGTTGCCGATAGCCTCGGTCAGGATGCCGATGATGTTGTGGAAGTAGCCCGTGCTCCGCAGGCCGCCGTTCCACCAGGTCGAATAGCCCGAACCCGATCGCATGGTCGCCCCCGGCTTGCCCTCGGTGACGAAGCGGTTATGCATGGAGGCCGAGACGAGGTCGAGGCCCATCGGCACGAGCGGGTCGAAGACGTAGTTGAACGGGTCGCGGAAAGGCGGCGCGAAGAGGACGGTCCCGGCCGGCCCGGTCTGGTGGTGGTTATAGAGGATCTGGGGGTGCCAGTCGATGTAAAGCTGACGGCTGACGGCCTTGGTCTCCGGCTGGGTGTTCATGTAGAAGTCGCGGTTGTTGTCGTGGCCGATGTACTTCTGGTAGAGGACGGGGACGCCGCTCATCGTCCGCTTCGACGGCTCCTTCTCGCGCATGTACCAGTCGGCGACGAGGTCGAGGCCGTCGGGATTGACCGGGACGGCCAGCAGGATGACGTCGTCGAGGATGCGCCGCGTCTCGGCGTCGTTGCGGCTGACCATGCGCCAGACGAGCTCGATGAGCTGCTGCGAGCCGAGGATCTCGGTCGCGTGGAGCCCGCCGTCGATCCAGACGACGGCCTTGCCCTCGGCGGCGAGGCGGCGGGCGTCGGCGTCGGAGAGGCCGCGGGCCAGGGCCAGGCGCTTGGCGATGTCCTTGTAGCGGGCCAGGCGGGCCTGGTTCGCCGGGGCGGTGATGACGGCCATGACCATGGTCCGGCCCTCGGCGCTCCGCCCGATCTCGACGAGGGACATCCGGTCGGACTGGGCGTCGAGCTTCTTCCAGTAGGCGACGAGCTGTTTGTAGTTGACGAGCTGGTAATCGTCGCCGATCTCGAACCCGAATTGCTCTTTCGGGCCGGTGACGGCGGCCGCGGCGGGAAGGCGCACGGCCGCGATCGCGCAGAGGATGACGAGCCCGGCCACGAAGGTCCGGGTGACGCGGGAGGACGGGGCGTTGGTCACGGCGCACTCTCCTAGTTGGGGTTGAAGATCATAAGTCACCAGACGCCGGGCAGGAGCTTGGCCCGCACGGCTTCCGCGTACTCCGCGTACCAGAGCAGGTCGCTCTTCAGCATCCGGTCCTCGAAGACGGTCCGGGCGACGAGGAGCAGGGAGGCCAGGCCCTGAGGGATGAGGGCCCAGTAGGAGCCGAGGACGAGCGGCGTCGCCAGGCCGAACATCAGGCCGCCGAGATAGCCGGGGTGACGGCAATACCGGTAGGGACCTTCGCGGCAAACCGATTGGCCCCGGTCGGCCTGGATCCGGGCGACGCTCGAGAAGAAGGGGTTGACGGCCTTGGCCCACATGAAAAGGGCCTGCCCCAGGAGAAAGACGCCGAGGAACAGCGCGTAGACAACGGGCCGGGGAGGCGCGCTCCAATGGCGTCGGCCGGCGTCGATCGCCGCCAGGACGATCGTCCCGAAGTTGAGGGGCGTCGCGATGAGATAGTAGGCCTTGTCCCACCATTTCATGCCCCGTCCCGGGCGGAGCCGCTCGGAGACGAACCCGGGGTCGCCGCGGAAGTGCCACCAGGACATGAGAACGGCGGCCAGCGTGACGCAGAAGAAGACCCAGCCCTGCCAGAAATCCAGACGGCCCGAAGAAAGGAAGATGACGGCCGCGATAAAGATCATCGCCGCGGCGCTGAGCGCCCGGAGCCCGGCCAGGGACTTCATCGTACTGTCATTATGGCCCAGCGCTGTGATATATTCAATATCTGAGGACGATCGGACTTCCCGCACTGGTCCGCGAAATGTTCAATATCCGAACGCTCGGCCCGACTAAACGATGGTAGTCGAGATGTTTGCGCATGGAGGTTGGCCGATGATCAGCAAGCGACTCATGAAACCCGTGTTGGTGATGATCATCACCGCAGTGTTCTTCTCCTCGGCGGGCTTCGCTCAGGTTAGGAAGCACGATCTCTCCTTCCAATACGGCTTCCTGTCGATCGATCAGGTCACGGACATCTTCGAGGATATCGTCCTCGTCGTCATCAGCCTCGGCAACTTCTACAAGCAGGACATGAAGTTCAGCGGAGTGCCGTTCCTGACCTACCACTACTCCGCGAACTCCCGGTTCGGGTTCGGGGGATCCCTCGGATACTACACATCCAAAGGGGACCTGGTCCTGGAAGGCGGCAGCACCGTCGTCGGGCCTTTCATCGAGAGGAACTCTATCGCCGCGGCCGAGCTCGACTACCACTGGGTCATGCGGCCGGGATTCCAGCTCTACTCGGGAGCCGGCTTCGGCCTCCGGCTCCGCAGCGGAACCTATACGAACGGAGCCGAGACGGACAAGTCGACCAAGGCCCTGCCGACCTTTCATTTGAACGCGCTGGGCGTCCGGTTCGGCGGCAAGATCGGGTTCTTCGGCGAGCTCGGCGTCGGCTACAAGGGCATTATCGCGGCGGGGATCAACGCCCAGTTCTGAGATGAAAAAGATCGCGGGATTCGGCTTGGCGGTGCTCGTCGCGGTGGCGGCGACGGCCGGACCGGTCCGGGGCGCGGCGCAGGCGCAGGTCGCGCAGGCCTCCGAGACCGTCCAATCGGTCTCCTGGGACCGCTGGCTGGCCGCCAAGGCCAAGGCGGAGGAGTGTGATGCGGCCGGGGACCTGGTGGCCGCCCTCCAGTATTACCTGGAATACACGCGGCAGGCCGAGCGCCTCGGCAGCCCCGTTCGAGTCGCCTGGGGCAAGAACAACGCCGCTTACATGATCATCAAGATGCATCGCCAGGACCCCACGGTCGACCTCGTCCCCGCCCGGAAGCTGCTCGAGGAAGGCTTGGCCATCACGGAAGCGACCGAGGACTGCAAGAAGATCATGGGCATGAACCTCGAGCACGTGAAGGCCTGCCTCCGGTCCGGCAACTAGCCCCGCTCTCCAAGAGAGGGTCAAACCTACTTTTTTTCGAAAAAAGTAGGTTTGACCC
>CAYOYQ010000276.1:0-3189 GCA_964408215.1 uncultured Eubacteriales bacterium
GATCTCGGAGCGCTTCCTTTGGGACCTGCGGCAGACGGCGAGCGAGCTCGTCATCGAGAACTACGCCGGTCACATGGCCGAGCTGGCCCGGCGGAACGGCCTTCGCTTTTCGTGCGAGGCCTACGGCGGGCCCTGCGACGACCTCGCCTACGGGGGGCGGGCAGACGAGCCCATGGGCGAGTTCTGGATCGGCGGCGGGGCCTGGGAGACGCTGAAGCTGATGGCCTCCGCGGCCCATGTCTACGGCAAGCCGATCCTCGGCGCCGAGGCCTTCACGGCCGGCGACCGTGAGCGTTGGCTCCAGCACCCGGCGTCGATCAAGGCCCTGGGCGACCGGGCCTTCACCGAAGGCGTCAACCGGTTCGTCTTCCACCGCTATGCCATGCAGCCGTGGCTCGACTACAAGCCGGGCATGACCATGGGGCCGTGGGGGTTGCATTACGAGCGGACGAACACGTGGTGGGAGCTGGCCGGGCCGTGGCACGAGTATCTCGCCCGGTGTCAGTACATGCTCAGGCAGGGGACGTTCGTCGCGGACATCCTTTATGTGCGGCCCGAGGGGTCTCCGCAGGAGTACAAGTGGCACGAGCGCGACGGTTGGGACTACGACGATGTTCCGGCCGAGGCGCTGATCGAGAAGGCGAAAGTCGACTCCGGGTGCGTCGACCTCGGCGCCGGGACGCGCTACCGGCTGCTCGTACTGCCCGAAACGCCG
The DNA here is from genome assembly GCA_964408215.1 of uncultured Eubacteriales bacterium. Lineage (GTDB taxonomy): Bacteria > Acidobacteriota > Aminicenantia > Aminicenantales > Saccharicenantaceae > RBG-16-66-30. The sequence continues at coordinate 716 of CAYOYQ010000276.1, forward strand.
GCGATGACGCCGGCCCTGCTGAAGAAGGTCGTCGAGCTGGCCGCGGCCGGGGCGACGATCATCGGTCCGGTGCGGCCGACCAAGGCTCCGGGCCTGATGGGCTATCCGGAGTGCGACGCCGAGGTCGCCCGCCTGGCCGAGGAGCTCTGGGGGCGGGGCAAGGTCTTGAGGGGGAAGTCGGCGGAAGAGGTCTTGGCCGGGGCCGGCGTGGGCAAGGACTTCGACGGGCCGCCGGGGATCCGGTGGATCCATCGGAGCACGCCTGGCGCGGAGATCTATTTCGTAGCCAGCAACAGCCCCCGGCCACGAGAGGTCGTCTGCTCTTTCGGGATGACGGGCTACGAGCCGGAGATCTGGCGGCCGGAGACGGGCGAGATCGAGCCCGTGGCCGTCTACGAGGAACAGGACATGACCCTCCGCATCCCGCTCTCGTTCGAACCTTACGGGTCGATGTTCGTCGTCCTCCGGCCGGAATATGCGACGGAAAGCAAGGGCAGTCCCGTCGTGAGCGTGGACCTCGACGGTTCGAGGGTCATGCCCGCCCCCGCGCCGGCGCCCGAGGCGACGGTCCGGATCGTCAAGGCGGCCTACGGCGTCCCGGGCGACCCGAAGCGGACCCGCGACGTCACGGCCAAGCTCCAGGCGCTCCTCGACGCCGGCGAGTTCGACGTCGGCGTATCGCGCCTGGCCGCGGGCGACGATCCCGCATACGGCGTCGTCAAAACGCTCGATGTGGACTACACGGTCGGCGGGATGTCCTACAGCGTGATCGGCAAGGACCCGGACACGATCAGCTTCCCGATCCCGTCGGGACAAGAGCCCGGCCCGCGCGTGAGAGATGACGGCAAGGGCGGCTGGGTGATCGAGACGGAAAAACCGGGAGTCTATGAGCTGAAGACGACCGCGGGCCGCACCTTGAGGGCCGAGGCGCCGGCGCTTCCGGCGCCGCTCGAGATCGGCGGTCCCTGGGAGCTGCGGTTCCCGCCGAACTGGGGCGCGCCGGACAAGGTGACGCTCGACACGCTCGTCTCCTGGAGCGAGCATCCCGACCCCGGCGTCAGGCACTTCTCGGGGACGGCGACCTATGCCAAGACCTTCGAGGTGCCCGGTGATCTTCTCTCAGCGGGGAGGCGCGTCTATCTCGATCTCGGCCAGGTCAGGATCATGGCCGCGGTGAAGGTCAACGGCAAAGACCTCGGGCTTCTCTGGAAGCCGCCCTATCGCCTCGACGTCACCGACATCCTGAAGGCAGGCTCCAACGCGCTCGAGATCGGCGTCACCAATCTCTGGGTCAACCGGATGCTCGGCGACGAGGAGCTGCCCGAGGACAGCGACCGCAATCCCAACGGCACGCTCAAGTCCTGGCCGAAGTGGGTCGAAGAGGGCCGGCCGAGCCCGACCGGGCGCTTCACCTTCACCAGCTGGCGCCTCTGGAAGAAAGGCGAGCCGCTCCAGGAGTCGGGCCTGCTCGGCCCGGTGACCCTGCTCGTGACGGCTCTTGTCGGCGCCAAGTAAGCAAGCCGGGAGGAACCCATGAGCTCCGTAAAAAATACTCTCTCCACTCGCGGCCGGCGCTTTATCCCGCCCCCGCGGCCGGGCGTTATCGCCGCCGTCGCCCTGAGCCTGCTCCTCGCCGTCGCCGCTTGGCCTCAGGACCGCGGCCAGAGCGACCTCGCCAAGAAGCAGCTCGAATACACCAAGGCGAACTACGTCAAGCACGAATACCAGATCCCGATGCGGGACGGGGTGAAGCTGTTTACGATCGTCTACGCCCCGAAGGACACGAGCCAGACGTACCCGTTCCTGATCGACCGGACCCCCTATTCCATCGGGCCGTACGGCCCCGACAATTACCGGGCGGTCATCGGCCCTTCGGAGATCATCGAACGCGAGGGGTTCATCGTCGTCTACCAGGACGTCCGCGGCCGCTACATGTCCGAGGGCGAATTCGACGACATCCCTCCCCGCAAGACCCGATTCAGCGGGCCGACGGACACGGATGAGACGACCGACACCTACGACACCGTCGACTGGCTGGTCAAGAATGTGCCGGGCAACAACGGCCGGGCGGGCATCTGGGGCGTCTCCTACGACGGCTTCTTCGCCGCCTTCGCCATGATCAACGCCCACCCGGCCCTGGTCGCGGCTTCGCCGCAGGCGCCGATCGGGGATATCGCCGATGGCGACGACGCCTTCCACAACGGGTGCTTCTTCCTGGGCGCGAACTTCAACTTCTACCGGTTCTTCGCTCCGCGGCGGGGCGGGCCGGGGGCCTCGGACCGGTCTCCCGGCCAGCCGCCGATGAGGTTCACGCGGGTCCCCGACGCCTACGATTTCTTCCTCAGGATGGGGCCGCTCGCCAACACCGAGAAGCTCTATTTCAAGGGCGAGAACCCGTTTTGGACCTACAACCTGGACCACCCGGACTACGACGCCTTTTGGCAGTCCCGCTCGCTCGTGCCGCACATGAAGGA
>CAYOYQ010000277.1:0-3168 GCA_964408215.1 uncultured Eubacteriales bacterium
TCTCGGCCGCCCGGCCCGGGGCCCGGCGCGAGCTGCTGGAGACCTACATCCAGCGGTTGGAGAAGCTCGAGGAGATCGCCGCGTCGTTCGAGGGCGTCTCCAAGGCCTTCGCCCTCCAGGCCGGCCGGGAGATCCGCATCATCGTCGAAGCCCTGAAGGTCACCGACGACCGGGCCGCCCTCCTGGCCAAGGAGACGGCGGCGAAGATCAAAGCCGAGCTCGATTACCCGGGCCAGATCAAGGTCACCGTCATCCGGGAGATGAGGGCGGTCGAATATGCCCGGTGAGCTCGGCGTCCTCTTCCTCGGCGACATCGTCGGCCGGCCGGGGCGCCGGGCCCTGGACAAGTTCCTGCCCGGCTTGATCAAGAAGCACGGGCCGGCGCTCGTCGTCGCCAACGGCGAGAACGCGGCCGGCGGCAGCGGCATGACCGAGGAGATCGGCAAAGACCTGTTCCTGCATGTCGACGTCCTGACCTCGGGCAACCACATCTGGGACAAGAAAGAGGCGCTGACCTATCTCGAGCGCGAGCCTCGTCTGCTGCGCCCGGCCAATTATCCGGCGGTCAACCCCGGCCGCTCGTCCTACGTCTTCCGCTCGGCCGACGGGGTCAAGGCGGCCGTGCTCAACCTCCAGGGGCGGGTGTTCATGGAGCCCCTGGACTGCCCGTTCAAGCGGGCCGACGAGGAGATCGCGGCCCTCCGGGGGGAGACACCCGTCATTATCATCGATTTCCACGCCGAGGCGACCTCCGAGAAGCAGGCCCTGGGCTGGTACCTCGACGGCCGGGTCTCGGCCGTCATCGGCACCCACACCCACGTCCCGACGTCCGACGAGCGGGTGCTTCCCGGCGGGACCGCCTACATCACCGACGCGGGCATGACGGGCGGCCGCAACTCGGTCATCGGCATCGCCCGCGAGCAGGCCCTGCGGAGGTTCTTGACCTCGCGGCCGCAGCGCTTCGAGCCGTCCCGCGACGGCCTGTTCCTGTCCGGCGTCTTCGTCAAAGTCGACGCGAAGACCGGCAAGGCCCTGTCGATCACGCGAGAGGTCCTGGCGGAGGATGGACACCACGAAGATTGAAGGTCTGGTCGTCAAGGACCGCGTTTACACGGTCTCCGAGGTCACCGAGGTCGTCAAGACGGCCCTCGAGACCGCCCTGCCCCGGGTCTGGGTCGAGGGTGAGGTCTCGGGCTACAAGCGGGCCGCGTCGGGCCACCTCTTTTTCAGCCTCAAGGACGAGAGAGCCGTCATCAAGGCCGTCATGTGGCAGTCGACGGCCCGCAAGGTCGCTTTCGACCTCAAGGACGGCCTCAAGGTCGTCTGCCGGGGCAAGGTCAGCGTCTACGAGCCCCGCGGCGACTATCAGCTCTACGTCGACCTCGTCGAGCCCAAGGGCAAGGGGGCCCTGCAGCTCGCCTTCGAACAGCTCAAGGCCAAGCTCAAGGCCGAGGGCCTGTTCGAAGACGGCCGCAAGAAGAAGCTCCCGCTCCGACCCAAGACGATCGGCATCGTGACCTCGCCGACCGGCGCGGCCATCCGCGACATCCTGCGCGTCCTCGAGCGCCGCTACACCAAGCTCCACATCATCATCTACCCCGCCCGCGTCCAGGGCGAGGGCGCGGCGGCCGAGATCGTCGAGGGCATCGACGCGCTCGGCGCCCGGCCAGGGATCGACGTCCTCATCGTCGGCCGCGGCGGCGGCTCGATCGAGGACCTCTGGGCCTTCAACGAGGAGCCGGTGGCCCGGGCCATCGCCCGCTCCCCGGTGCCGGTCATCTCGGCCGTCGGGCACGAGGTCGATTTCACCATCGCCGACTTCGTCGCCGACGTCCGGGCCTCGACGCCGTCCGCGGCCGCCGAGATGGTCATCGAGAAAGAAGAGGCCTTCGCCGAGCGGATCGACTCCGCGCGGCGGCGGCTCGGCGAGCTCCTGCGCTACGGCATCCAGAACCGCCGCGCGGAGGTCGCCGACCTGGCCCAGCACCGCATCTTCCGGAACTTCGAGGTCCGGCTGGCCAACCTCGGCCGCCGGGTCGACGAGCTCGAGACGCGCGGCCGGATGGTCCTGCGGGCCGAGGGCCAGCGGATCGCCGAGCAGAAAGGCGCGGCGCTGGTCGCGGCGGAGCGCCTCAAGAACATGGCCCGCCGCACGGTCGCCGAGGGCAAGTCCGCATGGGAACGCCTCGGCGCCGCCCTCGACGCCCTCAGCCCGCTCGCGCCCCTGAAGAAGGGCTACGCCGTCGTCTGGAAAGAAGGCGGCCTTCGCGCGGCCTCCCGGATCGAGGACGTCGCCCCGGGCGAGTCCGTGGACGTGGCCTTCCTCAAGGGCGAGTTCGGCGCCCGGGTCGAGTCCGTCGACCGCAAGAAGCCCATCGAATCCCGGTTCCTCAAGGAGGGCGAATGACCAACCTGACCTTCGAAAAGGCCCTGGCCGAGCTGGAGGCGATCGTGGGCAAGCTCGAGAAGGGCGGCCTCTCGCTCAACGAATCGCTGGCCCTCTTCGAGAAGGGCGTCAAGATGTCGCGGTTCCTGAAAAGCGAGCTGGACAAGGCCGAGCGCAAGGTCGAGATCCTGCTCAAGGACGAGAAGGGGAACCTGCGGACCGAGGAGTTCGGGGCCGACGAGGCCGGCGCCGGCGATGACAAGGAGGACGAGGGCGGCGACGCCTGAGCCCCGGAGGACGTCATGGCCAAGATCCTGGACAAGATCCGCGGGCCCGCCGACCTGCGCCAGCTCACGCCGGAGGAGCTCTCGCGGCTGGCCATGGAGGTCCGGGCCCTCATCCTGGAGACGGTGGCCAAGAACGGCGGGCACCTGGCCTCGAACCTGGGCGCCGTCGAGCTGACCCTGGCCCTCCACCTGGCCTTCGACTCGCCCCGGGACAGGATCGTCTGGGACGTCGGCCACCAATGCTACACCCACAAGATCCTGACCGGCCGCAAGGCGAGCTTCGCCGGCCTCAGGAAGTGCGGCGGCCTCCTCGGCTTCCCCTGCCGCGAGGAGAGCGAGCACGACATCTACAATACGGGCCACGCCTCGACGGCGCTCTCCGCCGCCCTGGGTATGGCCGTGGCCCGGGACAAGGCCGGCGAGGGCCACCACGTCGTCGCCGTCGTCGGCGACGGCAGCCTGACCGGCGGCGTCGCCCTCGAGGCCCTCAACCTG
>CAYOYQ010000278.1:0-3162 GCA_964408215.1 uncultured Eubacteriales bacterium
GGCGTCCTCTACGTCCTCGACGAGCCGACGGCCGGGCTCCATCCGGCCGACACCGCCCGCCTGCTCGAGCTCGTCCGCGAGCTCCGGGACAACGGCAACACGGTCCTCGTCGTCGAGCACGACGAGGACGTCATGCGGGCGGCCGACCACATCGTCGACCTCGGCCCGGGCCCCGGCGCGGCGGGCGGCCGGGTCCTCTACCAGGGACCGGCGGCCGGGTTGACCGGCCTTCCTCCGGGGCTCAGCCCGACCCGCGACTTCCTGGCCGGCGCCCGCGTGCCGGCGCTCCGTTCCGAGGTCCGGGCCGGAGCGGGCCGTCTCGTCGTCCGCGGCGCCCGCCTTCACAACCTGAAAAGCATCGATGCCGAGTTCCTCCTCGGCGCGCTCAACGTTGTCACCGGCGTCTCGGGCGCCGGCAAGTCCACGCTCGTCCGCCACGTCCTGGCCGAGCGCCTCCGGTCGGGCCGCCTCGGGCCGGGAGCCGACGCCGGCGGGATCCAGGCCGAAGGGCCGGTCGGCCGCGTCGTCGTCGTCGACCAGTCCCCGATCGGGCGGACGCCCCGGTCCAATCCCGCGACCTACACGGGGATCGCGGACCGCATCCGGGACCTCTTCGCCGCGCTGCCCGAAGCGAAGGCCCGGGGTTTCGGCAAGGGCCGCTTCTCCTTCAACGTCGCCGGAGGCCGATGCGAGACCTGCCAGGGCGCCGGGCTGCTGCGGATCGGCATGCACTTCCTCGGCGACGTCGACGTCATCTGCCCGGACTGCGAGGGCCGCCGCTTCAACGACGAGACGCTGGCCGTGCGCGACCGCGGCCGCAGCATCCACGACGTCCTGGAGATGAGCGTCGAGGAGGCGGCCGAGTTCTACGCCGGGGCGCCCCGTCTCGCGGCCGAGCTCGAAGTGTTGAAGCGCCTCGGCCTCGGCTACCTCAAGCTGGGCCAGAGCTCGGCGACGCTCTCGGGCGGCGAGGCCCAACGGGTCAAGCTGGCCTCGGAGATGGGCCGGTCCGCCCGGGGGCCGGTCCTTTACATCCTCGAAGAACCGACGACCGGCCTCCACCGGGCCGACGTCGAGACCCTCATCGCGGCCCTCCAGCGCCTCATCGATCTCGGCCGGACCGTCATCGCCATCGAGCACCATCCCGATGTCATCCGGGCGGCCGACCGCGTCGTGGACCTCGGTCCAGGGAGCGGCGATGAGGGCGGGCGCGTCGTCGCCTGCGGCGCGCCGGACGAGATCGCCGCCTGCGCCGCGTCGCTCACCGGCCGGGCCCTGCGGGGCGAGCTCGCCGGCCTCACGGCGGCCGGCGGCAAGGAGCCCGGGCGCGCGGACGCGGACGGCCCGCTCGTCCTCGAGGGCGTTACCACCCACAACCTCCGCTCGGTCGACGTCCGCATTCCCTTCCGCAGGTTCACGGCCGTCTGCGGACCGTCGGGCGGCGGCAAGACGTCGCTCGTCTTCGACACCCTGTTCGCGGCGGCCCGCGAGCGCTACATCGAAAGCTTCTCGGCCTACGTCCGGGCCCTCATCGACAAGGGCGGCCGGGCCGACTTCGCCGCCGCCCGCGGCCTGACCCCGCCCGTCGCCGTGGCCGGGCGGACCGCCACGGCCAATCCCCGCTCGACGGTCGGGACGCTGACCGAGGTCCACGACCATTACCGGCTCCTCTACTCGCGGGCCGGGACGTCCCCGCCGGAGCTCCGCGGCCGTCCGCATACGGCTTCGATGTTCTCCTTCAACCACGAGCAGGGCGCCTGCCCGGCCTGCAAGGGCCTGGGGACGGTCACCGTGGCCGACCCGGAGCGGCTGATCACGGACCCGGCCAAGTCCCTCCTCGCGGGCGCGATGGACGGGACGAGGACGGGCCGTTTCTACGGCGACCCCCACGGGCAGTTCGTCGCCGCGCTCGAGGCGGCGGGCGGAGCCGCGGGGATGGACTTCATGAAACCTTACGCGGCCCTGACGGACGCCGAGCGGGACCTGGCCTGGCGCGGCACGGGCGACCGCGTCTATGACATCGTCTGGTCCTACGAGCGGGGGCGCCGCTCGGGCGACTTCAAGTTCCGCGGGCCGTGGAAAGGCCTGGCCACGCTGATCAGCGAAGAGTACGAGCGCAAGCACGCCGACCACCGCGGCGAGGCGATGCGGGGACTGATGAAGGACGAGCCGTGCCCGGTCTGCGGCGGGAAGCGTCTCAAGCCGGCCTCGCTGGCCGTGACCTACCGGGGGCTCGACATCGCCGAGCTCTCCGCGCTGACGGTGGCCCGGAGCCTCGAGTTCTTCGCCGACGGCGGGGCGGCCGGCCCTACGCTCGACGCCCGGGCGGCGGCGGTGACGGCGGCCTTGCGCGGCGAGATCCTGCGCCGCCTCGGCCTCATCCGGGATGTCGGCCTGGGCTACCTCCGCCTCGACCGGACCTCGGCGACGCTCTCGGGCGGCGAGGCCCAGCGGCTCCGGCTGGCCGGCCTGCTCGGCGTCCGGCTGACCGGCGTCACCTTCGTCCTCGACGAGCCGACGCTCGGCCTCCATCCGCGCGACACCGGGAAGCTCCTCGAGCTCTTCGCAGGCCTCACGGCGGAGGGCAATACCGTCGTCGCCGTCGAGCACGACCTGGACGTCGTCCGGGCCGCGGACCACGTCATCGACATCGGACCGGGCGCGGGCCGCGGCGGCGGCCTCATCGTGGCCGAGGGGCCGCCGGCCGAGATCGAGCGCTCGACGGCCTCGGTGACCGGGCCCTATCTCGCCGGCCGGACGAGCCGGCCAGGTCCCCTGCCGGCCAAGCCGGGACCGCCGCTCGAGATCGCGGGGGCGCGGGCCAACAACCTCCGCGGGATCGACATCGTCCTCCCGACCGGCGTCCTGACGGCCGTCACGGGCGTCTCCGGCAGCGGCAAGACCAGCCTCGTCTTCGACGTCCTCCACGCCTCGGCGGAAGCGGGGCGCTCCGTGGGCTGCGCCGCTATTCGCGGCCTCGAGCGGTTCGCCCGGGTCGTGGCCTCCGGGCTCGAGCCGCCGGCCGAGACGGTGTTCAGCATCCCCCTGACCTATCTCGGGCTTTTCGACGGTCTCCGGGCCCTCTACGCATCATCGGCAGATGCGAAGGCCCGCGGATATAAAAAGGCCCATTTCTCCTACCTGACGTCCGCGGGCCGCTGC
>CAYOYQ010000279.1:0-763 GCA_964408215.1 uncultured Eubacteriales bacterium
CTCGGCTGCGATGTCGACCCGGCCTTCGTCAGGAAGCTGCGGAAGGTCTGATCAGGGCTCCACCTTCTTGATGTAGGCCTCGAAGGCCGCCTTCCCCTCGTCCCGCCAGAACTCGCGGAAATGGCGCCATCTCCGGCCGTCGCCGGGGATGGGGCCGGCGTCGGGATCATCCTCTCCCGCGCCGGCGAGCTTTCTGTGCCGCTTCTCGTGGAACGAGGAGTGGTGCCCGTGGCCGCCGAACAGGATCTTGGCCAGAAGGACGATACCGAAGGCCTGCCAAAAGGTAATGACCCCTAGGCCGAAGAGGGCCGGCATCAGCCAGTTCCAGAGGAGCTTGACGACGATCCCGAAGAGAAAGGCGAAGAAGACGGCGAACGCGACCCCGCCCAGGGTCAGGCCCACGATCCTGAGGGCGCTCCGCCCGTGCCGGGAGGCGAGCCCCGGCTCGTGAAGATGGCTGCGAATGTTCATGGTTCGACTCCTTGCGCTGTATCCGTCCGACCGGTCAGTCGTTTCCTGATCTTTCCCAGGGCCCGGCTCTTGCGGGCCAAAAGGGTCCCGATGGGGACGTCCCAATCCGCGGCCAGCTCCTTGAACGTCCGGCCTTCGATCTCCGTGGCCAGCACGACGGCCTTCTCCTCGTCGGCCAGGCCGTCCATGGCGTCAAAGACCGTCTCCAGGGTCTCCCGGCGCTCGAGCTCGCGGAGCGGGTCGTCCCCGGACTCCAGGACGTCCTCCAGGAGAGGCAGCGTCTCGCGCTTCC
>CAYOYQ010000279.1:773-3160 GCA_964408215.1 uncultured Eubacteriales bacterium
GCGAGGTCCTGGATGGGGACGGTCGGGTCCGCCCTGTCGAAGAGCCCGAGGATGACGTCCTGGACGATGTCCTCGGCGTCCTCGTTGGCCGCGTCGTCGAGGCGGCGGCGGACGTAGCCCACCAGGGCCTCCCGCCTGTCCCTAACGAAATCGGTCAAGCCGCTCATCGCCGCTGCGGTCCTTTCAATCCTTCCACCTCTTGATGACGTGGCCGCGGCGGTTTTATTGCCTCGGCGCGCCCTATTATAATATAGGGAACGCACGGGTCGAGGCGAGGAACGGCCTAGGCCGGAGATCAGCCCCCCGCGGCAATAAAATAGGCCTCTCCGCGTCTGAGAGCAGGGAGGCGGATATGAGCGCGACACAACCAAGCCCAGCTCGCCCCCGTTTCGGCAGGGAGGGCGAGCATCCCCGGGGAGACCTCGGGCAGCTCGTCCTCCTCGCGGTGTTCCTGGCCGTCTGGATCCTCGATTCGTTCGTCCTCGGGTTCTCGACCCTTGGGGCCTCGATCCTTCCCCTCGTCTTCCGTCTGGTGTGTGCGGGCGTTCTCTTCCTGGGGGCCCTCGCGCTCGCCCGCAAGGCGCACCTCGTCGTCTCCGACGAGGTCCGCCGCGAGGGGCGCCTCGTCCGGGAGGGGCCCTTCGCCCGGGTCCGGCACCCCCTTTATCTCGCCGCCATCCTCTTCTACGTTTCGCTCGTGGTCGCGACCCTGTCTCTGGCGAGCGCGGCGCTTCTCGGAGGGATCCTGGCGTTCTACGATGTCATCGCCACTTATGAGGAAGGATTCCTCAGGCGCAAGCACGGGGACGCCTACCGGGCTTACCAGCGGAAGGTCCCCAAGTGGATCCCGCGGCTAAGGGCCGCGGAGTTCGAGTGAGCCGGACGCCTAGCCCTCGACGCCGAAGGACGGCTTCTTCGTCTTCCACTTCCCTCGCGTGAAGTCGGGACATTCGACCGGGACGGCGCCGGCCGCGATCGATTTCTCCGAGAGCGGGATGACCGCGCTCATGAGCACCGAGTCGTAGACGTCGATCGGCGGCTGCGTCCTCTTGCGCACGGCCTCGACGAACAGAGCCAGCTCGAGGTAATCCGTCCCGCCGTGGCCGCCCGCCTCGGCCTCCGCCTTCATCTTGCGCCACCAGAGGTGGTCGTGCTTTTCCATGTAGGGCGGGAACGGCTCCCACTGGTGATACTCGGGGCTGCGGTCGACGAGATAGAGGGCGCCCCGCTGCTCGTTGTAGATGCCGCGCGTCCCCTGAAGCTCCCATTGATTGTCGTAGGGGCGCGGCAGCTGCATGTCGTACTTGACGAAGATCGTGTTGCCTTTCTTCGTCTTGATCAGTGTCGTGACCACGTCGCCCTGGGCGAACTCGGCCTTGGCGTAGGGATGCTTCTCCCCGAACTTGCGCTTGAAATAGTCGTTGATCCCGAGCTGGCGGTTGACCATGGTCACGGCCGTGTCGAAGTAATCGCCGCACCCGAGGTCCATCCACGGCCAGACCGGGCCGACCGCGTGCGTCGGATACTGGGAGCGGTTGTGATCGATGAGGTAGCGCCCGCCCCAGCGCATGTGCCCTTCGGGATTGAAGAACCAATGGTCGATGCAGTCGTGGGTGTGCGAGCACTGGACGTGGACGATCTCGCCGAAAAGTCCCTTGCGGACCATGTTGAGCAGGGCCAGGTTGTCCTGGCGGAAGCTCCAGTTCTCGAGCATCATGCAGGGGACGCCGGTCGCTTCGTACGTGTCGACGAGCTCCCAGCATTCCTCGAAGGTCATCGCCGCCGGCACCTCGACCGCGGCGTACTTCTTGTTCTGCATCGCGCAGACGGCCATGGGGGTATGCCAGTCCCACGACGAAGCGATGACGACGGCGTCGATGTCGTCGCGCCACAGCAAACGCTGGAAGTCCTCGGGCCCTTCCGAATATCCTTCGGGTTTGGGCCGCCCGGCCTTAACGACCATGTCCTGGGCCTGGCCGAGCGCCGCGAGGTCGATGTCGCAAAGCGCCGGGAACTCGAGGCCCGGCATGAGGAGCAGGTTCCCGAGAAGCGACCGGCCCCGGTTGCCGGTGCCGATGACGCCGATCCGGACGGGCCCTTCTTTCGGCCGGGGCTGGGAAAATAGCGTCTCGTCGGAGCGGAAATTGGCCAGGAACGCGCCGGCCGAGGCCCCGCCGCTCAGCTTCAGGAACTCCCTGCGGTCCATGTTGTCGGCCATTCGTTCCTCCTAAAGCGGGGACACGTACCGGGTACATGTCCCCACCAGTATCATCCAGGGTCGGGCCGCGAATCAAGGGATTGCGCCGGGGCGCCTCCGGCCTCATAATGGAAAGAGGAGGCGCGACGATGGAACGCAAGGTCGGTTGGGGCATCCTCGGGTGCGCCGG
>CAYOYQ010000280.1:0-3149 GCA_964408215.1 uncultured Eubacteriales bacterium
AGAAGGTCGTGGCGACCATGGACAGGCCCGCCAGCCACCAGGGCACGGCCCGGCCCGAGGCGAAGAACTCGGCCGTGTTCTGGCCCGACCGCTTGCGGTAGATCAGGGCCGGGGCGAAGCAGATGAACAGGATGACGGCGACGATGATCCAGTCGACGAGCTGAAGGTGCATGGCTATCGTCCTTTCGCGGCGGACGCCCGGCGGCGCATATCGCCGCTCATTATAAGCAGAAGCCCCCTCCGGAACAAGCCGGGATGCGTTTAGCTGGCGACACCTTCGACCCTCTCCGCCACTCAAGACGAACGGGTCCTGTCCCGTCGGCCTACCCGGAGCGAAGCGGAGGACCAGATGCGTCGCGGAGCGACTCGGAGCGGCGCATCTGGGAAATATCTTGAGAAAGCTCCCCGTGGGGAACCCCTTCCGCCTCGGGCGGGCGGAGACAACCCCGTGCCACCCGTTCGCAGTTCTCGTGTCGGGAGTGTCTTCGGTGTCTCCGCCTTTGACGGGCTCACTGTTGTTTGGTATAAGCAGGGCTAAACAGTTCGCTCGAAGGAGGTCGCCGTGCGTCTTCCGAAAATCCTCAGGCTCCCCGCTTTGTCCCTCGTCGCCCTGCCGCTGCTCGCCGCCGGGCCCGGCCTGGCCCAGGCGAAAAAGGCCGCCGCGGCGCCGGCCGCGAAAGCCACCGCCTTCGACTACGCCGCGGCGGTCAAGGGCCTCAAGGTCCGCAACATCGGGCCGGCCAACATGGGCGGCCGGACGGTCGACTTCGCCGTCCCGGAGAACGACGTCTCGACGATCTACGCCGCGGTCGGCCCGAGCGGCCTGTGGAAGACGGAGGACGCCGGCCTCAATTGGGCGCCGTCCTTCCACAAGGAAGCGACGGTCTCGGTCGGGGCGGTGGCGGTTTCCGCGAGCCACCCCGACATCGTCTGGGTCGGAACGGGCGAGGCCACGGCCCGCAACTCCGTGGCCCCCGGCGACGGCGTCTACAAGTCCGAGGACGCGGGCAAGACCTGGAAGAACATGGGCCTGGCCGCGACGCGCTTCATCAGCCGCATCGTCATCGACCCGGCCAACCCCGACATCGTCCATGTCGCGGCGCAAGGCCATCTCTGGGGCCCGAACGAGGAGCGCGGCGTTTACCGCACGCTCGACGGCGGCAGGACCTGGAAGAAGGTCCTCTACGTCAACCCGGAGACGGGCGCCTGCGACCTGGCCATCGACCCCTCGAACTCGAAGATCCTCTATGCCGGCATGTGGGAACATCGACGCTGGCCGTACTTCTTCCGAAGCGGCGGCGCGGGGAGCGCCGTCTATCGATCGACCGACGGCGGCGAGACCTGGACCGCGGCCAAGGACGGCCTGCCCGCGGGGCCCTACGGCCGCATCGGCTTGGGTGTCTCGCGGTCTAATCCGGGCGTCGTCTACGCCCTGATCGAGGCCGAAGGGGATAAGCGCGGCCTCTTCCGCTCCGAGGACAAGGGGTCGACCTGGCGGCGGGCCTCGGACGCGGCGACCTACGACCGGGTCAATTTCCGGCCCTTCTATTACAGCCGCCTGACCGTCGATCCGACGAGCGACCTCGTCGTCTACGTTTATTCGGGCTCGTGCTTCGTCAGCCGCGACGCCGGCAAGACCTTCACCCAGGTCTTCGCCGGAGCCCACCCGGACCACCACGCCGTCTGGGTCGACCCGCACAACCCGAAGCATGTCATCAGCGGCAACGACGGCGGCATCGACATCTCCTGGGACGGCGGGAGGAAGGCCCTCGGGGTCGCCGCGGCGCCCTGGGCCGAGGTCTACAACATCGGCGTCGACATGCGCGACCCCTACTACATCGACGTCGGCCTCCAGGACAACGGCAACTGGCTCGGCCCCTCCAACACGCGCGAGCGGGCCGGCATCTTCAACTCGCACTGGGTCCCGACCGGCGGCGGCGACGGCTACTACGCCCAGTTCGATCCCGTCGAGTGGTGGGTCATGTTCCGCAACCTCCAGATGGGGGGCATCGAGCGCCACAACCTCAAGACCGGCGAGTCGGTGCGCGTCCGGCCCGAGCCGCCGCTCGCCGAGCCGCCCTACCGGTTCAATTGGGATTCGCCCATCTACCTCTCGCCGCACGACCGCAACGTGCTCTATTTCGGCGGCAACTTCCTGTTCAAATCGACCGACCGGGGGTCCTCGTGGACGAAGGCCAGCCCGGACCTGACGACCAACGACCCGGCCAAGCTCAAGGACTCGGGCGGCCTGACCGTCGACAACACCGGGGCCGAGAACCACTGCACCATCCTGACCATCACCGAGTCGCCGCTCAAACAGGGCGTCCTCTGGGTCGGCACGGACGACGGCCAGGTCCAGGTGACGCGCGACGGCGGGGCGAGCTGGACGAACGTGACGGCCAACGTCAAGGGCTTCGGGCCGGGCGATAACTGGGTGACGAGGATCGAGGCCTCGCACCACATCGAGGGCGGCGTGTATCTCACCGTTTCACGCCACCAGGTCGACGACTACCGGCCTTACGTCTTCAAGACCGAGGACTTCGGCCAGACCTGGACCTCGCTCCGCGGCGACCTGCCGGACTACGGCTATCTCCACACGATCCGGGAGAGCCCGCTCAACCGGGACCTTCTCTTCGTTGGCAGCGAGTTCGGCCTGTTCGTGAGCGCCGACGGCGGCCGCAAGTGGATCCCCTACAAAGGCGATTTCCCGACCGTGGCCGTCCGCGACATCCAGATCCACCCGCGCGAGCACGATCTCATCATCGGCACGCACGGCCGGGGCGTCTGGATCATCGACGACATCCGGCCCCTCGAAACGCTGACAGCCGAGGCGGCCAAATCCGAGGCGATACTGTTCGACGTCAAGGACGCGGCGCTCTTCTCCTACCGGACGACGGTCGACAACTACAGCGACACGGGCTACGCCGGGACGAACTCGCCCTTCGGCGCGGCCGTCAGTTATTACCTCAACGCGTCGGCGACCGGGGGCAAGGTCCGGCTGGCCATCAAGGACAAGGCCGGCCGCGAGGTGGCCGCGCCCTTCATCACGCGCGACGCCGGGCTCAACCGGGTCTATTGGAACCTGCGCGAGGGCCCCGGCGCGGCGGCCCCTGCCCCGGCGGCGGCCGCGGGCGCGATGCGGGGCGGGG
>CAYOYQ010000281.1:0-3145 GCA_964408215.1 uncultured Eubacteriales bacterium
CTCTTCACCCTTGTCGATATCAGCCGCATCAAGGTCAAGGCCAAGGTCCTCGAGAGCGAGGTCGGCAAGGTCATCGCCGGCCGCGAGGTCGATCTCCGCTTCAGCGCCTTCCCTGGCCGGACCTTCACCGGGCGCATCGAGGCCGTGAGCCCGGTCATCGACGCCACGGACAAGACCTGCGGCGTCTATGTCGCCATGGACAACCTGTCCGAGGAGATCAAGCCCGGCATGCACGCCGAGGTCGAGTTCCCGACCGAGATCTTCACCGGCCGGCTCCTCGTGCCCCAGCAGGCCATCCTCGTCCGCGGCGGCCGCAAGCTCGTCTTCGCCGTCGAGGGCGACGTCGCCAAGTGGCGCTACATCGAGGTCGGCCTCGAGAACGAGCGCTTCGCCGAGGTCCTGCCGGGCAAAGAGCCGGGCTGGGGTGTCTCCGCCGGCGACAACGTGATCATCGAGGGCCACATCACCCTGGCCCACGACACCAAGGTCAGCATCGTCCAGTAGCCGCTGGACGGGGAGGCGGCCATGAATAGACCGAGTCTTCGTTCCTTCATCCTGATCGCGGCGCCGTTGGCCCTCGCGGCGGCGCTCGCCGCCCCGCTCGTCGCGCAGAATATCGAAACGATCAACGGCGTCCGCGTCGGCGTCTCCAACGTTTCCGTGAAGACCGAGGGCAACACCGAGGTCTTCGCGGCCGCGCTGACGGCCTCGGCCCAAGCTCAATGGAAGGGCACGGTCGTCAAGGAAGGCGACGTCACCGTCGTCAAGAATCCCAAGGAACCGCTTTCCAAGACACCCATCCTCGAGCTGAAGGAAGACCTCTCGATCGGCGGTCCTGACGCCCGGGGGGAAGACGCCTTCGGCCAGGTCCGGCATTTCATCGTCGACGACGCCGGCGCCATCTACGTCCTCGATCAGCAGAACGCCCAGATCAAGGTTTTCGATGCCTCGGGCAAGCCCCTCAGGACCATCGGCCGGAAGGGCCAGGGACCGGGCGAGCTCGAGTCGCCCATGACGCTGTCCTTCAACCGGACGGCGGGCGAGCTGGCCGTCCAGCAGCAAACGCGACGGATGACATACTTCAAAATGGACGGAACATTCCTCCGCCACCAGTCTCTCAAGGATATCATGCCCCTCCGCGGCCGGGTCGATTCGAGGGGCAATATCTATGTCACCGAGCTCATCATCGACGTCGACGACTCGAGCTACGCGACGAAAAAGCTGGCCCCGGACGCGTCCGTCCTGGCCGTCATAGGCCGAACGCCCGCTCCGGCGGGCAGGGGGAGCAAGGTCCGGGCCTTCCTGCCGATCAGCTACTTCCAGGTCGACCGGTCCGACAACTTCATCTACGGATATCCGGAGACCTACGAGGTCCAATTCTACGGCCCTCGGGACCACAAGGTCTTCAAGAAGATCGTGCGGGAGTACGATCCCGTGGCCGTCGGCGCCGAGGAGAAGGCCGAGCGGGAGAAGGACGTCCCTCCGGGAATGACGGCCGATTTCGATTTCCCCAAGAACCACTCGGCCTATACCCGGTTCTTCCTGAGCGACCTCGGCCATCTCTTCGTTCAGACTTGGGAGAAAGCCGACGGGGGCAGATTCATCCACGACATCTTCGACGCCGACGGACGGTTCATCGGCCGCGTCCCGCTCAAGCCCTCCGGAGTCGAGATCTTGAAAGGCAAATATTACGCCCTCGAAGAGGACAAAGACGGCTATCAGTACGTCAAACGATATGCCGTGACCTGGCTGGTGAAATGAAGGAGGGCGCCGTGTCGCGCGATCGTCAGCGACTGCTGCTGAGCGTCGCCGCGACCCTGCTCCTCTTCCTAAGCCTCGCGGCCGGCGGCTGGGCCCAGATCATCGAGAACCCCGCCAAGCCGAAGGCAACTCACGCCGGGCGCGTCGTCACGCCGACGGAGGTCCTGGCCATCTCCGACGAAGGGACGAGCGATTTTTATTTTTATATGCCCCGCGACCCGAGGATCGCGCCGGACGGCTCTCTTCTCATAAGCGACAAGGACCAGATCCTTCTCTTCGGCGCGGACGGCAGGTTCCGGCGCAATTTCTTCAAGAAAGGCCAAGGACCGGGAGAAGTGACGTATTCCGGTGTCTGTTGGCCCGCGGACACGAACATCATCGTTCAATCGAGCTATCCGGACAAGCTCATATTCTTCGACTATGCGGGCAAGTTGGAACGCGAGATACGGATCGGGAGCCTGCCGGGAACTCGGCGGCCGCAGGCCAAGCTCCTTTTGGCTCATGGAAACGACTATTTCCTGGAGGTTTGGGATTCTCCGCTGTTCGACAAGGAGGAGCCGGAATTCGTGGACGTCGCCCGCGTGGTCGCAGCCTTGGATGCGGCAACCGGCGAGGTCAAGCCCTTGTCCAACTTCTTGACCAGGTCCTATATCCTCGCCGCTCCGGGCGGGGGCGGCGCCATGCATCAAGTCACAAGCCTCATCGCTGTGCCCTTCAAGGAAAAGAACCTGGCCCTGGCCCACACCGAAGCCTACCTGGTCAAGATCTACAAACCGGCAACGAACAGGATCGTCAGAGAATTCCGGAGGGCGTATGACCGGGTTAAACCGGAACCGCTCACGGAAGAACAGAAAAAGGGCGGGCCGATGGTCGGGGGCAAGCCCTTCAGGCCGCCTGAGATGAGATACCAGAACGATATCAGGAACCTCTTGGCCCGCGGGGACACAATTTGGGTGATCACTTCGACCAAGGACGAGGCCAAGGGCGCCCTCGTCGACGTCTTCGACGGCGAAGGCGTGTATCGGGACTGTTTCTGGCTCAAGCTGCCCGGGCTCGCCTTGAAGAGCCTTCTCACGCCCGGCCGATGCGCCCTCGACGGCGAATTCCTCTGGGCCGTCGAGCGGGCCGAAGACGAAGCATTGACCATCAGGAAATACCGGGTGGCGCTCTAACGAGGCACCCCCACGATTCGCACGACGACAAGGAGGATGAGATGAGACCGAGCCCGAGGAGGCCGCGATGAAGCTCGCCCGCCTGGCCGTCGACCGCCCGGTGACGATGTACATGTTCTACTTCGCCGTGATCATCCTCGGGGCCGTCTCGCTCCGGGAGCTCTCGGTCGACCTCCTGCCCGACATCAGCTACCCGCGGCTCTCGGTCATCA
>CAYOYQ010000282.1:0-3112 GCA_964408215.1 uncultured Eubacteriales bacterium
GCTACCCGCGCCCAGGATCAGGTTGTCCTGGACCCAGGTCTTGAAGCCCGCCAGCGAGACCGTCATGGTGATCTTGCCCGGCGGGACGTTCAGAAAGATGAACGTCCCCTTGGCCGAGGTCACGGTCGCCCGCTTGCCCATGATTCCGACGCCCGAGATCTCGACGCTGACTCCGGGGAGGAGTTCGCCCTTGTCGTCGGTGACGGCGCCCGTGATCTTTCCCTCGAGCACGGATTGGGCGAAGAGGGCGGTCCCGCCGAGACACGCGAACCCCACTAAAAGGACGAAGGCTAGCGCTATCAACTTACGGGTCATCTTATAGCCTCTCCTCTCTTCCCTGAAATACCCCCAAACCCTGCCCCTTCCGGCCGGGCCGGAAGAGACGCCCTTGGTGCCCATTTTAGGGACCGCTCTTCCTCCTCCTTCTATGATCTTGATTTATTTGGATTTCGAGACAGGATCCGGGCCGGTGGACAGGCAGGAAGACGGCAGGCCCCCTCCTTTTCATCGTGAGGCCATTTTGGAATTTTCGGGGCGCCGCTGTCAAGTCCCCGACGTTATTTCTTGAGCTCTGCCTTGACCAGGACGATCAGGTCGTCGATGAACTTGGCTTTCTCGGGCTGGGTGGACGCGTAGCCGGCTTTGGCTTTCTCGAGATAGCCCAGGGCCTTCTCGAAGGCTCCCTTGTCGATCTCGACCGTCCCGTCCGGCTTGTGGACCGCGGCCAGATTGATGCAGGACCGGCCGGCCATCTCCTGGAAGGCCGGGTCGTCGGGCTTCAGGGCCAGGGCCTTCTCGAACAGGGCCAGGGCGTCGGCCGCCCTGGACTGGCTGAAGAGGATCAGCCCCGAGTTGTAGGCGCTGTCCGGGTTGCCCGGATCGAGCCTCATCGCCTCCGCGTAGGCGGCCAGGGCCTTGTCGGCCTCGCCCGTCTGCTGGTAGCAGACCCCCAGCTGATAATGGACGGCCGCGAAGTTCGGGACGAGCTCCCGGACCTCGAGGAAGGCGGCGACGGCCTCGGCCCACTCGGACTTCTTCTGGCGGGCCATGCCGAGGATGTACAGGGCGTTCGAGTCCTTGGGGTTCTTCTCGAGGATGGGCCCGAGAGCGGTGATCGCGCCGTCGTAGTCGCCGGCCCGGACCCTCTCGGCCGCCGCCTTGACCCCGGCGGCGGCCTGCTTCATCTTCTCGGCCTCGGCCAGGACCTCCGCGGAGACCATGATCACGGGCGGGACCTCGACGCGGAGCATCTGGTCCTGCGGCGTTTCGAACTTCCACTCGTCGGTCTTCTCGGCGAAGCCCTCCTTCTTGAAGACGACCTGGTAGACGCCGTGCGGCAGGCCGACGAACTTGAACGTCCCGTCGGCTTTCGTCTTCAGCGTGAAGCTGCGGCTCGTCGCCTCGTCGCGCAGGGCGATGAGAACGCCGCCCAGGGGGTTCTTCTGGGAGTCCAGGACCTTCCCGGTGATGTGGTACTCGCGGTACTGGGCCAGGCCGGTCAGGGCCAGCGTGAGGACCAGGGCCGCGGCCCAGGCCAGCCGCGCCGCTAAAGAGCGTTTTTCGCGTCTCATCAGGGCTCCTTTTGCGCCTTGTATCCGTTGGCCAGGCGCAGGGCCTCGTTCATTTTATCAGTTTGCCGGAGGCGGTTGTAGATGTCGGCCAGGATGAAATAGCCCATGGCCTTGAGCTCGTCCGTCCCGGCCAGGGACAGGCCCTTGTCGACCTCGGCCTTGACCTCTTCGAGAGGGACGTCCTCGTAGAGAAGGCCGCGGGCCAGAAAGAGGTGCCCTTCGGCCAGCTTGGGCGTGATCCGGACGATCTCCCGCATCTCCGCGAGCGACCCGGCCCGGTCGCCGAGCTTGAACAGGACCTTGCCCAGATTGAAGCGGGCCTTGAACTCGGAGGGGTAGGTCTCGACCTCTTTGGCGTAGGCCTCCCGGGCGGCCTCGAGCTTGCCCTGCTCTTCGAGGAGCAGCCCGAGGTTGAAGTGGGCCAGCGGCCACTTGGGCGAGGCCGCGAGGACCTCCCGGAGGATCGGCTCGGCCCGGTCGTGCTGTTCGAGGCCGATGAGGCAGGCGGCCAGGTTGAAGCGGCTCCGGTCGTTCTTCGTCTGGACGTCGGCCGCCTTCTCGATATAGGGCAGGGCCTGGGCGAAGTCGAGCCGGCCCATGTAGATCTCGCCGATGATCTGCAGGGCCTGGGTGTTGGTTCCGTCGAGGTTGAGGGCCTGCTTGCAGAGGACGATGACGTCGTCGTCCTGGCCTTCGTCGAGGAGGATGTTGGCCAGGCTGATGAGGGCCTGGATGTTCTCCGGGTCGTCCTTGAGGACCGTGTCCAACAGGGACTTGGCTTCGCCCGGCCGGCCGAGCTCCTTGTAGCAGGTCGCCAGGACGAGCATCGCCTGGGGGATGCCCGCCTCTTCGGCCAGGGCCGACTCGAGCAGGCGCGCGGCTTCGGCGTACTTGTCGCCGAGGACGAGCTCGCCGGCCGCGGTCACCTTCTCGAAGATCGCCAGCTTGTCCTTGGGGTCGGCCAGGGGACCACTGGCCCCGGAGGCCTTCCGGGCCTGGACGGGCGTCCCGACGTAGCCCAGGGCGGTCAGCCGTTCCATCGTGTCCCTGTCGAGGTTGGCCGCCTGCGGGACCGGCGCGCCTCGCCCGGTCTCCTCGATGAGCCTGTCGAGGTCGGCTTTCATGGTCCGGGCGACGCCGGACTCCCGGGAGACGAGGTTGATCGTCTCCTCGGGGTCCGCGGCGATGTCGAAGAGCTCGGGCCGCGGCGCTTCGATATATTTCCAGCGGCTCGTCCTCAACACGTGGAGCGGGCTCCAGCCGAACTGGATGTTCGGGGCCATGGATTCGGCGTAGGCGGGCGCTTCCCCGCCGGAGCCGGGGCGGAACATCCGGGGGACGAGCGAACGGCCCTGGACGTCGCCCGTGCGGCGGAGGCCGGCGAGCTCGAGGAGGGTCGGGTAGAGATCGGCGGTGCGGACCTGGGCCGCCACGCGCTTGCCGGCCAGGCCGTCGAGCGGCGCGACGACGATCAGCGGGACGTGCATGGTCGAGTCGTAGATGAAGTAGCCGTGCGCGCCCTCGCCGTGGCTTCCGAGCCC
>CAYOYQ010000283.1:0-3085 GCA_964408215.1 uncultured Eubacteriales bacterium
GCTGAAGCCGCCGCCGCCCCCCGAAGAATAGTGGGCGGCCGACGTGCTGGCCTGAGAGATGGCCGTGGCCGTATGGCCGATGCTGCTGATGACGTGCTCGAGGCCGCCGCCGGAGAGAAAACCCGGCCGGCCGAAGCCGGCGTACCAGACCGGAGCTGCCGCCCGCTCGTCCGTGAGGATGACCGGCAGCATCTTCAGGATCTTCTTGGCATGGCCGAAGAGGATGCCGTAGACCAGGTAGTGCTCCCAGAGCTTGTAGGCCTCCGGGGGGATCTCCTTGAAGTCGGAGAAATCGTCGAGGAAGCGCTCGAGGGCCTTCCAGTCCTCGTTCTCCCGGGCCCAGTTCATCGTCCGCCGCTTCAGGGTCGGAATGAGGACGAGGGACAAGATGAACAGGACCGGGCTCAGGGTCAGGATGGCGACGGGCAGCGTGAAGGCATAGAACCGGTTGCGGGCCCGGAGGCTCTCCGGCTCGAGGAAGCCCAGCGCCTTGCTCTCCTGCCCGATGGACTTGGTCCATTTCCGGTACCAGGCCTGGAATTTCTGGGGGTGCTTCTTGAGATAATCCTGGAGCTTGTCGACCGTGAACGCGGCCCCGGCCGTCATGGAGCCGGCCTGCTCCTCGTAAAGGAATCTGAGGAGGTCGCTCTCATAGGGCCGGAGCCCGGCCGCCCGGCCCGGCTCCTTCTTGAGCGTGACCGTCGTTTCGACCTTTTCCTTCGAGCCGAAAAGCCCCCGCTTTTCGACCGACCGGTCCTCCATCTCCAGAAAGCCGCGCCGGGCCAGATCGAAGATCGTGGCCGTGAACGCGGCCGGCGTCACGGCCCGGCCCTCGCGCATGAGCGTCTGGACGATCGCCGGCGGCTCCGCCGACGGGAGCTCCCGGACATAGTCGGGCAGCCCGTCGAAGCGGTAGTCCTTGCCCACGGCCGACCAGACCTGGATGAACAGGAGGAGCCAGAGAAGCGGCCCGACGAACTGCCAGACCGCCCAGACGCCGAATCCTTTGAGGAAGCTCTGACGGCGCCTCTCCTCGCCGGCCTGGGCCGCCCGGACGCGCTCGATCGTCGACTTCACATAGCCCTCTTCCTCGGCCCTGATCCGGGCCAGGTCGAGGCGGTCCGAGGGGACTCCCGCGACGATCCCGTTCGGCCAGACCGCCCGGACCTCGAAGAACTGCCGCGCGGCCAGCTCGGGCGACGAGAACCGGGCCGTCCGCTCGTCGACGACCTCGGCCCACCCGGCGAGCGGTCCGTGGCCCCAGACGAGAAGGTCCGACCGCGCGGCGACCGTCTCGGGTAGCGTGACCGTGACCCGGACGGCGCGGGCCGGACGGTCCCAGCCGTCGCCGACGGCCTGCCAATAGAGCTCGGTCGCGTCGGAATAGGTCGTGATGCCGCCGCTCACGCGGTAATGGATATGGAAGGTCCGCCGCTCGTCCCTGGCCGAATAATACCATTTCGCGTTGAGCTCGCCGCCGCCCTCGTCGATCTCCGTTCGCAGGGGCTCGTCCCGCTCGCCGGTCACGGCGAATTCGGAGATCCTGATGTCTCGCCGGACGCCCTGCCTCTCGATCCGCAGCGGGATCACGATGAAGGCGTAATGGAAATCCCCCTGGAATTCGAAGGTCCGGTATTCGTCCACGGTGAACGCGCCGTCGGGTTCGACCGCGATCTCGATCCGGACCTCGGGGAAAAAATAGGTCTTTGTGGCCGCCCAAGCGGCCGGAAGGATCGCGGCCAGGACGAGCGCCGCCGCGAGCGCTCGGCCGAAGGTCATCCTTGTTCGCTTCATGGGCGTTCGTTTCAGCGCGGCTTCTTCAGGTAGATCTCGACGACCGGGATCTCGACGGCGGGCTTGAGCACGGGCAGCCGGAGCGTCACGGTGTTCTCGGCCTCCTTGCCCCTCGAGCCGGGCATAAAACCGGTCTCCCCGCCCTTCTCCGTGAAGGGGACCTCCGAGGCGTCGTGGAGGAGCTGGGCGTATCCCACCCGGCCGGCCAGCCCGTCGAGGGCCAGGACGCCGAGGGGCCACTCGAGGACGTGGACATAGAGGCGCTCGGCCTCGGGGTTGTAGGTCAGGAGCGTGCCCGCGGGCTTGCCGAACTCGGCCGACGCCTGAGTGCAGCCGTAGATCGAGCGGCTGTTCACGGCCATCCAGCGGCCGATGCCCCGGAGCCTGTCGAGGGCCCGCTCGTCGAACGTGCCCCGGCCCGTCGGGCCGACGTTGAGCAGCAGGTTCCCGCCCTTGCTCACCGTCTCGATGAGCATGACCAGGAGCTGGCGCACGGATTTCCAGCTCGACTCGTCGCGGTAGTAACCCCACGAGCCGGAAAAGGTCTGGCAGGTCTCCCAGGGCACGGGCTTT
Source organism: uncultured Eubacteriales bacterium (assembly GCA_964408215.1). Lineage (GTDB taxonomy): Bacteria > Acidobacteriota > Aminicenantia > Aminicenantales > Saccharicenantaceae > RBG-16-66-30. The sequence goes on from CAYOYQ010000283.1 coordinate 2,368, forward strand.
CCGTCGACCTGGACCCATTCCCTAGGCATGAACTGCTCGGGCGTCCGGTAATCCCAGCCGCCGGGGACATCCATGAGGTCGAGCCGGTCGTTGACGATGATGCCGGGCTGGAGCTCGCGGATCATCCGGAGGAGCGCCTCGGACTTCCATTCGTTCCGGCCCTTGCCGCCCGGCCCCGGGAACGAATAATCCATGAACAGCGTGTCGATCCGCCCGAAGCCGGTCAGGAGCTCTCGGACCTGGCCGTGGAGATAGGCGACGTATCCGTCGAGGTCGCGGCCCTTGGCCTTCTCGACGAAGGCCTTGTCGTCGCGCATGGGATGGTACTTGTCCACGGTGTATTCGGGGTGGTGCCAGTCGAGGAGCGAATGGTAGAACCCGACGCGAAGGCCCTCGGCCCGCATGGCCTCGACGAGTGGTTTGATCAGGTCCTTGCCGTAGGGGGTCCGGGTGACCTTGTAGTCCGTGAGCTCGGAATCCCAGAGGCAGAAGCCGTCGTGGTGCTTGGTCGTGACCACGAAATACTTCATCCCGGCCTCGCGGGCGGCCCGGGCCCAGGCACGGGGGTCGTAGAGGTCCGGGTCGAAACGGGCGAAATACCTCGCGTAGGCCTCGTCGCTCAGGCGCTCGTTGCTCTTGACCCATTCATGCCGCGCCGGCAGGGCGTAGAGGCCCCAGTGGATGAACATCCCGAAGCGGGCCTCGGTCCACCATTTCA
>CAYOYQ010000284.1:0-3062 GCA_964408215.1 uncultured Eubacteriales bacterium
ACGCCGCTGTCCTCGTTGTGCTTGAGGACGGCGATGTTGACGAGCTTGGTGATGTCCTTGGTCACGAGCTCGGCGAAGCAGGACCGGTCGCCGTTCTCGATCGCGACGCCGTCGAACGCGTGGGCGACCTCTTCGGCGATCCGCTTGATGCCCTCGCGGTCCTCGTAGTCCATGTAGAGGCGGCGCAGCTCGGCCTCGTACTTGCGGGCTTTCTCGTCCCCCTGCGTCGCCAGGGTCCAAAGCCACGAGACCGAGTTGAAGATCTCGCGGTGCGAGCCCTCCCGGGTGAAGCCGCTCTCGACGAGGCAGCGGAACTTGTCGATCGTCCCGTCCTCGTACGACACGAAGACCTTCGGGTCGTAGCCCCGGACCCAGGGGAGGACGCCCTCCCAATCGGGCGAGCAGCCCTGAACGCGAACGCCGCTCGGCCCGCGGTTGATCTCGAGCCCGGTCCGGCGGAAGTCGCGGTCCATCCGGTCCCAGATGACGATCGCATTCTCCCTGACCCCCGCGCCCTTGAGCCCGGCGATCGTCTCGTTGATCGAGGCCAGTGACGAGGAGATGCGCGGCGCCCCGATGCAGTTGATCTTGATGCCGACGACGTCGTCCGGCGAGACGAGCGAGGCCCAGGCGTTGGCCAGCGACTTCTCGCCGGTCAGCTCCTTGAGCCCGGCCTCGAACGACCGGTGGACGGCCGCGGGCGTGTAGTCGAGGCCGGTGAGCATGTCGTCGGCGGCGACCGAGACGACGCGGCTCTTCGCGGCGGCCCTCGACAGGCCCGCGCGGCAGGCAGCCGCCCCCGCCGCGCCGAGCCCGCCTCCGAACAGCGCGGCGCTCCCGGCGAGCAGCGCCGAGTCCCTCATGAACCGCCTCCGGCTTGGCCGGTCCATTCCTTGCGTCATCATCCGCCTCCTCCGCGAGCCGCCCGGCGGCCGCTCCTGCGCGAATCTCAGTAGCTCCGCTGTCTCGTATCCGCCGCGATCATGAAAACGGTCTTTTCCTTATCGTCGATCAAATAGAAGAACCGGTAGGGGCCGATCCGATACCGCCACGTCTCGGGCTTGAAACCCCTGAGCTTCTTGATGTTGGCTCCGAAATAGGGTTGTTCCCGCAGCCGGGGGTAGACCAGGGCCCGGAGCTTGACCGTGATCTTCTCCCTCCGGGGCGGCGAGATCCGCTCGAGATCGCTTGAAAATTGGTCGGTCTCGAAGATCCTGAACTCACCCAACGAAGCATCCCTTTTTTACCTTCGCTTGGGCTGTCCCCGCCTTGATCCTTTTCAGGAGGGCTTCGTCAGCGAGGAGCGCCGCGGTTTCGATCTCGTCGGTGAAGTAGGCGCTTTCGAGCTGCTTCATGGCCAGCGTCTCGATCGCGTTCGAGATCTTCCGGTTCTCGGTTTGCGCATACTTCCGGAATGCTTCGTAATGGTCTTCGGAGATGCGCAGTGTTATCGTCTTGGACATGATCCATTATCCTTCTAAAAGATGCAATTGTATTCTAAGCGAATCAAAATGCATTGTCAAGGCCGTTTGCGGGCCGGCTTCAGCCGCAGATCCTGAAAATCGAAGCTCGTATCGGTATCGGGCGAGACGGCCTTCATGCGGGCCTCGACGATCGCGCCGTCCGGGTCGAGGGTGAACGTGACGTACGCGTCGGCGTCCTGGCTCCGGTCGCGCCAGCGCACGACGAACGTTTCCCGGCTCCAGTGCTCCATGTCGCCGACCAGGCCCGGGGTCCGGGCGAAGCTCATGACGAGATGGGCCGCCTCGCTCGCGCCCTCAAGAGTAATGATGATCGGTCCGTACCAGGCGTCCTCGTAAGCCCCGGCGTAGCCGGCGAGGGGGAGCGAGGGCTTGAGCGCGGGGTCACGCTTCGCCTCGGCCTTCCGGACCGTTTCCGCCGCCCTTGCCCGCGCTCTGTCCCGGACCTTGACGTAGGCGCCGGTCCAATCGGTCGGCGCGGCGCCCATGGCCCGGTCCAGGACCGCGTAGATGACGGAATTGTAGGCTTGGCTCGATTCCCGGCTGACCATCACCGCGACGCCGAGCGCCAGCTCCGGGACCATGATCAGACGCGAAAAGTAGCTGTTGACCGAGCCCGTATGCCCGACGAGCCAGCGGCCGCGATAATCGTTGACCCTGAACCCCAGGGCGTAGCCGTGGAAGCCCATCCGCTGGCCGGCGAGCTCGGGCGGCGGCGCGGAGACCGGGATGGGGGTCACGGGCGAGGTCAATTCGCGCTCCGTGCGCTCCGAGAAGAGCCGCGTCCCGTCGGCGAGCCGGCCCTCGTTGAGATGGACGAGCATCCAGCGGGCCATGTCCTCGGCGCACGACAGGATCCCACCGGCCGGGTTCATGCTGTCGTTCTCCTCGAGCGGCCGGGGGGCGAGGCCCGATCCGACCCGGGTGTAGGGGACGGCGATGTTCAGCCCGGCCAGGTCCGCGGCGACGCGCGGACGGCTCGAGGCCATGCCGACCCTCTTGAGGATCCGTTCGGCGATGAAGTCCTCCCACGGCCTGCCGCTCGCGGCCTGGATGACCTCGCCGGCGACGAGGTAGAGGATGTTGTCGTACGCGTAGCCGTAGCGGAACTTGCCCGCGATAGGGAGGAAGCGGAGGCGGCGGACGATCTCGCTGCGGGTATAGGTCGTCTTCGGCCAGAGGAGGAGGTCTCCGGCGCCTTCGCCGAGCCCGCTCCTGTGGACGAGGAGGTCGCGGACGGTCATCTCGCGCGTGATGTACGGATCGGACATCTGGAACCAGGGCAGGTAATCGATGACGGGGGCGTCCCATTCGATCTTGCCTTCCTCGACGAGGAGGCCCAGGGCGGTCGCGGTGAAGGCCTTGGTGTTCGAGGCGATGCCGAAGAGCGTTTGGGCGTCGATGGGGGCGGGCTCACCGACCTTGCGGACGCCGTAGCCCTTGGCCAGGACGACTTTTCCGTCCTTGACCACGGCGACGGCCATGCCGGGGACCTCGAAGGTCTTCATGACCCGGGCGACGAGGGTGTCGAAGTCGGGCGGCAGGACTTGGGGCGGGGCGGGGGAGCGCTGGGCCTGTCTC
>CAYOYQ010000285.1:0-3045 GCA_964408215.1 uncultured Eubacteriales bacterium
GATGTGTATAAGAGACAGGGTCGGCTACATCGTCCTGGGGATCGGCATCGGCACGCCCCTCGGCATCGCCGGCGGGCTCTTCCACCTGTTCAACCACGCCCTGGCCAAGGGCCTCCTCTTCTTGACCAGCGGCTCGGTCCAGCAGGCGACGGGCACCCGCGACCTCGACGAGATGGGCGGCCTGGCCAAGCGCATGCCGGTCACCGCCGCGACCCACCTCATCGGGGCCCTGTCGATCTCCGGCGTGCCGCCGCTCAACGGCTTCTGGTCGAAGCTGATCATCATCGTGGCCCTGGTCCAGGCCGGGCACCCCGTGTTCGCCGTCGTCGCCGTCCTGGCCTCGGTCCTGACCCTTTGGTACTACCTCCTCATCCAGCGGAAGGCCTTCTTCGGGAAGCTCAACGAGAAGTGGGCCGCCGTCAAGGAAGCGCCCTTCTGGATGACCGCCGCCACCGTCCTCCTGGCCCTGCTCTGCCTGGGGATCGGCATCCTCTTCGCGTCGACCGTCACGACCTGGGTCCAGCCCGCCGCCGACGTCCTGGCGGACGGGATCCACGCCGTCGCCGGATCGTGGGGATTTTAGATGATCCTGCAAACAGCCCTTCTCATCGGTTTGGTGCTCTTCTCGGTCCTGGCCATCGCCCTCCGGGACCTGCTCAAGTCGGCCATCTCGCTGGCCGTGGCCAGCCTGCTCCTGGGGATCGTCTTCTTCCGCATGGGCGCGCCCTACGCCGGGGTCTTCGAGATCTCCGTCGTCGCCGGGCTGATCACGGTCCTGTTCATCCTGACCATCGCCCTGACCAAGTCGGGCGAGGAGGTCCGCGAGTCGAAGCTGGCCAACGTCGTCTTCCCGGTCGTCTTCGTCGCCTTCCTGGTCATCGACGCCCTGGTCATGAAGGAGCTCGTCGGGAAGGTCCCGGCCCTGGCCTCGGGGGCCGAGGCGCCGACCTTCGGCGAGGCCCTCTGGAAGGGGCGGACCCTGGACCTCATCGGGCAGATCGCGGTCATCCTGGCCGGCGTCTTCGCCGTCCTGGCCCTGTTCCGCAAGAGGGACAAACATGAGTAACACCTGGTATCTCTATCTCTTCTTCGCGGCCGCCCTCGTCGGCGCCGGCCTGCTCGGCCTGCTGGGCAAGCGCAACCTCATCAAGCTCTTCATCGCCATCGAGGTCATCGGCAAGGGCATCAGCCTGCTGCTCCTCTCGACCGGCCTGGCCAAGGCCAGCCTCCTGACGGCGCAGGCCCTGGTCGTCACCTACATCGTCATCGAGGTCAGCCTGGTGGCCACCGCGCTGGCCCTGATCATCAACATCTACCGCCACAAGAGATCCCTGGACGTCCGCGGCCTGGCCAATCTGAAAGGGTAAGCCATGACAGGAATCGGCATCCTCCTCTCCCCGCCCATCGCCTTCTTCTTTTTTCTGGCGGCCGCCTTCGGCCTCTACGCGCTGGGCCGCGGCATGGCCCCCAAGCTGACCAGGACCGGCGGCAAGCTCACGACCTACGCCTGCGGGGAGGACATCCCCGGGGTCAAGATCCAGTTCGGCTATCGCCTCTTCTTCTTCATCGCCCTCTTCTTCACCATGATGCACGTCGCGGCGCTCGTCATCGCCACCGTGCCGTCGGGCAAGATCGTCTTCTTCGCCCTCTTCTACCTGGTCATGATCGCCCTGTCGCTCACGGCCCTGGTCACAAGGAGTTAACATGCTCGATAAACTCGCCCGCTGGTCCAGGATCAAGTCGCCCTGGATCCTGCACCTCAATTCGGGCGCCTGCAACGCCTGCGATATCGAGATCGTCGACGCGCTCACGCCGCGCTTCGACGTCGAGCGCTTCGGCATCATCCTCCGGGCGACGCCGCGCCACGCCGACGTCATCATCGCCACGGGACCGGTCACGCGGCAGATGAAGGACCGGATCATCCGGATCTATGAACAGACCCCCAACCCCAAGTTCGTCATCGCCGTGGGCGCCTGCGCCATGGCCGGCTGCGTCTACCGCGGGGCGTATAACGTCATGGGCGGCCTCGACCAGGTCATCCCGGTCGACATGTACGTGCCCGGCTGCCCGGCCCGCCCCGACGCCATCATCGACGGCGTCGTCAAGCTGCTCGGGAAACTCTAGGATCGAGGAGTCGCCATGACAGACGCCGAACTCATCGCCAAGCTCCAGGCGGACCTGGGAGGCCGGATCGAGATCGACAATCCGGGGCCGCGCCGGCTCTTCCTGAAGATCGCCGCTCCGGACCTCGTCCCCGTCGTGACCCGGCTCCGGGACGCCTTCGGGGTCGTCTTTCTCTCGACGATCAGCGGCCTCGACCTCGGGGCGACCTTCGAGATCATCTACCACTTCTCCACGCCCACCCAGGACCTCAACGTCCGGACCGAGGTCCCGCGGGAGGCCCCCCGGGTCGCCTCGATCACCCCCCTGATCCCGGGGGCCATCCTCTACGAGCGCGAGATCCAGGACATGTTCGGGATCGTCGTCGAGGGCATCCCCGACGGGCGCCCCCTGCTGCTGCCGGACGACTGGCCCGCGGGCCAGTTCCCCCTGCGCAAGGACTGGCATTATGACCGGCCCGTCGAAGTCATCCCCGGAGGCGAATCATGAGCTTCAACATCCCCATCGGCCCCCAGCACCCGGCGCTCAAGGAGCCGATCAGCCTCCGCATGACGATCGAGGGCGAGGTCATCACCGACGCCGACATCCGCCTCGGCTACAACCACCGCGGCATCGAGAAGCTGGCCGAGGAGCGCAACTGGATCCAGAACATCTACCTGATGGAGCGCATCTGCGGCATCTGCTCGCATTCCCACGCCACCTGCTACGTCCAGGCCGTCGAGCGCCTCATGGAGATCGCGCCGCCCAAGCGGGGCATGTACATCCGCTACCTCGTCTCCGAGCTCGAGCGCATCCACAGCCATCTCCTCTGGCTGGGCGTGGCCGGGCACGAGGCCGGCTTCGATTCCTTCTTCATGTACGTCTGGCGCGACCGCGAGATCGTCATGGACCTCCTGGAGATGATCTCCGGCAACCGCGTCCACT
>CAYOYQ010000286.1:0-3018 GCA_964408215.1 uncultured Eubacteriales bacterium
GAGCTGGCGGGCGTACTTGGAGATGAGGCCGCCCTGCTTCTCCTTGCACTTAGCCAGCTCGGCCTCGATCTCGGCCTGGCTGAGGGTGTTCATCTTCTTGCGCTTGGGCGTCGTTTCCTTGGTTTCTTCGGCCATCTCGGGCGTTCCTTTCGGGGTTCCCCGTCCGGCGGGCCGGACGGGGGAGAGCCGCCAATCTACCAGAAAGGCCCGGCGAAAGCAAATCGCGGGCGGGCGGGTCCGCCGGGCGTTTACTCAGCCGGACGTTTTGATTATGATGCGGGGGAGGTGAAACCGATGGACAGACGCGCGTTCCTGCGAAGCTCGTTGAAGACGGCCGCCGCCGTCTCCGCGGCCGGTTCCGGCCTTATCCTCCAGGGCTGCACGAAAGCGAAGGACTTCGATCTCCTCATCGCCGGCGGGACCGTCTACGACGGCTCGGGGGGCGCGCCGGTCAAGGCCGACGTCGGCGTCTTCGGCGGCGCGGTCCGCGAGATCGGCAAGATCGCGAGGTCCCGGGCCAAGGCGATCGTGGACGCCCGCGGGCTGGCCGTCTCGCCCGGGTTCATCGACGTTCACGACCACACCGATACGAGCCTCCTCGTCAATCCCAAGGCGGAGAGCGCCGTCCGCCAGGGCGTGACGACCGTCGTCAGCGGACAATGCGGAGACTCCCCGTTCCCGCTGACGGACGAGCAGGCCGCCGAGAACACGTCCCGCCTGGCCAAGTCCTACGGTCTCGACGCCGAATGGAAGGACATCCGCGGTTTCCTCGGCCGGCTCGAGCGGAGCGGGATGGCCCTCAACTATTCGACCTTCGTCGGCCAGGGGACGATCCGCGGCGCCGTCATCGGCGAGGGCGACCGGCCGCCCTCCGCCGAAGATCTCGAAAAAATGAAGGGTCTGGTGGACGACGCCATGGCCGGCGGCGCCCTGGGGCTGTCCTCCGGCCTGGAGTATACGCCGAGCAGCTTCGCCTCAACGGAAGAGCTCATCGAGCTCTCCCGGGTTGCGGCCCGGACCGGCGGCGTCTATGCCACCCACTTGCGCGACGAGGAAACGGCGGTCGTTGAGGCGGTGGCCGAGGCCCTGCGGATCGCCCGGGAGACGCCGATCCGGCTGCAGATCTCGCACCTCAAGGCCGGCTTCGCCGTGAACTGGCCGAAGCTCGACACGATCATGAACATGCTCGAGAAAGCCCGGGCCGAGGGGATCGACTTCCACGCCGACCGCTACCCCTACATCGCCAGCGCGACGGGCCTGAGCACCCTCTTCCCGATCTGGGCCCGCGAGGGCGGCACGGAAGGTTTCCTGGCCCGGCTCAAGGACCCTTCCTTCGACGCCCGGATCCGGGCCCATCTCGCCGAGCAGGAGAAGGGCTACGGCTCCTGGGACAAGATCCTGATCTCGGACGTGGGCTCGGACAGGAACAAGGGCCTCGAGGGCAAGACCGTCCTCGAGGCCTCGGCCGAGGCGGCGAAGCCGCCCTACGAATTCATGCGCGACCTCCTCATCGAGGAATCGGACCGTGTCGGGATGATCAGCTTCTTCGGCAGCGAGGACAACCTGAAGCGGATCCTGTCCTACCCGCTCACCGGCGTCGGGGCAGACGGCAGCGCGCTCGCCCCTTACGGGCCGCTGGCCAAGGGAAAGCCCCATCCGCGGAATTACGGCTGCTTCCCCCGGGCCCTCGGGAAATATGTCCGCGAGGACAAGCTTGTCCCGCTCGCGGAGATGATCCGGAAGATCACGGCCATGCCGGCCGCCCACATGGGCTTCGTCCGCCGCGGCCGCCTCAAAGTCGGCTGGGCCGCCGATCTCTGCGTCTTCGATCCGGACCGGATCATCGACAAGGCCACCTTCAAGGAACCGGCCGTTTATCCGGAAGGCGTGCGGGCGGTCGTCGTCAACGGCCAGATCGTCGTCGACGGCGGAGAGCACACGGGGCGCCTGCCCGGCAAGGCGCTGAGGAAGAACGCGCGGGGGGCCGTGGCGTGATGGGAGGTCGGAGGCGGGAGGCGATGGCGGCGAGAGCCGCTTGGGCGGCCCTCGCGATCGCCGCTGCGGCGGCTATCGCGGGCGGCCACGCCGGACAAGCCCCAGGGCCCGCCGCGGGACCGGTCGTTCGCCTCTCCTACCGGGCCCTCCAACCCGGAGAGCCCATCCTCGTCAGCCTCAGATCCGACGGGTCCGTCCGGTCGGGCTCGGTGGCCTTCATGGGGCGCCGGACCGACCTGGCCCCGGGCCCGCGAAAGGGGAGCTTCCTCGCCTTCGTCGGGATCGACGTCCAGGCCAAGGCCGGACCGGCGGTCCTCGTCGTCAAGCTCGTCAGGCCCGACGGCCCGGTCGAAACGGTGCGCAAGGACCTCCTCATCGTCGATAAGGCCTTCCCCTCGACCAAGCTCACGCTCGCGCAGAAGTTTGTCACGCCGCCCGCCTCGGTCCAGGCCCGGATCAAGCGGGAAGGGGAGATCGTGGCCCTGGCCATGAGCGTCATCACGCCCGCGTGGCTCGGCGACGGCCCCTTCGTCGCGCCGAACGAGGCGGCGTCCTGGTCGAACTTCGGCCAGCGGCGATTGAACAACAACGTCCTGCAGTCGCTCCACACCGGCCTCGACCTCCGCGTCCCCTTCGGCGAGCCCATCAAGGCGGCCAACGCCGGCCGGGTGGTCCTGGCGGCCGACCTCTACATGGGCGGCATGACCGTCATCATCGACCACGGCCTCGGCGTCTTCAGCTCGTACGGCCACATGTCCAAGCTCCTCGTCACAAGGGGCGAGTCGGTGAAAAAGGGCCAGACCGTCGGCCTCTGCGGCTCGACCGGCCGCTCGACCGGCCCCCATCTCCATTGGTCGGTCAGAGTCCTCGACGCCCGGGTCGACCCCGAAGCGATGCTGCACCTCCCGCTCTAAGGCCGCGGGAGAAAGGGTTGAGGGGTATCCCGGAGTGAGCATAAAGCGGTGAATTAGCCGGCCTCGGGACCGGCCCGGAGCGAACTCCTGGGAGCGGAGGTCCAGATGC
>CAYOYQ010000287.1:0-2967 GCA_964408215.1 uncultured Eubacteriales bacterium
CCGCGAACAGGCCCAGCACCACGGTCAGGTAGAAGCCCCGGTCGATCCCGGCGATGATGGCCTCCGGGGCGACCTCGCCGGGCTTCAGATAGAGATTGGTCGTGCCGATGCCCCCCGCGGAGCTGTATCCGTCGCGGCCGTGATTGCCCGTCGACCTGGCCTGGCCCTTCTTGGCCGTGTAGCAGTCGTGAAGATAAGTCTTGAGCACGCCCTCGACGATGAGCGGGGTCGTCTGGCTCGCGACGCCCTCGCCGTCGACCGGGGCTGTCGATGTCGCCCCAATGAGCCGCCCGTCATCGATGAGGGTGAAGCCCTTGGCCGCGACCTCGGCCCCGATCTTCCCGGCGAAGAGCGACCGGCCCTTCTGGACCTCGTCCGCGGAGAGCATCGCGGCGAGGAACGACCACAGCTGGGTCCCGATCTCGGGCGACACGACCAGAGGCATCTCGGCCGACGGGATCGGTTTGGCCCCGAGCATCGAAACGGCCATCTCGGCCGCCTTCTTCCCGATCTCGTCCGCGTCAAAATCGGCCCAGCGGACGACACCCTTGGTGAACGAGCCCGACTCGCGCGACTCGCCCTCGGCGGCCGTGAGCTCGAGCGCCCCGGCGACGTAGGATTGCCTGAACCAGCCGCCGACGCCCTTCGAGTTGGCGAGGTAGGTATAGACGGTTCCGTCCTGGTAGATGGTCATCATCGAGCCGGCGATCTTCGGGCTGTATTCGAGGCCGGCCGCCTCCATCCGCAGGGCCGTTTTGATCTTGTCCTGGACCGGGACGGCCGCGACCTTCTCGTCGTAAGCGTCCAGGTCCTCGAACCCCGCCGGCCCCGCCGCCAGTCCGCCGTCGGCCGCGTCGGGGAGGGTATTGAACTCGTCGGCCGTGTGGAAAACGACCTTCTGGACCAGGCTCTCGGCCAGGGCGCCCACCGCATTCGCCGAAAGATCGTTGGTCGAGCCGAAGGCCATCCTGCCGTCCCGCAGGACGCGCACGCCGATGCCGGCCTCCTTGACCGCGTTCATCTGCTCGACGGCCCGGCCGCTGACGTTGACCTGGATCGTCTCCGTGTCGCTGACGAAGGCCTCGGCCGCGACGGCGGCGCCCGCCTTCCGGCCCGCTTTGGCCGCTTGCTCGACGGCGATGTTGGCGATGTCCCAATACTCTTTCTTGTAGTTCACTTGGAGCCTCCCTTGTCGCCCTCGATGTCGGTCCAGGCCTCGCCCTTGCCGCCGACGAGGATGTTCCGCACCCGCACGGTCGGCATGCCCTCGCCGACCGGCGCCGACTGCATCTTGCCGCACCGCCCCGCGCTGGGATTGAGCTTGAGGTCGTCGCCGACCATGTCGATGGACTTCATCGCCTCGATGCCCATGCCCGAGATGGTCGCGTTCTTGATCGGCCGGGTGAGCTGGCCGCCCTCGATGAGATAGGCCTCGCCGACGCCCATCATGAAGTTCCCGGTGATGACGTCGACCTGGCCGCCCCCGCCGACGTCGGTGATATAGATGCCGCGCTTGGTGGCGGCCACGATGTCGGCGGCCGGGACCGGGCCCTTGTCGATGAACGTATTCCGCATCCGGGGGATGGGCGGGTAGCGGAAGGACTGCCGCCGGCCGCTCCCGGTCGACGGCATCCCGAGCTTGGCCCCCCAGACCCTGTCGCAGAGGTAGCCGCGTTGGATGCCGTCCTCGATGAGGACCGTCCGCTCCGCGGGCGTCGCTTCGTCGTCGAAGGCGTAGGAGCCCGGGAAGGCGGGGATCGTCCCGTCGTCGATGAGCGTGACGCCCTTGGCCGCGGTCGGCTTGCCGATCTGGTCCTTGTAGTTCGAGCCCTTGACGACGAGGTCGGCCTCCATGCCGTGGCCGCAGGACTCGTGGAAGAGGACGCCGTTCATGCCCGGCCCGAAGACGACCGGGAAGACGCCGCGCGGCGAATCGACGGCCCCGAGGAGCTTCACGGCCTTGGCCGCGGCCGCGTCGACGACCTTCTCGAAGGCGTTGTCGCCGACGAAGAAGTCGCGGCCGGCGTAGGCCCCGCGCCCGTCGAAGGCAACCTGGAGCTGGCCGTCGGCGCCCTTGACGAAGGTCTGGGCCATGAACTCGGTCAGGCCCAGCGTCTGGCTGACGATCCGGCCGTCCGACGTGGCAATCTGGACCTGGCGGATGATCTCGCGCAGGAGCTGGAGCGCCTGGACGACGCGCGGGTCGGCCGACCAGGCCCGGTCGGTCAGGCCCTTGACGAGCTCGATCTTGGCCTCGACGGCGGTCTCCGAGGGGAGCGGCTTGATGGGGAAGGCGAGCGGGGACGTGAGCGGCTTGAGGGTGATGAGGGCGGGCGCGGTCGAAGCGGCGGGCGCGGCGGCCGCGTCGGCCACGTAGCGGGCCGTCTCGTAGACGCGCTCGGGCTCGAAGCTGTCGGTGTAGGCGTAGAAGGTCCGGCCTTCCTTGACCGCCCGGAAGCCGACGCCTTTCTCAACAGTCGTGGTCGTATTGATCTTGCGGTCGTCGCTTCGGACCGAGTCGAAGGCCGCCCGCTCGACGTAGACGTCGCCGAAGTCGGCGCCCTTGGCCATGAGATGGGAGACGGCCTTGGCTAGGACGTCCTCGGGCAGGATGGCGCCCGCCAAGGCGGCGCCGCCCGGGCCGGACTTGCAGCCCGTCGCGCCGAGGAGCATCTCCAGGAGCGCGGGGGTGAACGCGGCGGTGGTCAGGCCCGCGGCGCTCTTGCCGATGAAGGCGCGGCGGGTCAATTGGGACTTTTTGGACATGCGAAACCTCCTCTCCGGTAAGACGAAATCCGAGGCTCTCAAGTTGCCGAAGGGAAGGGTTTAGCACAAGGGTGTGGCGGGGGTCAAACCCAGACGGTGTCAGACCTGCCTTCTACCCGTTTTGGGTAAAAGGCAGGTCTGACACCGTCAGTTGAAGCGGAGGACGAGGGGCAGGCCGACGCAGAAGACCGTCAGGCGGTA
>CAYOYQ010000288.1:0-2958 GCA_964408215.1 uncultured Eubacteriales bacterium
GGTCGACGTCGGGCCCCTCATCGAGGGCGGGGCCGCGCCCGCGGCCGTCCTCGTCAACGCCGCCGCGTATTTCGACGTCCACCACTCGGCGCTCGACGCCGTGTCGAGCGTTCATCCGCGCGAGCTCGAGCTCCAGGCCGTCATCCTGGCCGGTCTCGCCGCCATCCTGGCCGAGGAGCCGGAATGAGCCGCCCGCCTTTCCTGTTCGCCATCCACAACCATCAGCCCGTCGGCAATTTCGAGGGCGTCGTCCGCGCCGCCTTCGACGATTGCTACCGGCCGCTGCTCGAGGAGCTGGCCCGCCACCCGTCGTTCCGCTTCGCCCTCCACTTCTCCGGTCCGCTCTGGGAATTCATGGAGAGGAACGAGCGCGGCCTGTTCGACCTCGTCCGCGAGCTCAGCCGCCGCGGCCAGGTCGAGCTCCTGAGCGGCGGCTTCTACGAGCCCGTCCTGCCGCTCATCCCCGAGACCGACCGGACGGGCCAGGTCCGGATGATGAACGACTACATCGAGGCGAACTTCGGCCAGCGCCCCCGGGGGCTCTGGCTCACCGAACGGGTCTGGGAGCCGCAGCTGCCCCGGTCGCTCGCCGAGGCCGGCATCGAATACACCCTGCTCGACGAGGAGCATTTCCATTACGCCGGCGTGCGCGACCTCGCCGCGAGCTACATCACCGAGGACGCCGCCCGCTCTCTCCGCGTCTTCCCGATCGACAAGATGCTCCGCTACCTCATCCCGTTCCATCCGCTCGAGGACGTCGACGCCCGCCTCCGGTCGATCCACGAGGCCGGCGGGACGGCCATCCTCGGCGACGACGGGGAAAAGTTCGGCGTTTGGCCGGGGACGCACAAGTGGGTCTACGACGACGGCTGGCTCCCCAAGTTCCTGGCCTATGTCGAGGACCGGGGCATCCGCATGATGTCTTTCTCGGAATACCTGGACACGGTCCCGCCGGCGGCCATGATCTACCTGCCCCCGGCCTCCTATGAAGAGATGACGGAGTGGGTCCTCGAGCCCGAGGCTCAGGCCGCCTACGCCCGGCTCAAGGCCGGGGTGCCGCCGGAGGACCGGCGCTTCCTGCGGGGCGGCTTCTTCAGGGATTTCCTGCGCAAGTACCCCGAAGCGAACCGTCTCCACAAGCGCATGGTCATGGTCTCGGCCGCGGTGCGGGCCGCGGGGGAAAACGGGGAGGGGCTCCGCCACCTCTACCGGGGCCAGTGCAACGACCCCTACTGGCACGGCGTCTTCGGCGGGCTCTATCTGCCGCATCTCCGCGAGGCGGCCTACCATCATCTCCTGGAGGCCGAGAAGCGGACGCCCGATCCCCCCGGCTGGACCGCCCTCGATTATGACTGCGACGGCCGCGAGGAGCTGGCGCTCCGGGACCCCTCGTTCGGCCTGCTGGTCAAGCCGTCGTCCGGGGGCACGGTCGTCGAGATCGACCGCCGCCGCGTCTCCCGGAACATCTCCAACGTCCTGAGCCGGCGCCGCGAGGCCTATCATCGGCAGGACCCGGCGGCCGGGGCGGGGGAGGGAACGGGGAAGAGCATCCACGAGCTCGGCAAGACGCTCCCCTTGGAGGCGGCCGAGCTCACCCGCTACGACCGCTATTCCCGGGTCTCGCTCATCGACCATTTCTTCGACCCGGCGACGACCCCGGACGCCTTCCGCCGGATCGATTTCCTCGAAGCCGGCGACTTCGGCGAGGCCCCGTTCGTCCCGGCGGTCGACGGCCGCGCGCTCCGGCTCGAGCGCCAAGGCTCGGTCGACGCCGGCGGCGGCCGCGTCGCCGTCCGGCTGCGCAAGACGATCTCCTGCGGCGAGGGGGCGGTCCGGGTCGCGATCGGCATCGACAACCTCTCGGACCGGCCGGTCACGCTGACATACGGCTCCGAGTGGAACCTCTTGGCCTTCCCCCACGAGATCGAGCTTCGCGGCGCCGCAGGCGCCTTTCTTTACGACGGCTCCCTGTCCTTCGAGCCGGACGGAGCGGCCGCGCTCTGGTCGTTCGCGCTCCGGACGCTCTCCCAATCCGAGGAGGGATTTGATATAATCCATCAAGGGTATTGCCTCTGTCCGGTCTGGTCGGTGGAACTTCCCTCGAACGGGTCGAGGAGCGTCGCGATCGTGCTTAAGGAGCGGGATGTCCGGTAAGCTCTTCTCCCTCGTCCTCCACAGCCACATCCCCTACGTCCTGGCCCACGGCAGCTGGCCCCACGGGATGGATTGGCTTTACGAGGCGGCCGCGGAGACCTACCTGCCGCTCGTCGACGTCTTCGAGCGGCTCGCGGCCGAAGGGATCTCCGCAGGGACGAGCGTCAGCTTCACCCCGGTCCTCATGGAGCAGCTCGCGGACCCGGTCTTCGTCAAGGGCTTCGACGAGTACCTGAGGATGAAGATCGCCGTCGCGGCCGGCGATGGCGAGTATTTCGGGCGCACCGGGAACGCGGCGCTCCGCCCCCTCGCGGCCTTCTGGGAGAGCCGGTACCGCAAGCTCCTCGAGGACTTCCACGGCCGCTCGGGCGGCGACATCATCGGCTCCTTCCGCTCCCTTCAGGACCGCGGCCACATCGAGGTCCTGACCTCGGCCGCGACCCACGGTTACTTCGCGCTCCTGTCCCGGGACGAGAGCATCCGCCAACAGGTCCGCCAGGGCCTTCTGACCTATCGCCGGCACTTCGGGCGCGAGGCCGTGGGATTCTGGGTCCCGGAATGCGCCTACCGTCCGGGCTACGCCTGGAAGAGCCCCCTCGGAGATGGCGCCCCCTATGAGCGCCTCGGCATCGACGAGATCCTGGGTGAAGAGGGCCTCGGCTATTTCTTCGTCGATTCCCACCTGCTCAAGGGCGGCGAAGCCAAGGGCGTTTATGTCGACCTGTTCCCCGGCCTCCGACTCCTCTGGGCAAAGTTCCGGGGCGCTTACCGCCCCGCCGAGGAGCTGCCCCGGGCCCCCTACGC
>CAYOYQ010000289.1:0-2948 GCA_964408215.1 uncultured Eubacteriales bacterium
TGATTGCATGATCCAGAGTCATGAGTCCTGCCGTTGGACGACTTCCCAGCAGGGAGGACTATCTTAATCAAATCGCTCCCTAATTTCAAGCGAAATCGGGGACACGATCCCATTTCCGGAGAAATGGGTCATGTCCCCGATTTCGTGGTAAGATGGCCCCCGCCATGAAGAGGCACGCCGTCAAGCTCGCCGTCCTCGCCCTGCTGACCGTCGTCCTGCTCTATTTCTTCGGCCGCAGCGTCGCGTGGCGGGAGGTCCCCGCCCAGATCGCCGCCGTCAACGTGCCCCTGTTCCTGCTCGTCGTCCTGCTCGTGCCCTCGTATTTCGTGACCCGGGCCCTCCGTTGGCAGATCCTCATCGCCCGGGAGAAGCTCAACGTCCGCTTCCGCAACCTGGTCGCGGCCAATATCGTCGGCTTCACGGTCAGCGCCCTCGTCCCCGGCCGCATCGGCGAGGTCGTCCGGCCGATCTACCTGGCCCGCAAGGAGGGCCTGCGGACGGGCTTCACCATCAGCACCATCGTTATCGAGCGCATCTTCGACCTGACGACGCAATGCATCCTCCTTGGCGCCTTTCTCCTCAGCCGGCCCCTGTTCTCCCGGTCCTGGCCGGTGGCGGCCGAGGCCGGCCGGCGCCTGACCTTCTGGGGCACGGTCGGCGTCGTCGTCGCCGCGGTGCTCATCGGCGTTTCGATCGCTCTCTACGTCTTCCGCGAGAAGGCCATCGGCGCCGCCGCCGTCCTGCTCAAGCCCCTTCCGGAGCGGGCCCGGAACGCCGTCCTCCGGGGGCTCCGGAGCTTCATCGAGGGCCTCAAGGTCTTCCGGACCCCGCGCCAGCTCGCTCTCTACGCCGCCCTCTCCCTCTTCGTCTGGCTGGGGATCTGCCTCTTCTACTGGATCCTCTTCTTCGCCTACCACGTCCGGGTCCCGTATTTCATGGTCATCCCCTACATGTTCCTGACGGCCGTCGGCGCCTCCATCCCCACGCCCGGCATGGTCGGCGGGTTCCACTATTTCAGCAAGCTGGGGATGGTCCTCCTCCTGGGCCTCTCGGCGAACCGGGCGGCCGGCATCACCCTGGTCGCCCACGCCGTCCAGATCGCCGTGACATGCGCCCTCGGATATGTTATATTGGCCCGCGAGGGCCTGACCCTCCTCCAGCTCAGGCGGATGGGAGAGCGCGAGTCCCCATGAGGTGCACGTACTGCGGTTTCCTCGAGAGCAAGGTCATCGACTCCAGAGAGAGCAAGAAGGGGATCTCCATCCGCCGCCGGCGCGAGTGCCTGTCCTGCAAGCGCCGCTTCACGACCTACGAGAAGGTCGAAGAGGTCCCCTACATGGTGGTCAAGAAGGACGGCACGCGCCAGCCCTTCGACACCCAGAAGCTCCTGCGGGGGATGATGAAGGCCTGCGAGAAGCGGCCCATCCAGATCAGCCAGCTCGAGGAGATCGTCGAGGAGATCGAGTCCCTCCTCCAGGAGCGGCCCGACAAGGAGATCGGCGTCGCCGAGATCGGCGAGCTGGTCATGGACCGGCTCAAGGGGCTGGACAAGGTCGCTTACGTGAGGTTTGCCTCGGTCTACCGGGAGTTCGGCGACGTCGCCGAGTTCCGCCGGGAGCTCGAGGACCTCATGAAGGAAAAATAGCCCGCGTCGACCGCCATGGTCCGCCGTATCAAGCCCGTGTCGCGCAAGGTCCGGGCCGAGGCCCGGATCGGGACGTCGGAAACGGGGCCCGACCGGCCGGCGCCGCGGCTGCCCGCCCCCGGCGAGGTCACCCTCCCGGCCGTCGACGTCTACGAGACCGCCGACGAGTTCATCGTCGAGATCGAGCTCCCCGGCGTCGCCGAGAAGGACGTCAAGGTCCTCCTGTTCGCCAACCGGATCGAGGTCAGCGGGTTCAAGCGGGAGCTGGCGGCCCACGCGGGGTCGCGCTACATGCGGCTCGAGCGGGAGTTCGGGGCCTTCCGCCGGGACGTCGTCGTCCCCGGGTCGGTCGATCGCGACCAGGCCGTCGCCGCGCTCGAGAACGGCGTCCTGACGGTCGTCCTGAAGAAGCCGCCGCGGCGGCGCCGCGACGTCGAGATCAAGTCCCGCTGAGGGCGGGACGGAACGTGGAGTCCGAATATGGCCAGCATCGACAATAAGAACGGCGAGCCGCTCGAAAGCCTCGTCGAGGAGCAGAGCTCGAAGCTCCAGGTGCCCCCGAAGCTGCCCGTGCTGCTGCTGCGGGACGTCGTCATCTTCCCCTTCATGATCGCCCCGCTCTTCGTCGGGCGGGAGAAGTCCAAGGCCGCGATCGACGTCGCCTTGTCCACCAACCGGATGATCCTCCTCCTGACCCAGAAGGACATGGAGGTCGAGGACCCCAAGCGCGAGGACGTCTACGACGTCGGCACGGTCGCCCTGATCATGCGCATGCTGAAGCTGCCCGACGGACGGGTCCGCATCCTGGCCCAGGGCCTGGTCCGGGCCCGGGTCGAGTCCTTCGAGGACGAGGGCGCCCACGTCTCGGCCGAGGTCGCCGTCGTCGAGGAGCCGGAGAAGCCCGAGAAGGCCGAGAAGGACCTCGAGCCCGAGGCCCTGGTCCGCAACGTCCGCTCCGGGCTCGAGCGGGCCGCCTCGCTCGGCAAGAGCCTGCCTCCGGAGGTCCTGATCATCGCCTCGAACGTCGACGAGCCGGGCCGGCTGGCCGACCTGACCGCCTCGAACCTCGAGCTCAAGGTCGAGGAGGCCCAGAAGATCCTCGAGATCGCCGACCCGGTCCAGCGGCTAAAGAAGGTCTTCGAGCTGCTGACGCGCGAGCTCGAGCTCCTCGACGTCCAGTCCAAGATCTCGACCGAGGCCAAGGGCGAGATGGACAAGCTCCAGAAGCAGTATTTCCTGCGCCAGCAGATGAAGGCCATCCAGAAGGAGCTCGGCGAGGGCAACGAGATCCAGGAGGAGATCC
>CAYOYQ010000290.1:0-2914 GCA_964408215.1 uncultured Eubacteriales bacterium
GTCGAAGCCCTCGAGCTTGAACAGGTCCTCCTTGAACTTGGGCAGGTTGCCGGTCCCGGTCAGGCTCTCTGCGTTGGCGATGAAGGGCGGCAGGACCTCGGTGAAGCCGCGCTCCCGGGTGTGGAGGTCGATCATGAAGCTGATCAGGGCCCGCTCGAGCCTGGCTCCCGCCCCGAAGTAGACCGTGAACCGGGAGCCGGTGATCTTGGCCGCCCGCTCGAAATCGAGGATGCCCAGCTTCTCGCCGACATCCCAGTGCGCCTGGGGCTTGAAACCGAACTCCGGACGGCTCCCCCACCGCCGCACTTCCTTGTTGTCCTCGGCGCTTCGGCCGACCGGCACGGACTCGTGAGGGATGTTGGGGATGTTGAGCAGGGTCGCCTTGAGCTCCTCGTCGAAGCCCTTGAGCCTCTCCTCGAGAGCCCCGATCTCGTCGCCGACCGTCCTCATCTCGGCGATGAGGACCGAAGCGTCCTGTCCCTGCTTTTTAAGCCGGGAGATCTCCTCGGACGCTTTGTTCCTGATGGACCGCAGGTCCTCGGTCCGCTTGAGGACATCCTTCTTCTCCCGCGAGACGCGGACGAACTCCTCGAACGAGATCCTCTGGCCCCGCGCCGCGAGCCTATTTTCCACGGATTCAAGGTTTTCCAGGACGAATTTGGGGTCGAGCATGCGCCGATTATAGCACGTTTTGACAAGACATCGGGATTGTTGAACAATAGCCGGGATGACCGGTTACGTCCAGGTTTACACGGGCGACGGCAAGGGCAAGACGACGGCCGCGCTTGGCCTGGCCCTGCGCGCGGCCGGACGGGGCTTCCGGACCTATATCGCCCAGTTCCTCAAGGCCCAGCCGACGGGCGAGATCGAAGCCGCGAAAAAGCTGGCCCCGCTCGTCCGCATCGAACAGTTCGGCCGCCCGGGCTTCATCACCGTCACCGAGGGCCCCGGCGACGAGGACCTCGAACGGGCTCAGACCGGCTTGACCCGGGCGCGCGAAGCCATGCTTTCCGGCGATTACGAGATCGTCATCCTGGACGAGATCAACACGGCCGTTCATTTCAAGATCCTCCCGGAAAAGGACGTCCTCGATCTTATCGACAGGCGCCCCTCCGCCGTCGAGCTCGTCCTGACGGGGAGGTACGCCCCGGCCGCCTTCATCGACCGGGCCGACCTCGTCACCGAGATGAAAGCGGTCAAGCACTATTTCGACCGTGGCGTCAAGGCCCGTGAGGGCATCGAGAAATGAGCCGGCGGCCGGACCCCTTCGGGCGGAGCCCCTTCCGGCCGTCCATGGACCGGGCCCGGTTCGAGGAGCTCGTCGCCGAGGCCCTGGCCGAGATCCCGAAGAAGTTCCGCAAGCTCATCGACAACGTGACCGTCATGGTCGAGGACGACTGCCCGCCGGGGACGAACCTTCTCGGCCTCTATCACGGTGTCCCCTACCCCCATCGGAGCCCGGCGAGCTACGGCAATTACCCGCCCGACGTCATCGTCATCTACCAGCGCCCGATCGAGTCGATCTCGCGGACCGACGAGGACATCAAGGACCAGGTCCGGGACACCGTCCTCCACGAGGTCGGCCACTATTTCGGCCTCGGCGAGGCCGAGCTCCGTGAGATCGAGCGGGCGGTCCGGGAGCAGCGCAAAGGAGAACCGCATTGAAACCCCTCGAAGGCATCTATGTCGCCCTGACGACGCCCTTTGAAGGCGACTCCGTCTCCCCGTCCAAGCTCAAGGCGAACGTCCGCCGGCTCAACGAGACCTCGGTCGCCGGCTATCTCGTCCTCGGCTCGACCGGGGAGAGCGTCTCCCTGGCCGACGACGAGTCGCTCGCGCTCGTCGAGGCCGTCCTCGAAACGGCCGGGCCCGGAAAAAAGGTCCTCGTCGGGACGGCCCGGGAATGGACGAAAGGGACGATCGATTTCGGGCGGAGCCTCCCCGCGCGAGGCATCGCCGCCGTGCTTGTCCGTCCCCCGTCCTATTTCAAATCAAAGATGACCCGCGAGGCCCTCAAGGCGCACTACCTGGCGGTTGCGGAGGCCAGCCCCTTCCCGGTCCTCGTCTACAACATGCCGGCCAATACCGGCATCAATCTCGAGCCCCGGATGGTCATCGAGCTCTCCTCCCACCCCAATATCGCCGGGCTCAAGGAGAGCGGTGGCAGCCTCTCTTTCCTGGCCGAGGTCATCCGCGAAGTTCCCGACCGGTTCCACTATTTCCTCGGCTCGGGGCACGTCGTTTATCCGGGACTGGCGATGGGCGCCTGCGGCGCCATCCTGGCCGTGGCCAACGTGGTCCCGGAGATGTGCGGCGAGATCTTCCGGTTGTTCCAGGCCGGGAAAAGGGACGAAGCCCGGGCGCTCCAGCTCGACCTCGTCCCACTCAACAAGGCCCTGGTCGAGGTCTACGGCATCGCCGGGCTCAAGACCGCCCAGGACCTTCGGGGCTACCACGGCGGCCCGACCCGCCTGCCCCTCCTGCCGGTCGACGAAAAGGGAAAAGCGGAGATCGCCTCTCTCCTAAAGAAAACGGGTTTCTGATCCGTTGCTTTTTTTGTCGTTCCCTCTCGAGGCGGCGAGGGAATTTGGATTTCTGCCCGCCGCTCGCTAACGCTCGCGGCATCGGAAAGACCGTGCACCCTGCTCCGACAGCACTCTCCCTGCGTGTCCCAAGCCGCCGGCTCCGGCGAGGTTGACTGCCGCACAAGAACCGTCCCGTTGCCGCTGCTACCTTCCGGTCCTGACGGGGTTCGCGGGAGGCCCTTCGCGCAGGACCCCAGCCTTCAACGCCACGTGCACGGGCACCGGCCAGAAAGAGGGAAGCCTCGGCAGGGGATTCGACCCCACTGGAGCGGATCGTGGGCTACAGGGCACCGCTAGCTCCCCGTCTAGCACGGTCGGCCCCATTATAC
>CAYOYQ010000291.1:0-2901 GCA_964408215.1 uncultured Eubacteriales bacterium
CGGCCCGACGACGCCCGAGGCCGACGAGGTCATCAAGAAGCGGGGCATCTTCGTCGTCCCCGACTTCCTGGCCAACGCCGGCGGCGTTACCTGCAGCTATTTCGAGCAGGTCCAGTGCAACATGAACTACTTCTGGACCAAGGAAGAGGTCCTGACCCGCCTCGACGAGAAGATGACGGCCGCTTTCAAGGCCGTCAGCGAGCTGGCCCGGACCCGCAAGCTCTACATGCGCGACGCCGCCTACGTCATTTCCGTCAGCCGCGTCGCCAACGCCTGCAAGGACCGGGGCTGGGTCTGAGCCCGTCCTGAAGTCGCACGTTCCGCCCCTCTCCCCGGCGGGCCGGGGAGAGGGGCTTTTTCGCGGAACCGGTCCCCGACCGGAGGAAAAAGGGCCGCCCGTCGCGGCCGAGGAGGGACGCGGCGACATGTCTAACCAGCGCACCCCGACGGCCGTCGACACGCTCTTCTCCACCCTCCACGAGCGGGCCAAGGAGCTGAGCTGCCTCTACCGCATCGAGGAGATCCTCAGCCTTTACGACGTCGCGCTCGAAGAGGTCTTTCGCCAGGTCATCGAGGCCATCCCGCCGGGCTGGCAACACCCCGAGTGCGCCCAGGCCCAGATCACCTACGGGACCGACGTCGTCGAATCGCCCGACTACGAGGAGACGCCTTTCACCCACTGCGCCGAGATCCGGGTCCAGGACACTTCGGTCGGCCGCCTCTGCGTGTCCTACAAGAAGCCCATGCCGGAGAGCGACTGCGGCCCGTTCATGCGGGGCGAGGTCAAGCTCATCCAGACGATCGCCGAGCGCCTCGGCCATTTCATCCTCCACCAGCGCCTGCGGGGGATGTACGAGCAGATCAGCGACGAGCGCCGCGAGGCGGCCGGCGAGAAGCGGGGCTGGCGGATCGCCCTCGATCTCCTCCGCAACACCAACCCGAGCCTCCTGATCCGGGTCTCGCGGAAGATGATGAACTACCTCGGCTGGCGCGGCGTCACGGAGGCCCGTGACCTCCTTCAGCGCTTCAGCGGCGGGGGCATGACGGACTGGGTCTTCGGGGAGTCCAACCTGCCCCAGAGCCGGGAATCCATGGACCGGCTGTTCGAGCTGACCGAGGAGACCTTCCGGATCGCCTCGGCCAACCTGACCGACGACGACATCCTCGACCGCATCCAGCGGTGGATCAACGAGGACCGCTCGAGCTCGGCCGTTCAGAGCCTGGAGAACGTCTATGCCGACCTGGCCGAGGTCCTCGACAGCATGCGCCGGATCAAGATCCTCGCGCCTGAGGGCATCCAGCTCCCCCGCTCGACGGCCAACAGCGTCCGGGTCGCCCTCATCCGCCGCTTTTTCACGGAGCAGCTCGAATTCATCAACGTCGCCAAGAAATACGTCGACCTCGAGGACTTCTTCGACCTCATGGAGCGCATCGTCTTCCCGCCCGGCAGCCACGGCAAGCTCGGCGGCAAGAGCGCCGGCCTGTTCCTGGCCAGCCGCATCCTCAAGCAGGCGGCCCGGCGCAACAAGATCATCGGCGCGGTCAAGAAACCCAAGACCTGGTACGTCACCTCGGACGGGCTCATCGCCTTCACGACGCACAACAACCTCGACGACGTCATCGAGCAGAAGTACAAGGAGATCGAGGTCGTCCGCCAGGAGTATCCCCACCTCGTCCAGGTCTTCAAGAACTCGACCTTCCCGCCCGAGGTGGTCAAGGGCCTGTCGGTGGCCCTGGACGACTTCGGCGACTGCCCGCTCATCGTCCGCAGCTCCAGCCTCCTCGAGGACCGGCTGGGCACGGCCTTCGCCGGCAAGTACAAGAGCCTCTTCCTGGCCAACCAGGGCGACAAGCAGCAGCGCCTCGAAGCCCTCCTCGACGCCGTGGCCGAGGTCTACGCCTCGATCTTCAGCCCCGACCCCATCCAATACCGGGCCGAGCGCGGCCTGCTCGACTTCTACGAGGAGATGGGCGTCATGATCCAGGAGGTCGTCGGAACGCGGGCCGGCAAGTACTTCTTCCCGGCCTACGCCGGAGTGGCCTTCAGCCGGAACGAGTTCCGCTGGTCGCCGCGGATCAAGCGCGAGGACGGCCTGCTCCGGATCGTGCCCGGCCTCGGGACGCGGGCCGTGGACCGGGTCAGCGACGACTACCCCATCCTCGTCGCCCCGAGCCAGCCGAACCTGCGGGTCAACGTTTCGACCGACGAGGCCGTCCGCTATTCGCCCAAGAGGATCGACGTCATCGATCTCGAGGAGAACATGTTCGTCACCAAGGAGATCGGAGAGCTCCTCGACGAGGTCGGACATGAGTTCCCCGCCCTGACCAAGGTCTTTTCGATCTACAGGGACGGCCACCTCCAAAGGCCCATGGGCCTGGCCACGGACATCGCCCGGGAGGACGCCGTCGTCACTTTCGACGGCCTCATCGGCGGGACCCCGTTCATGCTCCAGCTCGAGGCCATCCTGAAGACCTTGTCATCGGCCATGGGCGTCCCGGTCGACATCGAGTTCGCCTCGACGGGG
The DNA here is from genome assembly GCA_964408215.1 of uncultured Eubacteriales bacterium. Lineage (GTDB taxonomy): Bacteria > Acidobacteriota > Aminicenantia > Aminicenantales > Saccharicenantaceae > RBG-16-66-30. The sequence continues at coordinate 2,526 of CAYOYQ010000291.1, forward strand.
ACGGATTTCTACCTCCTCCAGTGCCGGCCGCAGAGTCAGGCCGCCGAGGACGTGGCCATGGAGATCCCGGCGAACCTGCCGGACGCGGCCGTCCTGTTCACGGCCCGCAAGCACGTGTCGAACGGCCGGGTGGCCGACATCACGCACATCGTCTATGTCGACCCGGACCGCTACGGCGACCTCGCCGAATACGCCGACCTCCTGGCCGTGGGCGAGGCGGTGGGCAAGCTCAACAAGCTCCTGCCGCGCCGCCAGTTCATCCTCATGGGGCCGGGGCGCTGGGGCAGCCGGGGCGACATCAAGCTCGGCGTCCGCGTCACCTACTCGGAGATCAACAACTCGGCCATGCTCATCGAGGTGGCCCGCAAGAAAGGCA
>CAYOYQ010000292.1:0-2885 GCA_964408215.1 uncultured Eubacteriales bacterium
CCTTGAGGAAGTGGCCCATCTGGTAGATGATGTCCTCGAGGCGGCGGATCTCGTCCCGGATGATGGTCAGGTTTCGGTCCCGCTTCTCCTCGGGCAGGTCCGGCTTGAGGAGCTGCTCGGTGAAGCCGCCGATCGCGACGATGGGGTTGCGGAGCTGGTGGGTGACGAACATGGCCATCTCGCCCATGGCGGCCATCTTCTCCATGTTCAGGAGCTTGCGGTGGAGCGTCGTCGAGTAGATGTAGTTGCCGGCCATGAGGCCGCAGATGCCGGCCAGCTTGATGTCGGAGGGCGAGATCGGCGTCCGGGTGATCGCGTTGTCGAGGACGATCTCGCCGACGATGTCGTCGCGGGCGAGCAGGGGGATGCAGAGGAACTCCTCGACCCCGATGATGTTGAGGAAGCGCCGGTCGACCAGCGGCTCGTTCGACGCGCCGCGGACGTGGAGGATCTCCTTCCGGCAGGCCGCGTAGGCCGGGATGAGGGCGTGCTCGTCGTCGGCCGGATAGACCAGGCCCTTCAGCCGGGCGCTCAGCGTGTCCTCGTACTTGTTGACGAGGGCGCGGTTGTGCTCGACGATCTCGACATAGCCGATGCCGGGGGTCGACAGGACCTCCCAGATGAACCCGGCCTCTTCGGCCGATCGCGGCCCCAGCCACATCTCGCCCTTGAGCCGGTCGTCGGACTTGAGGAAGAGCATGGCCCGGTTGAAGCCGACGCCCGAGCCCGAGGTCAGGGCGGTCAGGACGACGAGGAGGTTGTCCTCGAGCGAGAAGGGCTGGAAGAAGCTCTGGGAGATGATCGAGAGGAGCATGAGCTCGCGGGGCGCGTCCCGCTCGAAGCCCGGCGAAAGGATGTTGTAGGTGTCGATCATTCGGACGTCCAGCCTTTGGGGACCACCCGGATCCCGGTCCGGCTGATCTTGAAATTGCGCTCGTCCTTGGCGGCGTCGAAGCCGGCGTCGAAGCGCTCGGGAATGGTCGAGGACTTGTCGATGATGACCTTGCGGATCCGGGCGCCCCGGCAGATGCGGACGTCATCCAGGAGGATCGAATCGCAGATGTCGGCCCCGGCTTCGACCCGGACGCCCGACCCGACGATGGAGTTGACGATCCGGCAGCCGGTGAACGAGCCGCCGACGCCGATGATCGAGGACCGCAGGTCGACCCCGCTCACGAAGGTCGGCGGGTACTGGGGCTTGTAGGTCCGGACGGGCCAGGCGGGGTCCCGCAGGATGACGGGGGGCGACGGCGAGAGGAAGGCCATGTTGGCTTCCCAGTAGGCGTCGATGGTGCCGATGTCCTCCCAATAGTCGTCGAACGGGTAGGCGAAGACGCGGTGGGTGTCGATCAGGGCCGGGATGATGTCCCGGCCGAAATCGTGGGTGCTCTTGGCGGACCGGGCGTCCTTCATCAGGGCCTTGATCAGGACGGGCGTCTTGAACAGGTAGACGCCCATGGAGATGAGGCTCTTCTCCGGGTCCCAGGGGGTGGCGAAGGGGTGTTTGGGCTTCTCCTGGAACTGGACGATGCGGCGGGAGTCGTCGACGCCGATGACGCCGAACCGGGAGGCCTCGCCGACCGGGATCGTCCGGGTCATGATCAGGGCGTCGGCCTCCGTCTGGCCGAAGAACAGGAGCAGCTTCCGGTAGTCGGCGTTGTAGATGTGGTCCCCCGAGAGGACCAGGACCGCCTCGGGGTTCTCCTGCTGGATCGTGTAGATGTTCTGAAAGACGGCGTCGGCCGTGCCTTCGTACCAGTGATCGCTGACCCGGCCCTGGGCCGGGAGCGAGATGATGAAATCGCCGCTCTCGGCGTGGAAGATGCTCCAGCCGTTGAGGATATGGCGCTCGAGGGACAGCGACTTGTACTGGGTCAGCAGGGCGATCCGCCGCAGGCCCGAGTTGAGGGCGTTCGACAGGCTGAAGTCGATGATCCGGTAGGTCCCGAGGAACGGCACCGAGGGCTTGGCCCGGTCGCGGGTCAGCGGGTAAAGACGCTCGCCCTTGCCGCCGCAGAGGACCATGGTCAGGGTTTTTTTAGATAACAGTTCCATCGGGCAGCACGACCTCTTCGAAGATGCGGTCTTCCGATTCGAAGACCTTGAGGAGAGAGAGCTCGGCGGGCGCGAGCGCGCGACCCGCCTCGAGCCAGCCGAGGAGCGTCAGCGCGCGTTCGTAATGCTCGGCGGCGCGGTTCTCGGCGTAATCGCGGGCCGACCAGGTCGATATGAGGAAGGGCCAGTCGGAGCTCTCGAGCAGGAGCTTCTCGCGGAAGAACTGCCGGAGGAGCCGGCGGTCGAGCCCGGCCAGGCGCGGGGTCAGGGCCGCCGCGGCGGCCTCGATCCGGTAGACCTTCTTCCAGATCCACGAGGTGTCCTCGTTGAGCCAGATCCAGTGGAAGCCCCCCTGGCCCCAGGACCCTTCGGGCAGGGCGACGACCGTTGCCGGAGGCAGGGCCGCGAGCGCCCCGGCCGCCGTAGACGGCCGGACAGGGCTCGACTGGAGCTTCTTGACCACGTGGTAGAGCCACTCGGGGCCCTCGAACCACCAGTGCCCGAGAAGCTCCGTGTCGTAGAGGGCCGCCACGGCGCCCGCGGACTTCTTCGCGAGCGTCGCCTCGAGCACCGAGACGAAATGGGCGGCGTGCTCGGCCGTCCGCTCGGCGGCCCGGTCCGGCCCGTAGGGCTCCTTGAGACCGAGGTCCGCGTCCGCCGCGGTCACGCGCCAGTAGCGCAAGCCGCCGGGGAAATGCTTCTTGTGGAATTCGAGATAGCTGCCGTCGCCCGGGTATCCGCCGTCGCGGCTCCAGACCTGCGAGCCGGAGACCTCGTCGCGGGCGAAGAAAGGCACCCGGGAGGGGTGGGCCAGGCACGGGGCGTAGGGG
>CAYOYQ010000293.1:0-2881 GCA_964408215.1 uncultured Eubacteriales bacterium
AATCTGTGCTTCTGCGCGGCCCTCTACGGCCTGGGCAAGGCGGAGCGCCGGAAAAGGGCCAGGCGGCTACTGGATACGTTCGGGCTGGCCGATGCGGCGAACCGCAAGTTCGCCGGTTATTCCAAAGGGATGAAACGCAAGCTCACCATCGCCGCCGGGGTCATCCATGACCCGGAAATCCTGTTTTTGGACGAGCCAACCACGGGCATTGACGTGGCCAGTGCCAGGCAGATCCGCCAGCTCATCGCCGACCTGCATAGAACCGGGACGACGATCTTCTTGACCACTCACTATATCGAGGAAGCCGAGCGGGTTTGCGGGCGCATCGCCTTTATTGTCGCGGGACGGATCGTGCGGATCGATACCGTCGAAAACCTCGTTCAACCGGAACAGGAAAAGCATATCATGGAGATCGCCGTTACGGCCACCGTCCCGGGCCTGCTCGCAAAGAGCGCTGCGGCCTTTCCCGCCCTCGAGTTCGAGGAGCTCGGGCCGGGGACGATCCGGGTCAAGGCCGGCGGGCCCATTCATGTCGGCCCGCTGGTGCGTTTCCTTGAGGATCAAGGCCTAGAGGTCACCGAGGCCCGGCGGATGCGCCCGTCGCTTGAGGATGTTTTCGTGCGGATCACGGGGATCGAGACGGACGCGATGAGGAAAGATAAAGAAAGACCGGGGGGCGGCCAATGAAGCGCTGGATCGCCTTCTGGAGCATCCTGCGCAAGGACATGCGCACCTATTACCTGAAACCGCCCAACATCAGCTGGGGGCTCATCTTTCCTCTGGCCTGGGCGGCCATGTTCTTCATCCGGTCCGGGTCGGGGGTCGAGGGCGTCAGGGCGCTGCTCCCCGGCGTGATGGCCCTGTCGGTGCTCTTCGGGACGACGAGCCTGCTGGCTGTGACGGTGACCTTCGAGAAGAAGGGCCGGTCGTTCGAGCGCCTGCTCCTCGCGCCGGTCCCGCTGGAGCTGCTGATGCTAGCCAAAACGACCGGGGCCATCCTCTTTGGCGTCATCAACGCTTTCGTGCCCGTCGCCATGGCGGCCTTCGTCGCCGACCTCGGAGGGATCGCCTGGGCGATGGTTGTCCCGGCGGTCGTCCTCATCGCCGCGAGTTCCACATTCCTGGGGCTCTTCGTCGCCGTCTCGGTCAGCGAGGTCTTCGAGGCCCAGACCTTCTCCAATTTCATCCGCTTCCCGATGGTCTTCCTGTGCGGGCTGTTCTTCCCGGTCGGAAGCCTGCCTGTCTGGCTCCGGCCTCTCGCCCATGCCCTGCCCCTGACCTACGGGGCCGACCTGCTCCACGCCGGGGTGCAGAGAGCGGGCCGCATGCCTCCGGCGCTCGATCTCGGCCTGCTGGCGGCCTTCGCCGTCGCCCTCTTCCTGGCCAGCCTATGGAACATCCGGAGGAGGTGGATCCTTTGAGAACCTTCGATCTCTCGGCGGGACGCTCGTGCGAAGACGGCCGGTTCGAAGCGGTTGTTTTGTTCGAGCAAGACCCGATGAAGATCCGCCGGATCGAGCTCGTGGCGGGCGCCCGCATCCCGCCCTGCCGGATGGCGGAGGACGCCGTGTTCGTCGTCGTCGAGGGGCGGGTCACCTTCCGAGCCGAAGGCGAAGAGTCCGTCGTTCAGGCCCCCGGAGCCCTCTTCATCCCCGGGGGAGCGGCGACGCGCAGCATGGAGGCCGGCGAACCCTCGCTCGTGCTGGCCGTCCTCTGCCGGAGGCCGGGCGGACCGGCCGTTTCGTAGAATGGGCGTCCGGCCTCGCTGTGACTGGTCCACGCTCAACGCCGGGCGCAAGGTTTTGGACGGTAACGGTGTCTAATTAGCCGAGAGGTGGATTTTTGGTCCATGGCCAAGGAGGTCGATCATCGAGGATCCGCAATCCCATCAACGCTTTGAGGAGCGAGTGAGATCCTTCGTCCCTGCGCCGGGGAGTTCTGACTATATGCCCAGCCTGATCATGATCGGCCTGGTCAACGTGGCGCTCTATTTCAAGCGCCGCTATTTCCCCGTAGTCAATCCTTGAAGTCCCGCCCCAGCCGGTACGCCTGATCGAGCCAGGCTTGCCGCCGCTCGGGGGTCGAGACGTCGGCGCCGTAGAAGAAGACGTGCTCGACTGTCTTGATGCCGGGATAGCGCAGGCCCCAGTCGTCGATAACCCTGGTCATCGCCTTGCGGAAATCGCCCTGATAGGTCTCCTCCGTGAAATGGGTCGTGTTGATGACCAGGGCCTTCTCGTGGCGGAGGAGCGGGATGCGACCGGCCGACGAGCCGTGCCAGCCCTCCGGCGTCAGGCTGTAGGCGAAGCCTGGGGAAAAAACGCGCTCGAACCAGCCCTTGAGGATGGCCGGGAAATTCATCCAGTAATTCGGGGCGATGAAGGCGAGCCCCTGGGTCCGGAGCAGCCGCCGCTGCTGGTCCACGACGTCGCGGGGCATCTGCTTGCGAATGATCCGGACGAGCTCGAGCGGCGTCTTTTTTCCCAGCCAGCGCTTGGCCACGAACCTCTGCACGGGGCCGCCGCAGAACTCCATGATGCTGCCCATGAGGTTCATCTCCTCCAGCATGTCGGGCGGGACGCTCTCGTCGATGTAGCTGGCGTAGTCCCGGGTCCGGAAGACCGGATCGAACTTCATCGCGTAGAGGTCGACGATGTCGTTGGTGTGCCCGGCCTCCTTGAGCCCCGCGTCGAACCGCCGCAGGATGGCGTGGCAGAACGACTTGGGGTTGGGGTGGGCGATCACGGTCATGACGTTCACCGCATTCTCCTTATGACGCGTCGGGCATTCCCGACGACCTTCTGCCGCGGGCGACCGTCCTAATGACCAACCCGACGCCGAAGACGATCAGCAGAATGGGGATGATCGGAAGCTCTTGGCC
>CAYOYQ010000294.1:0-2859 GCA_964408215.1 uncultured Eubacteriales bacterium
GTCCGCGGCTTCAAGGAGACCTGGAAAGGGGAGATCGCGGCCTACCGGCTCAGCCGCCTGCTCGGGCTCAACATGGTCCCCCCCACGGTCGAGCGGGAGTTCCGGGGCGACCGGGGCTCGTGCCAGCTCTGGGTCGATCACTGGATCACGATGGAGGAGGTCCGAGGCAAGAAGCTCAACCCGCCCGGCATCAAGATGAACGCCTTCTTCCGCTGCCTCTTCCTGCAGCGGGCCTTCGACAACCTGATCTACAATGTCGACCGGCACCTCAGGAATTACCTGATCATGCAGGACTGGCGGATGATCCTGATCGACCATTCCCGGACGTTCGGGACGGGCAAGAAGGCGTCAACGGACCTGATCTACGACGAGAAGTACAAAGAAGGCCCGAATTTCATCATGGCCGAGGTGCCGCGGCCGTTCTATGAGGCCCTCAAAGCCCTGGCCGCCGAGAGCATCCGGACGGCCGTCGGCGAATACCTCACCGACGAGGAGATCGCGGCCGCCCTGGCCAGGCGGGACCTGATCATCGCCTGGCTCGACAAGCGGATCAAGGAGCAGGGCGAGATGAAGGTCCTCTACTGAGCTATCTCTTTCCCGTGAGCTCGTCGACGAGCGCCTTGGCGTCGTGTTTTCCCCTTGATTCATGAGGAAAATAGGATAAACTGGACCCCTGGTGAACCGATGAACCTGCTCGACGCCCCCGCCAACGCTCCCCTCCGGATCGTCGATCTCGCCGGCGGCGAGGGCGCCCGGCGCCGCCTCCTGGCCCTCGGCTTCCACAAGGGCGATATCGTCGCGCTCGACGGCAAGGCCATCCTCCGGGGACCGCTCCTCGTCCGCAACTGCACCTCGGACACGACCGTCGCCCTGGGCCGCGGCGTCGCCCAGAAGGTCCTCGTCGAGCCCGTCCATGAGCCGCTCTGACGTCCCCTCGGTCGTCTTCATCGGCCAGCCCAACAGCGGCAAGAGCACCCTTTTCAACTCGATCGCGGGGCCCAAGGCCGAGACCTCGAACTTCCCCGGCACGTCCATCAAGCACACCCACAGCCGGGTCAACATCGAGGGCCGCCTGCTCGACATCATCGACCTGCCGGGCGCCTACTCGCTCTGCACGACCGACCCGGCCGAGCAGGTCGTCCTGACCCATCTCTTCGGCGAGCGGCCGGACCTGGTCGTCAACGTCGTCGACGCCTCGACCCTCAGCCGCGGCCTGGAGCTCACGCTCGAGCTCGTCGAGCTCGGCTATCCCATGGTCCTGGCCCTGAACATGACGGACGTGGCCGAACGCAAGGGCGTCCGGACCGACGCGGCGGCGCTCGGGCGGCTCCTCGGCGTCCCGGCGGTGCCGACCATCGCCGCCCACGGCCGCGGCGTCAAGGAGCTCCTGGACCGGGCCTTCGAGGTCCTGGACCAGGGCAGCCGGCCGCGGCCGCTGCGGTTCTCGGGGGCCGTCGAGGACCGGATCGCCGCGCTCGAGCGGTCGCTGCCGCCGGGCTTTCCGATCGTCTCGAACCCCCGCTTCACGGCCGTCAAGCTCGTCGAGACGGCCGGGCACGCCTGCGGCGATTTCCTCGGCGAGGTCGAGCCGGGCCTCCGGGCGGCCGTGGACCGGGTCCGCCGGGGGATCGAGGAGGGCCGCGGTGCGCCGGCTTATGAGGTCATTTCGGCCGAGCGCCACCACCTGGCCATGAAGCTCTTCGAGGACACCAGCCGCGTCCTCCGGGGCCGGCGCATGACCTGGGACAAGAAGGTCGACGCCGTCCTCATGCACCCCTTCCTGGGCTACGTCATCCTGGCGGCCGTCTTCCTGGCCTTCTTCTTCATCATCTTCAAGGTCGGCAGCCCGCTCGAGTCGCTTCTGCTCGGCCCGTTCGTCAAGCTTAAAGCCGTCCTGGCGGCCCGCCTCGGCCAGGGCCTCCTGTTCCACCTCGCCGAAGGGCTCATCCAGGGCGTCGGCGGGGGCGTGGCCATCGTCCTGCCCTATTTCCTGCCGCTCCTGTTCCTCATGTCGGCGCTCGAGGACCTCGGCTATCTCGCCCGGGCGGGCTTCCTCCTCGACGCGTTCATGCACAGGATCGGGCTGCACGGCAAGTCGGTCTCGCCGTTCATCCTCGGGTTCGGGTGCAACGTGCCGGCCATCATGGCCACGCGCACGCTCGAGTCCCACCGGGACCGGGTCCTGACCTCGGTCCTCATCCCGTTCATCCCGTGCTCGGCCCGGACGACCATCATCCTGGCCCTGGTGGCCTTCTATCTCGGGCCCCTCTGGGCCATGGGCTTCTACGCCGCTAACATCCTGGTCGTCGCCGTGGTCGGCTGGGTCATCAGCCGGTTCCTGAAGGAGCCGTCGCCGGGCCTCATCCTGGAGATCCCCTCGCTCAAGGCGCCGCGGGCCGGGGCGATCCTGCGCAAGACTTGGCTCCAGCTCCGCTCGTTCATCAAGTTCGCCTGGCCCATCCTCATCGGGGGGAGCCTCGTCCTGAGCCTGCTGAGCTACGTTCGGGCCGACCGCTGGATCAACGACATGCTGGCGCCGCTCGTGGTCAAGGGGCTGGGGCTGCCGCACGAGCTCGGGGTGACGCTCGTGTTCGGCTTCCTGCGCAAGGAGCTGTCGCTCATCATGATGCTCCAGGCGCTCGGCGTCGACTATCACAACATCATGTCGGTCATCACCCGGGAGCAGCTCGTCGTCTTCACCGTCTTCATCAGCTTCTTCATCCCGTGCCTGTCCACGTTCGCCATCCTGTGGAAGGAGATCGGGAAGAAGTGGGCCTTCGTCTCGGCCGGGCTGAGCGTCGGGATCGCCCTGGCCCTGAGCTGGATCGTCCGGCTCGTGTTATAAAAGGCGCAAGGGCG
>CAYOYQ010000295.1:0-2839 GCA_964408215.1 uncultured Eubacteriales bacterium
AGGCCTGGGGCAAGTCCTTCTATCCCAACCCCGTCATGTTCCAGATCGGCTATCCCTCGGACCGCCCGTGGTGGAGCGAGCTGCCGACCCCGCCCGAGACACTGGGCCGGGCCATCGCCGCCCGGATCGCCCAGCCGTGCGGCATCATCTGGGTCGACTTCACGCTGCGGGAGGTCTTGCCGGTCCCGCGCGGTCTCCCGGATCCCGTCCTCGGGGTCAAGATCTACGAGCACGACGCTCCTTTCGAGCCGCTCGTCCGGGAATGGCGTGAGCTCGGCGTCAACACCGTCTTCGCCAGCGAGGCGCTGGCCCGGAACGCGAGCTTCCGGTCGCTTCTCCGGACCAACGCGATCGCTCTCTTCATCATCTATCCCGTCTTCCAGGACCCCGAGGCCCTCAAAGCCCGGCCCGAGCTCGCCGCGGTGACGTCCGAGGGGCGTCCGGCCCGGGAGGAATGGGTCGAATTCGTCTGCCCGTCCCGCGAGGAATTCGTCCGGGAAAAAGCCGAGCGTCTCCGGGAGCTCGTCGCCGCCTGCGATCCCGAGGTCGTCAGCCTCGATTTCATCCGCGATTTCGTCTTCTGGGAAAAAGTCGCTCCCGACCGCCGGCCGGCTTCGCTGCCGCAAACGTGTTTCTGCCCCGTCTGTCTCGAGCGCTTCTCCCGGGAGACGGGGATCGCTCTCCCCGCGGACTTCAAGGCGGCCCTGGCGGCCGCCGGCTGGATCCTGGCCAACCACGCCGCCGAGTGGACCGACTGGAAGTGCGGCGTCATCAGCCGGGCCGTCGAGACCCTGGCTGCGGCCGCCCGCCGGTCGAAGCCCGGGGTCCTGGTCAATGTCCATGCCGTTCCGTGGCGGGCGGACGACTACGGCGGCGCCGTCCGCTCGGTGGCCGCCCAGGACGCGGCCCGGCTGTCGCGCCAGGCCGATATCCTCTCGCCCATGACCTACCATCACATGGTCCGCCGGTCGCCGGCCTGGGTCCATGATGTCGTCGCCGACTTCGCGGCCCTGTCCCGGGCCCCGATCCTGCCGAGCATCCAGGTCGCCGAGGCCTATATCGACACACCCCTGCCCCCGGAAGAGTTCCGGGCCGCGCTCGAAGAGGCCTTGAGACCGCCTTCCTGGGGCGTCGTTCTCTGGAACTGGGACGCGCTGGCGAAATCGGCCGAGAAGAAAGCGATCTTCAAGGCCGTCGCGGGATTGAAAAAGGGGGCCCGATAGGGTAGAAATGGAGGCGGGAGCAGACATGAGATCAGCCCGCCCCTTCGTCCTCCTCGCCCTGGCCGCCGCGTTGGCCGCCTGCGCGGTCTCGCCCGTCCCGGAGACGCCGCCGCAGCGCCCGAACAGGGTCGTTATGGGCTATTATCCGTCCTGGAACAAGGCGGCCTACGGCCACACACAGGTGCCGTTCCAGGATCTCACCCACATCGCCCACGCCTTCGCCTGGCCGGACGCGGACGGCGACCTGGTCGTTCCTTCGGATCTCCTCTACCCGGCCCTCAACGCCGCGGCCCGCGCGGCCGGGGTCAAGATGATCCTCAGCCTCGGCGGCTGGGGCAACTGCGCCGGGTTCGCGCCGATGGCCGCGTCGGCCGCCAATCGGACCCGGTTCATCGGCCAGCTCGTCGATTTCTGCCGGGCCAACGCGTACGACGGCGTCGACATCGACTGGGAGTTCGTCGAAGGCGACCAGCAGAAGGCCGATTTCGTCCTGTTCATCGAGGCCCTCGGGGCGGCCTTCAAGGCCCAATCGCCCGCCCTCATCCTGACCATGGCCGCGCCCTCCGGCAATTATTATGGCCGCTGGATCGACTTCGAGCGCCTGGCCGACGATTTCGACTACATCGGCTTCATGACCTACGACTACCACGGCGAGTGGTCCGATCACTCCGGCCACAACTCGCCCCTCTACGATTGGGGGAGCGACGATTGCGGCTCGCTCGACGGGACCTATCTCTACGCCCGCTCGCGCCAGGTCCCGGCGGCCAAGATCCTGGTCGGCGTGCCCTTCTTCGGCCGGTCGTTCGACTGCGGCGGCCTCAGCCGGCCGTTCACCGTGAGCGCGGGCTGGGACTACAAGGACGTCGCCGATCTCCCCTCGGCGGGCTGGACGCGGAGCTGGGACAGCGAAGCCCAGGTGCCCTACAAGGTCCGCACCGACGGGACGTTGATCATTTGTTACGACGACCCGAGCTCGGTCTCGCTCAAGTGCCAGTACGTCAAGGACAAGGCCTCGGCCGGGGTCATCATCTGGGCCCTCGGCGAGGACGCCCGGGCGGGCCGGTCGGAGCTCCTCGAGGTCGTCGGGAAATCGTTCGGCGTCCGCTGACGGCCGGGCGTCCATTTTTTCAGAGAGGTGAGCGCGATGGACAGAACCGGACACGGCTTCCGAACGCGCACAGCGCTTCTCATCCTCGCCGCCGCCGTCCTGGGGCAGGCCGCCCTCGCGGCGGCCGCCGCCGACAAAACGAAAGGTTTCTTCCCGGTCTCGGTCTGGTACGCGGGCGGCAGGGCCCGGGCGCCCATGCTCGAGACCGTGACCCCGGCCTCGCGCGAGGCCTGGACAAAGGACATCGACCAGATCAAGCGCCTCGGCTTCAACACTGTCCGGACCTGGATCGAGTGGACGGCCTGCGAGAAGGCCGAGGGCAAGTACGACTTCTCCGCGCTCGAGCTCCTGACCGATCTCGCCGGCGAGGCCGGCCTCCGGGTCCTCGTCCAGGTCTACATCGATTCCGCGCCGGACTGGGTCGGCCGGAAATTCCCCGACTCCAAGTTCGTCTCCTCGAACGGCGTCGCCGTCGAGTCGCAGGCCTCGCCCGGCTTCTGCTTCGACC
>CAYOYQ010000296.1:0-2829 GCA_964408215.1 uncultured Eubacteriales bacterium
GAGATCCGCAACTCCAACGGCTGGGCCCTCACGGCCCAGGCCGTCCGGGCCGGCGCCGAGGCCCGTTACCTGGGCATCGCCCGCGACCGGAGCGCCGCCCTGGCCGCGAAGCTCCGCCGGTCCCGCGGCGCCGACGTCCTCGTCCTCTCCGGTGGCGTCTCGGTCGGCGACCACGACCTGGTGAAGGAAGAGCTCCAAGCGAGCGGCGTCCGGCCCGCTTTTTGGCGGGTCCGGATCAAGCCGGGCAAGCCCGTCTTTTTCGGCCGGCGCGGCCGCCAGCTCGTCTTCGGGCTGCCCGGCAACCCGACCAGCGCCATGGTCACCTTCCGCCTCTTCGTCGAACCGGCCCTGGCCCGCATGCTGGGCCGGACCGACCCCGCGACCGCCACAGTCCGCGCCAGGCTCGCCGCCGCGATCGACCTCAAGCCCGGCCGGACCCAGTTCCTGCGCGGCGTCATCGTCGAGAGCGGGCCCGTCCTCGTTGTCGCGCCCTACGCCGATCAGCGGAGCGGCGTTCTCCGGTCCATGGTCCGGAGCCGGGTCCTCATCGTCGTCCCGGCCGACGCGGCCCATCTCGACGCGGGCCGGGAGGTCGAGATCCTCTTCCTGGACGGCCGCGCATGACCAAGCTCAGCCACGTCGACAAGGACGGCCAGGCCCGCATGGTGGACATCGGGGCGAAGCCGGTGACGCGGCGCGAGGCCGCGGCGTCGGCCTTCGTCAAGCTCGGACCGGCGACCCTGCGTCTCGTCCGGGCCAACAGAATCGCCAAGGGCGACGTCCTGGCCACGGCCCGGCTGGCCGGGATCCAGGCGGCCAAGCGCGCGGTGGAGCTCATCCCCCTCGCCCACCCCATCCCGCTCGAGAACGTGGCCGTCGACGTCGAGGTCCTGAAGACGGGCCTCCGCGTCCACTGCCGCGTCTCCGCCGAGGGCAAGACCGGCGTGGAGATGGAGGCCCTGACCGGGGCGGCCGTAGCCGCCCTGACCGTCTACGACATGGTCAAGGCGGCGGAGCGCGGGGCCGAGATCGTCCGCCTGCGCCTCGACTTCAAGAGCGGCGGCAAGAGCGGGGTCTTCCGGAGACGGCCGTGACCCCGGCGGCGGCCCCGGGCGGGGCGAGGATCGTCTCCGTCAACATCAGCCTCAAGAAGGGCCAGCTCAAGACGCCGGTCGCCTCGGCCGAGATCGTCGCCGGCGAGGGCCTCGCGGGGGACGCTCACAGAGGCTTCGCGCACCGCCAGGTCTCGCTACTCATGATCGAGGACATCGAGGCGGAACGGGCCCGGCTCGGGGACCCGGACGGCGCCGGCCTCGGGCCCGGCTCATACGCGGAGAACCTGACGACGCGAGGCCTCGACCTCGGCGCGCTCCGGATCGGGGACGAGCTCACGGTCGGCGCGACGGTCCGCCTGCGGGTCAGCCAGATCGGCAAGGAATGCCACACGCGCTGCGCGGTCCTCAAGCTCACGGGCAGCTGCATCATGCCCGTCCGCGGCGTCTTCTGCGAGGCCCTCAGCGGCGGCCCGGTCCGCCCCGGAGACGCCGTTGACAAGCGCTAAGGTCCTGCGCATCTCGGTCACAGACCGTTGCGACCTCCGTTGCGTCTACTGCATGCCCGAAGCGGGCGTGGCGCTCGTCCCGATGGCCGAGATGCTGACCTACGAGGAGATCGCCGCGGTCGCCGGGGCGGCCATGGCCGCCGGCGTCCGGCGCTTCCGGCTGACGGGGGGCGAACCGCTGGCCCGCCGCGGCGTCGCGAGCCTGGTGCGGCTGCTGGCTGGTCTCGGCCCCGACGACCTGGCCCTGACGACGAACGGCCTGCGACTGGCCGAGCTCGCGGCCGAGCTCCGGGCCGCCGGGCTCCGGCGCGTGACCGTCAGCCTGGACACGCTGCGCCCGGACCGCTTCGAGAAGATCACGCGGCGTCCGGGGCTCGAGCGCGTCTTCGCCGGGATCACGGCGGCCCGCGCGGCCGGCCTCACGCCGCTCAAGATCAACACCGTCGTCATCCGCGGCCTCAACGACGACGAGGTCCCCGGCTTCGTCCGGTTCGCCCGCGATGAGGGCCTCGAGGTCCGGTTCATCGAGCTTATGCCGACGAGCGGCCTGAGCCCGGAATGCAAGGAGCTCGGCAGCTGGCGGCCGGCCCTCTTCGTCAAAGGCGAGGAGGTCCGGGCCCGCGTCGAAGAGGCCTTCGGCCCGCTCGTCAGGGAGCCCGCGGCCGGGGGCGTCGCCGCGGCCTACCGGCTCGGGGACGGGACCCGGCTCGGCTTCATCACCCCGCTCACCGAGCCTTTCTGCCGGGGCTGCGAGCGGCTCCGGCTCGGGCCCGAGGGCCGGCTGCGGATCTGCCTGTTCGACCGGGCCGGGCTCGACCTGCGCCGGGCCCTGCGCGAGGCGAAGGCCGGGCCGGCGAAGCTCGAGGCGATCATCCGGACGGCCTTCGCGTCCAAAGCGACCTGGGAGCGGGGCGCGCTCGAGGCCCTTTCGAGCGACATGTTCAGGATCGGAGGCTGACGATGAAGGTGGGGATCCTCACGGCGAGCGACAAGGGATCGCGGGGCGAACGCGAGGACCGCAGCGGTCCGGCCATCGGCCGCATGATCGAGGCGGCCGGCGGCGAGGTCGTCCGGACGGCGATCGTCGCCGACGAGGAGGCGGAGATCCGCAGGGTCCTCGTCGCCTGGTCGGACGAGGGCCTCGACCTCATCCTGACGACCGGCGGGACGGGCTTCAGCCCGCGAGACCGGACCCCGGAAGCGACGAAAGCCGTGATCGACCGGGAGACGCCGGGCCTCGGCGAGGCCATGCGCCGGGCCGGGGCCGA
>CAYOYQ010000297.1:0-2828 GCA_964408215.1 uncultured Eubacteriales bacterium
GTCTATAGGCGAACCCGGAACGCAGCTCACCATGAGGACCTTCCACGTGGGCGGCATCGCCATGCGCGGTGTCGAGAAATCCAAGCTCGAGGCCAAGAACGACGGCCTCCTCAGGTTCAACAACCTCAAGTCGGTCACGAACAAGGACGGCACGATCATCATCGTCAACCGCAACGCCAGCATCGCCGTCATCGACCACCGCGGCCGCGAGGTCGAGCACTATCAGGTGCCCTACGGCGCCCGCATCCTGGTCCCCGAGGGCCAGGAGATCAAGTCCCGCCAGGCCTTCGCCGAGTGGGACCCCTTCAACACCTTCATCCTGACCGAGGAGTCGGGCCACGTCCGCTTCCACGACGTCGTCCTCGGCGTCAGCATGGAGGAGGTCCAGGACGAATTCACCGGCCTGATCACCCAGGTCATCATCGACCCCAAGGACGAAAAGCTCCAGCCGCAGATCGAGATCCTCGATCCCAAGCGGACCGACGACAAGGGCCGGCCGGTCGTCCTGCGCAAGTACTTCCTCCCCTCGGGGGCCAACCTCGAGATCAAGGACGAGGAGAAGGTCTTCGCCGGCGACGTCCTGGCCAAGATCCCCCGCGAGGCGGCCCGCACCAAGGACATCACGGGCGGCCTGCCGCGGGCCGAGGAGCTGTTCGAGGCCCGGCGGCCCAAGCTCCCGGCCGTCATCTCCGAGATCGACGGGACCGTTCAGATCGGCGGCCTCGTCCGGGGCTACCGCAAGATCACGGTCCGCAACGAGCGGGGCGGGGAGAAGGAGTACCTCATCCCCAAGGGCGCCCACCTCAGCGTCTCCGACGGGGAGCGCATCCGGGCCGGCGACGCCCTCATGGACGGGCCGGTCAACCCCCACGACATCCTCCGCGTCCTCGGCGAGAAGGAGCTGGCCGAGTATCTCCTCAAGGAGGTCCAGGCCGTCTACCGCCTCCAGGGCGTCGCCATCAACGACAAGCACATCGAGACGATCATCCGGATGATGCTCCGCTGGGTCAAGGTCGAGGAGGTCGGGGACACCGAGTTCCTGATCGATGAGCAGGTCGACAAGTTCGTCTTCCAGGCGGAGAACGAGAAGGTCATCGGGAAGAAGGGCAAGCCGGCCAAGGCCCGCCCGCTCCTCCTGGGGATCACCAAGAGCGCCCTGAGCACGGACAGCTTCATCTCGGCCGCGTCCTTCCAGGAGACGACCCGGGTCCTGACCGAGGCCAGCCTGTACGGGAAGGTCGACTACCTCCGCCGGCTCAAGGAGAACATCATCATGGGCCGGCTCATCCCGGCGGGGACGGGCTACAAGCACTACCGGAACGTCGAGCTCAAGGAGGAGATGCCGCCGCTCCTCTCCGAGAAGGAGGAGGAGGTCCTCCCGGACGCCTGAGGCGTCCGGGGGCGCCTGGGAAAGGTCAATTTTCTTGACAGAGAGGCCTGATTTTGCTAAAATCCCGCTATTCGTCTCGGGCTATCCCCCTGGGGATGAATAAAACTTACATTCGGAAATCTGTGTAGAGGAGTATTTTTCATTGCCGACCGTCAATCAACTCATCCGTAAAGGCCGGACGCCCAAGAAGTACAAGTCCAAATCGCCGGCCCTCGACGCCTGTCCCCAGAAGAGAGGGGTCTGCACCCGGGTCTTCACGACGACGCCCAAGAAGCCGAACTCGGCCATGCGCAAGGTCGCCCGGGTCCGCCTGACGAACAACATCGAGGTCACGGGATACATCCCCGGCATCGGCCACAACCTCCAGGAGCACTCGATCGTCATGATCCGGGGCGGCCGGGTCAAGGACCTGCCCGGCGTGCGCTACCACATCATCCGGGGCACCCTCGACTCCGAAGGGGTCCAGAACCGCTTTAAGGCGCGGTCCCGGTACGGGGCGAAGAGGCCGAAAGAGAAACGGATCGCGGCCTGATCCAGGAGCACCCCATGCCGAGACGCGGAACCATCAAGAAGCGCAAAGCGCCGATCGACCCCCTCTACGGGAGCACGGTCGTCGCCCGGTTCATCAACCTCTTCCTCCGCCAGGGGAAGAAGACGACGGCCGAACGGGTCGTCTACGGGACGATGGACATCCTCAAGGCCAAGACCAAGGAGGACCCGCTCAAGGTCCTGGAGAAGGCCCTGGAGAACGTCCGGCCGTTCCTCGAGACGAAATCGCGCCGGGTCGGCGGCGCGAACTATCAAGTCCCCATCGAGGTGGCGCCCGGGCGGTCGTACTCGCTGGGGTTCCGGTGGCTGGTCAAGTACGCCAAGGAGCGCGGCGGCAAGAGCATGCAGGAGAAGCTCTCGGCCGAGATCCTGGACGCCATCGCCAATCGCGGCGGGGCGGTCAAGAAGCGCGAGGACACGCACAAGATGGCGGAGGCCAACCGGGCCTTCGCTCATTATAAATGGTGATCTCCGTCGAAGTCGCGGTGAGAGAGTTCCGGGTCGATATGGAGAGACGAGGATATGCGGTCATACCCGATCGAGAGCGTCCGGAACATCGGCATCATGGCCCATATCGACGCCGGCAAGACGACCACGACGGAGCGGATCCTGTTCTACACGGGTATGACCTACAAGATGGGCGAAGTGGACGACGGCACGGCCGTGATGGATTGGATGGTCCAGGAGCAAGAGCGCGGGATCACCATCACGTCGGCCGCGACGACGTGCGCTTGGCGTGACCACCGTATCAATATCATCGATACGCCGGGTCACGTGGATTTTACCGCGGAGGTCGAGCGCTCCCTGCGGGTGCTCGACGGCGCGATAGCCATCCTGTGTGGAGTTGGCGGCGTCGAACCGCAGTCCGAGACAGTGTGGCGCCAGGCCG
>CAYOYQ010000298.1:0-2812 GCA_964408215.1 uncultured Eubacteriales bacterium
TTCTTGGCGTACAGCCCCAGGACGACCAGGCCGGCCCCGAGCAGCGCGATCGAGGCGGGCTCGGCGACCGAGTAGGTCGGATTCCCGGCCCTGTGCCTTCCGTGCCCCCGGCGCGGGCCTTCGAGCGACGCCCCGGCGGCCGAAGACGCGAACCAGGCCAGTAAAGACGCCCCCGCTAATCCCATGCCAAGGATCCCTGCCGCTTTCTTCATAATAGATGACCTCCGCGATTAGCATAGGCGGCCGCCTCACCCCTGAAATCATCGCGCGGGGCTATTTCAGGGGTGATATTCCGATGACTTTTCTCACCCCTAAAGGCTACCCCCCTCCCCCGGCCTTCCCGGCCGGCGCGCATTGACGGCCGGCAACGTCTCTGCTATAGGTGGAAATCCATGTTCGACTCTCTCGGCTCTTTTCGTTCGCTCGGGGAGATCCTGGCCCTGGCCTCGGGCCTGGCCTGGGCCGTGGCCGTCGTCCTCTTCCGGGTCAGCGGCCGGTCGATCCACCCGGTCGGTCTGAACCTCGGCAAGAACGTCCTCGGCCTCGTCCTGATCGTGCCGACGCTCCTTCTCCTCGGAGAGCCCCTGGCCCCCGCCGTCCCGGCCTCCGCGACCGGCCTGCTCCTCCTGAGCGGCGTCCTGGGGATCGCCGTCTCCGACACCCTCTTCTTCAACGCCCTCAACAGGCTCGGGGCCAGCCTGACCGCGATCGTCGACTGCTTCTACAGCCCCTTTGTCATCGCCCTGTCTTTTCTCCTCCTCGGCGAGCGCCTGACCCTCGTCCAGCTCGCCGGGGCCGCCCTGGTCGTCTCCGCCATCCTGACCGTCTCGAAGGAGGGCAAGATCGAGAAGCTCGCGCCGAAGGACCTCGCGGCCGGGATCGCCTATGGTATCGCCGCCATGTTCTTCACCGCCCTGGGCATCGTTATGGTCAAACCGGTCCTCGACGAGGTCTCGATCTTCTGGGCCACGCTGGTCCGCATGGCCGGCGGCACGGCCGCCCTGGCCCTCCTCCTCCCGGCCCTCAAGACGAGGCGAGCCGTCGTCGCCCCGCTCTTCGACCGTCGCAACTGGAAGGCCCTCGTGCCCGCGGCCTTCTTCGGTTCCTATCTCTCGTTGATCCTGTGGACGGGGGGGATGAAATACGCCAAGGCCTCGGTCGCGGCGGTCCTCAGTCAGCTCAACACGATCTTCATCGTCGTCATCGCCGCGATCTTCCTGCGCGAGCGGCTGACGGGATGGAAGGCGCTGGCCGTCGTCCTGGCCTTCGTCGGCGCCTGGCTCGCGGCCAATCCGTTCTAAATCGGCCTATTTTTCAGTCGCCAGCTGGGCCGCGATCCAGAAGCCGTGCTTCGCGTACTCCGGCCTCCGGCCCATCTCACCGACCCCGCCGCCCACGCCGCGCATCTCGCCGCCCTCGCCGCCGGACATGGAGTCCATGGTGATCGTGCCGGATCCGCTCATCTGGGCGCCCGAATCGCGGGCGCTGACGCTGCCGTCGGACCGGCCGGCCACCATGTCCTTCATGATCTGCGCAGTCATGCCGCCCCATTCGAAGCCGAGCATGATGGGGTCGCCCGATCCCGCGCCGCCGCCGGCCGCCCGGACCAAGGCCAGCGGGACGCGGAACTCGCAGACCGAGAGGGGGCCCTTGTCGATCTGCCGGTACATCGGCGGATCGAATTCGCCGGCCCCGACCTCCGCGGCCGCGGCCTTCTTCGGCCTGAGGACTTCCTCGGTATAGACGATGTGGGTCGGCTTCTTGCGGATCTCGGCCTTCTCGGCCTCGCTCACGGCCTGGCCCCGTTTCTCCCTGCTGGCGATCAGCGCGTCCGCGGTGTACTGCTTCTTCTGGAACAGGATGCCGTAGTCCTTGCTCTTTTTCGCCCCGGCCGTGAAATAGATCTTCATGCCCGTGTAGTCGAGGGTCGATTTGGGAAAGATCCTGCGGGCGCCCGGCTGGGGGGCGCGGAAGACCATGATGATATAAAGGTTGCGGCCGTCGTTCCTCAGGGCGTACTGGACCTGTGAGGCCTCGTCGGTGATCGGATCAGAAGTGTCCCACTCCTGGGCGACGCCGTCGATCGTCATGGGGCCCGATTGCCAGACGCTCGAGATAGCCTTCTCGGCGGCCAGACCGAAGGCGGCGAGGACCGCCCCGGCGGCGATGACCGCGACGACTGTCCGTGCTCTTGTACTCATATCGACCTCCCCGGGCCCCGGCGGCCCGCTCCAAGCCTTCATCTGAAGCCGCATCAAATTATAGCATACCTCGGGTCAGGTCAAGCCCTCCCAGGCCTCGAAGACCGCGGCGACATTCTCCGGGCGGGCGCCGATGCCGAACTCGCACTGGGCGATCGCGCCGCCCTGGCGCCAGAGGGCCCGGCGGACCGTCCGCACCGCGGCGGCGATGTCGGCCGGCGTGCCGTAGGGCAGCATGTTCTGGCGGTCGATCTCGCCCCAGAACGTGAGCTTCCCGGCGAAGCAGCGCCCGATCTCGGCGATGTCCATGCAGAACAGCTGGGCGTTGAGTGCGTCGAGCCCGATCTCGATGAGGTCGGGGAGGATCGCGGCGATGTGCCCGTCGGAGTGCATGAAGGCGTACTTGCCGTTCCGGTGCGCGATCTCGACGTAGTCCCGGTAGACCGGCTTGAAGATCTCGCGCCACAGGTCCGGCGAGACGAGGAGCCCCGACTGGCCGCCCCAGTCGTCGGCGAAGACGAGCGCGTCGACCTCCGTCCCGGCCCAGAGCGCCAACTCTTCCTTGAAGAAGCCGTGGATCCTCTCGAGGAGCCGGAAGAGCCCGGCCGGGC
>CAYOYQ010000299.1:0-2810 GCA_964408215.1 uncultured Eubacteriales bacterium
TCATGGACAAGTTGCGCAAAGTCCGCAGCCGGCACATCAAGGACGTCCGCGGCCGGGGCCTGCTCATCGGCGTCGAGCTCCATCCGGCCGCCGGCGGAGCGCGTCGTTTTTGCGAGGAGCTGATGAAGGAAGGCCTCCTCTGCAAGGAGACCCACGAGAACGTCATCCGCTTCGCCCCGCCCCTGATCATCAGGGAGAAAGACCTCAACTGGGCCCTCAAGCGCATCAAGACCGTCTTCAGACGTCTGGCCTGAATCGGAAAGCCGCGGCGCGGCTGTCCGTTTTTTAGGACAAATCCGGCCTGAGACGACTAAACTCTCTCAGGCGACGGTCTTGGCATATCGCTTGCATCTATGCCTGGCAGGAGGACCGAGATGAAAAGAACCGTGGGTTTCCTCGTCCTGGCCATTCTGTTGGCGACGGCGGCCTGCATCCGGTACGTCCCTTATGGCGAGTCCGGACGCTATCCCGGCGAATACCCTTACGACCGCAATTACGACCGGGACTACGACCGCTATGACAATTACGACAGCGCTTATTTCTATGATGAGCTCGAGCCCTATGGTCTCTGGGTGACCTTCCGGCCCTACGGATACGTCTGGGTCCCCCGCTACGTCGGCTACAATTGGCGTCCCTACAGCCAGGGCCATTGGGTCTGGACCGATTACGGCTGGACCTGGGTCTCGGTCGAGCGCTGGGGCTGGATCGCCTTCCACTACGGCCGCTGGGGCTTCGACCGCCGGCTGGGCTGGTTCTGGGTCCCCGACGCCGCCTGGGGCCCGGCCTGGGTGGCCTGGCGCTGGGGTGACGCCCACATCGGCTGGGCGCCCTTGCCGCCAGGCGTGGATTTCGTCCCGGGGCGCGGCTTCGGCCGGCACCAGTGGGACATTCCCGAGAGCCATTGGAATTTTGTCTACGGGCGCTATTTCCTCGACCGGAGCCTCGACCGGCGGGTTCTGCCGATCGAGCGGAACCGGACGATCATCGACATGACCGATTTCAGGGAGAACATCGGCTTCCGGGACCGCCATGTCACCAACGACGGCGTCGACATCGATTATGTCCGCCGGGAGACGAATCGGACCGAGATCGATAGGCTCGCGCTCAAGGACTCGAACCGGCCGGGCGGGGCCCGCGAAGAGGGCCGGGACCTGGTCGTCTTCCGGCCGGAGATCCGGCGGAACGAAACCGCCCGGCCGCGCCAGGCCGTCGACGAGAGCCGGGCCGAACGTCAGCTTCAGGCGGAGGAGTCCGGCCGGATCTTCCGGCGTGTTCCCCGGAGCGAGACCGAGGCCCTGCGCGAGGACCACGACCAGGAACGCCAGCTCATGCGGGAGAGCCAGGAGACCGAGATCGCCGTGATCCGGCGCCAGGCCCAGGAGGAAGAGGCCCGGGTCCAGAAATCCGAAGAGAAGCAGAAGATCCAGAGCCGCGTCGATACGAGGCTGGCCGAGCTGAAAAAAAAGCATGATCAGGAGAAGGCCGATCTCGAGAAGCGTCAGAAGGACGAAGAAGAGAAGACGCCGGCCAAACGGACCCCGATAAAAAAGACGGCCGAGCCGGTCAAGCGGTAGCGGGCCGGCGGCGCGCCCGGAGCGTCGCCGCGGCCGCCGCGGCCAGAACGATCACCCCTCCCGAGACCGTTCTCAGGGAGGGGTATTCCTTGAGGAAGGCCAAGGCGAAGAGGATCCCGTAGACCGGCTCGAGCGAGCTGACGATGCTCGCCGTCCTGGCCCCGACGCCCTTCATCCCCTCGATGAAAAGGGTGTGGGCGGCCGCGGTGCAGAAGACCCCCAGAACGCCGACGAGGATCCAGTCCCTCCCGGAGAAGGGGAGACCCGAGCGGAGGACGAGCGGCAGAAGGAAAAGACCGGCGAAGAGATCCTGATAGAACGCCACGGTCAGGCTCGAATGGCGCGCCGCCAGCTGCCTGTTCAGGACCGAGAGGACGGAGAATGTGAGGCCGGCCGCCAGGCCCCAGAGAACGCCCTGGACGACGGCGTTCGAAAGATCGAAGCCGGGCACGATGAGCGCGATGCCGGCGACGCAGACGAGGGCCAGGACGAGGCTCGCCGGGTCCCATCTCTCGCGGGTCAGGACCGGCTCGAGGAAGGCGGTGAAGACGGGGAAGCTCGAATAGGAGAGGAGACCCACGGCGACCGACGAGACCTGGACAGACCTGAAAAAGAACGTCCAATGGACGGCCAGGATGAGGCCGCAGGCGACGAGCAGGGCCAGGTCGCGGCCGGGCGGGACGCGGAAGCGCCGCCTCGCGACCGCCAAGACCAAGGCCAGGGTCGCGGACGCGAACAGGACCCGGCCGAAGACGATGAGGACCGGGGGGACGGCCAGCCATTTCCCGAACAGCCCGGGGAACCCGAAGAGGAGAACGGCGAGATGGATCTCCGTCAGGCTGCGGTGGCGCGATTCCACGCCGGGATTATATCCCTTTTCTTTGATAATCGAGCCGATTGTGTTAAGATAAGCCTTACTTTTTCAGGGAAACCCGCCGTTTCCCTCCCGTCAACGGACGGCCGGAGCCTATGTCCTACGAGATATTCGCCCGAAAATACAGGCCTTGGATGTTCGAGGAGGTCATCGGGCAGTCGTCCGTCGTCAAGACCATCCAGAACGCCATCTCGAGCGGCCGGATCGCCCAGGCCTACCTGTTCTCCGGCGTGCGCGGGACGGGCAAGACGACCGTGGCCCGCATCCTGGCCAAGGCCCTGAACTGCGTCAACGGCCCGACGGCCCACCCCTGTCCCGACCGGGCCCACCCCTGCGAGTTCTGCAAGTCCATCCACGAGGGC
>CAYOYQ010000300.1:0-2809 GCA_964408215.1 uncultured Eubacteriales bacterium
CCTCGGTCTCCGAGGCCTCCGCCTCCATGACCCGGGCGGGCGTGGTTCGCTCGAGCTCGGCGATCCGGGCCCGGAAGCGATCCTGCTTCTGAGTCAACGAAACCAGTAAGTCCATCTGCTGAGACATTCTTCAATCTCCTTTAATTGAAATTATCGGCTTTAATGAGCCGCTTCTCACCATCTTCTAAACGGGTCCGGGCCAAACGATGGCCGCCGGGGCGCAGTATGGAAAACAGAGAAATGGAACGTGCTGGTCTTCGCGGCCCTCACACAAGCGCCGGCAGCGGCCGCGGCCAGGTCATCGTGTCCGCCCGGATAATGGTCGATCATGTCCTTGCCTCCGCTTCGGGTCCTCCGCTCGAGGCCGCCGAGTTGGGCGATGAGCCGCTTAGAGTCGAGGAGTTCAACTGTCCCGTTTGCCACAGCCGGCGCGAAGGCCAGATAGATCTCCGAGGCCGATTGCTCAGAATTGCGGACAATAACGCTATAGCGCGCGAAGGCTTCCTTGACGTAGCCCAGAGCGTAGCGGTCCGCGTGGACCTCGGACAGGCCGAATGACTTGAGCGTTGTCGCGAACTCGGCCACAACGCCCTCGGGCTGGAAGGGTGGCCGGCGCTCACGAAGAACATCCAGAACGACCCGGCCCGTTCCCGAGTCCTTGTGGCTTATCGCCAGCGTCATCGAGTCCTGCCGGCCGGAGGACGGATCGCACCAGGCGTAATAGTTCGCGCCCTCGAGTCGGGGCAGTTCTGCCCGGCCCGAGACAACGACCGACTCGACGAGCTCCTGTGGCATAAAGGCCGAGACGTCCTCCCGCCACTCTGCCTCCCATTCCGCCTTCGCGGCCGTCCTGTCAGATACCAGGGCCGCCTCGATCGTCCGGCCGGAGATGGTCGGATTCATGATCCGCGTCGGCGCCCGCCACACGAGCGGCCCGCCCGGCTTCCCGTAGTGGCCTCGGTATTGATCCCAGAGGACACCCTGGCGGCTGTAGGGCGTCGAGATTCCGATCAACAGCGACTCAGGCACAGTCGCGAGGGCCGGCCGGATCGCTGCCAGGACCTCGCGGTCAGGATTCGCGCCTGTCTCCTCGGACCGCCAGAAAGCCATCTCCTCGAGGATCGCGCAGAGGACCGTATAGCCCCGGAGCGTCCGGAATGAGCAGGTCTTCACGGCGATGTTGACCCCGTTCCGGAGCTCGAGCGTCTCGCGCGTCTCCCGCTCGACCAGGGCTTTGAGCGTAGTGTTGCCGTTGAAGATGCCGCTGATGTAGCTCTTGATAATACCGGCCTGGGCCTTGTCGACGGCGATGATGAAGATCCAGCCCCGCTCGCCGCGGTTAAGGTAGGGGCGCCAGTCCTTGAAGGCGGCCAGGAACGAGGCGATGACCGCCGACATAAAGGACTTCCCGGAACGCCGGCCGCAAATGACATAGGACTCGGAGACGCAGCCCTCGGGCGGGGCCTCGAGCGCTGTCGCCGCCCGGAACGTCTCGAGGTCCGCCGCATTGTCGATCCCGAGACCGAAGAGCGCGCGGAGATAGACTTCCCATGCATGCCAACTCCCGAGGTCCCGGAAGAGCGGGCGGAAGACCTTTGGGCTCTCGATCGTTTGGACGATATTCACTCCGCCCCCAGCTCCTTCCGCGCTTCGGCAGCCTGGGCCTCGATGACGCCCAGCGACTTCATCAGCCGCACCGCATCAGCCCGGCCGGCGTAGATCGACCGGACGGCCGAGACGGCCTCAAGCGCCAGGGCGTTTAGTGCGAGCCGCGCCCTCTCGTTGATCGCCTGTTCTTTAGCCATGACTCACTCCTATCAACCGGCCCCCGCCACTCTGTCCCTCGGCGCCAGCCGTGACCCCAAAGCCTCCGCGCCTCAGAGTTCTGCCCAGCCAGCGAATCGCTCCGAATCCACGCACTGATGGCTTGGTCCGAGACCTCCCGCGGGTGCCGGACGCCCGAGGCCAAGAGCTCGAACTGCTGGCGGGCGAACTCCTCGACAGACGCTCGAGGCGCCGTGCCGTATGCGCGGAACATGACCTCGAGGAACAGCCGCCAGCGTTCATCGTTTCTCTCGCGCAAAGCGCTCCTCCAGCTCCTCACGAAGGCCCTCGACCTGGCCCTCACTGAGCGCCCGAACGAGTTCACGCAACGCCCAAAGCCTCAGCCGGCAGCGCGGACCACAGCAGGGCAAATCCGAGTTGTGGCGAACTCCGGAAGGTAACGGCCCCAGGCAGACCCGGCAGCGTGAATCCCCCTGGCCAAGCTTGCCCCCAGAATGCGCGTTAACACGCGAACCACGCGCGTTAACAGCGTCTCTAGGGCCTGCCGCGGACTTCATTGGCCCTCTCCCTTGCGCCTATCGACCTCAGCCAGGGCCTTGCCGAGAAGCGCCACGAGCTCAGGGACGCGCTCAGCCCTCAGCACGAGCCACTTAGCCGCCTCCTCCTCGACCGCGTCCAGGCCGCGCTGGATGAGCACCACGCGGACATAGGCCCCGCCGAGGTAGTCGCTCGCCCTGACGCTGAGCGACTGATAGGGCGACTTCTCGACGCGGCCAACCTCGAGCTCGTTCGAATAGCGCGGGATCCTCACCGGGCACCTCCCATGCGCTCAGCCGCGGCGGCACGTTGCTTGGCCTCGTGACGGGAGAGAGAGAGATCAGGCGCCCCCTTGGCGATGAAAGCGAAGTAGAACCAGGCCAGGACGTAGAGGACGCAGGCGGCCAAGATCAGGACGTCCCGGAGGCGCCGAGTGAGAATTCTCGGAGTGTTCATGCGTCTTTCCTTTCGGAGGCAAAGTCACTCG
>CAYOYQ010000301.1:0-2805 GCA_964408215.1 uncultured Eubacteriales bacterium
CCTTCCAGAGCAGTTAGCAATGCAGAGGCTTGGTCGTAGGTGGGGTTGTCGGCGGGGTCCTCGGGGGTGTTGTCGCCGAAATGGCCGCGCCGGCAGCGGCCCGGCAGGCCTCGCTCGAGGACAAGGCTGTCGCGAAAGTCCAAAAAGACGAAGAGGCCGAGTCGCCGCCGGGCGAGGCGGGAGCTGAGGCCGGTCAGGCGCCGGCGGAGTTGCGCTCGAATTTCGCCGAGACCGCCTTTTGGCAGCCGCACCTCCTCACGGGCGAGGACGGGACGGCGGCCATCGAGTTCACCGTGCCCGACAGCGTCACGAGCTGGCGCATCTTCGTCCACGGCGTGACGCGCGACCTCGCGGGCGGGACGCTCGAGGCCGAAGCGAAGTCGGTGAAGGAGCTCATGGTCCGTCCATACCTGCCGCGGTTCTTCCGGGAGGGCGACGCGGCCGAGCTCCGGGTCATGGTCAACAACGCCGGCGAGAAGGACGCGGCCGGCGAGGTGACGCTCGAGATCACGGACCCCGTGACGGGCGAGAACCTGGCCCCGGCCTTCGGGCTCCCGGCGAGCGTACCGGCCCAGAGATTCATGGTCAAGCCGGGCGGCGGGAGCGCGGTGGCGTTTGGGCTACGGGCGCCGGCCAGGGTCGGGACCGTGGCGTTCAAGGTCGTGGCTAAGTCGGGCGCATTATCGGATGGCGAGCTGAGGCCGCTCCCGGTTTTGCCGGGCCGGATGCATCTCGTCCAGTCGCGGTTCGCGACGCTCAAGGAAGGGAGAACGCGCGAGCTCCGTTTCGACGACCTGGCCAAAACGGACGATCCGAGCCGCATCAACGAGCAGCTCGTGGTCACGGTCGACGCCCAGCTCTTCTACGGGCTCCTCGAGGCCCTGCCCTACCTCGTCAACTACCCTTATGAGTGCACCGAGCAGACGCTCAACCGGTTCCTCGCGACGGGGATCCTCGCCAGCCTCTACGACAAGTACCCGCAGGTCGGGCGCATGGCCCAGGAGATGAGCAAGCGCGAGACGGTCTACGAGACGTTCGACGCGGCCGATCCGAACCGCAAGATGGCCCTGGAGGAGACGCCCTGGCTCGAGACGGCGCAGGGTGGGAAGGACGCGGGGCTGGGCATCGAGAAGGTCCTCGATCCGCGGGTGGCCAAGGCCCAGCGGGAGACGTCGCTGGGGAAACTCCTGAAGGCGCAGACCTCGTTCGGGGCCTTCCCGTGGTGGCCGGGCGGGCCGCCGTCGCCGTACATGACCCTCTATATCGTCAGCGGGTTCAGCAAGGCGGTCGAGTTCGGCGTGGCCGTGCCTAAGGAGCCGGTGGTCAAGGCCTTCGGCTACCTGCACCGGCATTACCTTGACGAGATCGTTTCCGAGCTCATGGCCCACGACACGGGCTGGGAGTTCGTCACCTTCCTCAACTACACGCTGAGTAACTTCCCCGACCCGTCGTGGACGGGCGGCGTCTTCACCGACGTGGAGCGGAAGCAGATGCTCGATTTCTCGTTCAAGCACTGGAAAGAGCACGCCCCGTATCTCAAGGGATATCTTTCACTTACGCTCAAGCGGGCGGGACGGGCGAAGGACGCGACGCTCGTCTGGGAGAGCGTCATGGACAGCGCCAAGACGACGGAAGACGGCGGGACGAGCTGGGCGCCCGAGGACCGCGGCTGGCTCTGGTACAACGACACGATCGAGACCCACGCCTTCGCGCTGCGGACGCTCCTGGAGCTTACCCCCGCGGACAAGCGCGGCGAGGGGCTGGTCCAGTGGCTCTTTCTCAACAAGAAGCTCAACCATTGGAAGTCGACGCGGGCCACGTCGGAGGTCCTCTACTCGGTGGCCTATTTCCTGAAGAAGACCGGGGCGCTCGGGACCAGGGAGTCGGTCACGGCCGAGGCCTGCGGCGCGAAGACGGTGTTCACCTTCGAGCCGGACAAGTACACGGGGAAAAAGAACCAGCTCGTAGTGGCCGGGGACAAGCTCGGGCCGCGGTGCGCTACGGTCAAGGTGACAAAGGGCGGGAAGGGGCTGGCCTTCGCCAGCGCGACCTGGCACTTCAGCACGGAGAAGATGCCGGAGAAGGGCGACGGGGACCTCTTCGCCGTGGAGCGGTCCTATTTCAAGCGGGAGAAGAAGGGCGAGGAGGTTGTGCTGAGGCCACTCGCGGAGGGCGAGGCGCTGGCCGTTGGCGACGAGATCGAGGTCGAGCTTTCGATAAGGGCGAGGCACCAGGCCGAGTATGTCCACTTGAGGGACCCGCGGCCGGCGGGCTGCGAGCCGGTGACGCTGAAATCGGGATACAAGTGGGACCTAGGCTTGGGGCGCTATGAGGAGATCCGCGACAGCGGCACCAACTTCTTTATGGAATGGCTGCCGGAGGGCGAGTACACGCTCAAACACCGCATCCGCTGCGCCATGGCCGGGACGTTCAAGGCCGCCCCGGCGACGCTCCAGTCGATGTACGCCCCCGAATTCGCCGCCTACTCGGCCGGGGCGCTGCTCACGATACGCTAACAGGCTCCGGAAAGGGGGACACGTACCGCGTCGGTACGTGTCCCCGGATCACAAAGACGGTGTCAGACCTACCTTTTACCCGTTTTAGGTAAAAAGTAGGTCTGACACCGTCTTTGGTTTGACCCTCTCTTTTATTTGAATTACCATCCCCTCCGTTATGAACAAGATGCACGCTCCGCTCCGGGTTTTCGGACTCCTCATCGTCCTGACGTTGGCCGTCTTCTCTCCGGCTCAAACCCAGCCCTTCCCCGCGGCGGCCCAGCGCTCCCCCGCCATGTCCCAAGTCTTG
>CAYOYQ010000302.1:0-2784 GCA_964408215.1 uncultured Eubacteriales bacterium
GAAGTCGAACCAGAGGAAATCGGGCCGGTACTTGTCGACGACCTCCCGGACCTTGCCACCCCACCGGTCCAGGAAGGCCTTGTCGGGCTGCGCGCCCTTCTCATGGATCGGCCCGTAGAGGCCGGAATAGCGCGGATCGCCGCAGTCGTAGCGCTTGTCCCAGACCGGGAAGAAATACCAGTTCTCGGCGTGGTGGAAGGCGGTGACGAACTTCAGTCCGGCCTTCTTGATGGCCACGGCGAGCTCGCCGACGACGTCCCGTTTGGGGCCCATCTTGACCGAGTTCCACTCCGAATAGGCCGTGTCCCACATCGAGAAGCCGTCGTGGTGCTCGGCCACGGGGCCGGCGAATTGGGCGCCCGCCCGGCGGAAGAGCTCCGCCCACTCGTCGGCGTCGAACTTGGCCCCGGTGAACATCGGGATGAAGTCCTTGTAGCCGAACTTCTCGAGCGGCCCGTAAGTGGCTTCATGGTAGGCCCGTTCCGGCGAGTTCGGGTTCATATAGATATTGTGCGAATACCAGGTGCCGTTGGGCCCGACCGCCGGTACGGCGTAGACGCCCCAGTGGGTGTAGATGCCGAACTTCCCCTCGCGCAGCCACTGCGGAATGGGGATCCGGCTGAGGGCTTCCCACGTCGGGGCGATCGGCCGGCGGGCCGCCGCGGCCGCCTGTCCGTCGGGGCCCGCGGGCCGGCCGACGAGGACGGCGCCGGCGGCGCAGATCAGGATCAGCGCGAAGAGCAGGATCGATCGCAGGCTATTCATGTCGATCCTCCTTTCTCTCGGCCTCAGCCGGACCGCCGGCCGCGCCGAAAATGTCCGGTCCGTATTTATTCAAAAGCGCCTTCGCGAGGTCCAGCGGATCGCCGCTCGGGGCCGCCGGATAGGTCTCACGGCCCCGGGACCAGGCCTGCTCCCAGGCGCACATCTCCCGGACATAGCCCGCCCGCTCGAAGGGACGGCCGCTGCTCAGACAAGTCTCGAGGGTTCCGAGGAACGCTTTCCAACGGGGGAGGTCATATCCCTTGAACAGGCCGGACCATTGCCTTTGGGCGTAGCCGTTGAGGTCGTCGAACATCCCTTCCGTGCACTGGGCCCCCCAAAGCGTGATCAGGTTGCGGGCGTTCCATTCGAGGAGCCGGCTTTCGGCGTCGTCTTTCGCCCAGCGCTTCGCGTCGGCGAGCCATCGTCCCAGCAGGAACTCCTCACGCGTGGCGAGGAGCGAGTCCAGGTCCTCGATCATCGCCAGAAGCCTCCGGCCCGCGGTCCGCAGCCGGGCGAGATCGCCGCTCCGGTAGGCGGCATCGACGTCCTTGACGAGGGTGTTCGAAAGATTGCTGAGGACCTGGCGGGTCAGGTTTACCGCGTCCAGGCGATAGGGATCGACGCCCCCGAGCCGATCGGCGAGGGACAAGAATTTGACGCAGGCTCCGGCGAAGGTCCGCTCATCATAGGGGATCTTCGGGTTGCTTCGGTAGGCCCGCCCCGGATCGAAGAGGCCGGGACGGTCGCGGATCAGCGAGCCGCTCTGGACGGGCGTCTTGTAGACCGTGCCGAGGAGCGTGTCCCACACTTCGGCGATCGCCGGATCTTCGCGGCCGTAGCGGCGGCGGGCGAAATCGCGGACCCAGGGGCCGAGCGGCGGGACGTCCGGCCGCCAGACCATGTCCATGATGAACTCCTGGACAATGGGATTGTCGCCGAAGCCTTCCATCATCATGCCGAGGCCCGCGAAACGCCCCCGGGCGGGGCTCCGGATCGCGGCGGCGAGGTTGGCGGCCATCGTGGGGAGGTCGCCGTTGAGGCTGGTCTTGCCTCCGAAATTGTGGACGACGTTCCAGATCCAGGGCTTTCCGTAGAACGCCTGGAACTTGTCCCAGATCGGGTGCTGGTCGCCGAAAAGGTCCAGGACGATCATCCGGTCGTCCGGAACGGCGCCCAGAAACGCCCGGCTTCTGGCCTCCGTCCAGAACTTGGCCGGCGAGTAGTAGAGGAACCAGCCTTGAAGCACCCAGACGGCCCGGGGATCGGCCTCGGCCATCGCGCCGTAGATCGCGCCGCTGACGCCACGGAGGAAGTCCGGGTCGCCCGACGGCGGATCCATCTCGTTAAAGGTGTCGGCGGCGTAGAGGTGGTCCGTGCCGAAGAGGGCCGTCTGCTTCTCGATGAACAGCCGGCCGATCCGGCGGAAGAGGGGATCAACGGGATCGAGGAAGTACGTCCCGGAGAATCCCGCCGACCAGTCGCCCGTCTGCCTGATGCGGGCGGACGGATAGAGGCTCCTGAGCGCCAGCGGGACGTGTCCCGTGAATCCCTGCAGGACGGGCGTCATGCCCAGCTCCCGTTCGCGGGCCAGGATCTGCCGCTCAAGCTCCGCGTGGCTCCGGATCCAGGACTCGGGCAGCGGCCCGCCCAAGCCGTCGATGTTCCCCATCCAGCCCCAGGGCAGATAGGCCGGGCCGACGAGGAAGTTGCCGATCTCCTCGGCGTCGAAACCGAGCTCCTTCAGGACCTCTATCCAGACGGCCTCCTGGCCCGTCACGGCCAACGGCCGATTGACGCCGTTCAGGGCGAGCCAGTCGATCATGCGCTGCCAGCGGGGCCAATCCCACCAGGCCATCGTGTAGGAGAAAGTGCAATAGTTGAAAAAGTAGCGGTGCTCGTAAGGCGTCGCAACGCGAACCTTGGTGGGAACCGGAGGCAGGGGCGTAGGAACGGCGAGCTGCTCTCCGCTCACGGAAATGAGGCACCCGCACATGGTCTTGAGGTACCAGTTCAGGCCCG
>CAYOYQ010000303.1:0-2698 GCA_964408215.1 uncultured Eubacteriales bacterium
CGCGGGCATGCTCGGCCTCGAGGCCGCCGACCCGATCGTGCCGCGCGCCGACGTCGCCCGGGCCCTGCGGACGATCTACGAGAAGAACGTCCTCGGCTTCGCAGGCGGGCTCATGGGCGCCGCGAACGGCCGCAAGGCCGACGGTTCCCAGCTCCGCAGCCAACAGGGCGACGAGGTCTGGGTCGGCACGTCCTATGCCTTCGCCGCGGACCTGGCCCTCAACGGTTTGACGGCGGAGGCCCTGCACACCGCCTACGGGCTCTACCACGTGGTTTACAGCCCGTACGGCCAGGGCTATTTCTTCAAGACCCCGGAAGCGTATCTCGATCCCAACGAGACCGTCTGGAACGACGCCTCCGCGAAGTACGGCGACAGGACCTTCCGGGCGATGAAATACATGCGTCCCGGCGCCGTCTGGGCGCTCTATGAGGTCCTCAGAAAGAACGCGGGAAAAGCCGGCGCTGACGAATAAGGCGTCCTCCGTGCGGCGCCTTGTCCCGAGTTTGCCGAAATGTTTCGAATCCGCTACATTAGACGACTGAGGCCCGCATGAGATCTTCCCGCTTCTGGCCCCTCGTCCTGCTTTTAGCCCTGGCCGTCCCCGAGGCCGCCTTCAGCCAGGCCCAAACGGCCCTTCCGGAGCGCTACAAGAAATGGCTCGACGAGGAAGTCGTCTATATCATGACCCGCCACGAGCGGGACGTCTTCCTCAAGCTCCAGACGGACCGGGAGCGAGACATCTTCATCGAGGCCTTTTGGAAGCACCGCGACCCGGCGCCGGAGACGCCGCGGAACGAGTTCGAGGATGAGCACTACAAGCGCCTCAACTACGCCAACGCGACTTTCGGGCGCTCGTCGCCGTTCCCCGGCTGGAAGACCGACCGCGGCCGCATTTATATCCTTCTTGGCCCGCCCCAGAACATCGAGGAGTACTCCAACGTCAACGGGGTCTTCCCGGCCGAGATCTGGTTCTACCTCGGCGACACGTCGCTCGGCTTGCCGGCCGGCTTCAACGTCATTTTTTTCAAGCGGCTCGGGACCGGGGACTTCATCCTCTACTCGCCGTCCGCCGACGGCCCCCGGGCCCTCATCGCCGATCCGCTGACGGCCTACCAGACCGCGTCCTCCAATCGCGCCATGACCGAGGACCAGCTGGCCTATCGGGCCCTCCAGCAGCTCGAGCCCAACCTGGCCCGCCAGGTCCGGAGCCTGCTCCCCAACGAGGGCGCCGCGAGCGGCCTCGGCTCCCTGGCCTCGGAGCGGCTTTTGGCCACGATCTTCGCCGTCCCCGAGAAAATGGTCCGGACCGATTACGCCGACGCCATCCTGCGCTATAAGGACTCGGTCGAGGTCGAATACACGGCCAACTACGTCTCGAGCGACGCCCAGGTCCAGGTCATCCGCGACCCGTCCGGCACCTGCTTCGTCCATTACACCGTCGAGCCGGCCAAGATCACGGCCGAAGAGATCGGCGGCGGTTATGATATCCGCTTCAAGCTGAACGGGCGCGTCTCGGACGCGGCGGGGAAGACGGTCTACCAGTTCGACAGGGACTTTCCCTTCACCCTGACCGCGTCGGAGCTGGAAGATCTGAAAGCGAAATCCCTCTCCATTCAGGACGTCTTCCCGCTCGTCCCCGGCACTTACAGTTTCGACATCCTGCTCAAGAACGTCCTGTCCAAGGAATTCACCGGGGCGGAGAAGACGCTGTTCGTCCCGGGCCCCGGGGCCGCCGTCCGGCTGAGCCCGCTGCTCCTGGCCTATAAGCGCGAGAGCAAGCCCTCGGCGGCCGGGGAGCGCGTGCCTTTTAAGGTCGGCAACGACCAGCTCCTGTGCCAGGCCCGCAAGACCTTCAGCGCCGGCGACGAGCTGGTGACCTTTTTCCAGATCTACGGCCTGACCGACACTCTCAAGGCCTCGGGCGCGATCCGGACCGATGTCCTGAAGGAGGACAAGCCGTTCCTCTCCCGGACCGCGGCCGTGGGCGCCGCGGCGCCGGCCGGCACCGTCCTCGACGTCCAGCCGCTCAGGGATTTCCCGGCCGGCTATTATCAGGTCCGGGTCGCGCTGGTCGACGGTCAGGGGAAAGAGATCGCCGCGTCCAAGGAGAACTTCGAGGTCTCTCCCGCCGCGGCCGTGCCCCGGCCTCTTGTCGTCTCCAAGGTCACCAAGGCGTCCGGCGACGCGGACAGCCTTTACGCGACCGGCCTCCAATCGCTCAACCAGGGCGACGTCGCGACCGCTCGGGCCCGGCTGGCCGAAGCCCATGCCCGGGCCCCCGAGCGGCCCGAGGTCGCGGTCACATACGCGCAGGCCCTCTTTTTGCTGAAAGACTACCAGGCCGTCAGGGATGTCTTGGCGTCATGGGCCGGCGAAAAGGCGCCCGGGCCTGAAGTCCCGGCTTTGCTCGGCCGGGCCTGCCAGGCCCTCGGGCAGTACCAGGAGGCGGTGAAGCACTATGCTTCTTATCTGGCCCGCTTCGGCGCGAACATCGACATCCTGAATTTCCTCGGGACGTGCCATTTCCAGCTCGGGGACACGGCCGAAGCTCTTAAGGCCTTTGAGAAATCGCTTGAGCTCAAGCCGGATCAGGAGCAGCTGCGGGCGCTGGTCGAGTCCCTCAAAAAGAAGTAGCCCGTGCGGCCCCTCCGTCCGGTCCGGCTCTTGTCAAAGCCGCGGGAACACGCTATCGTTGAAC
>CAYOYQ010000304.1:0-2630 GCA_964408215.1 uncultured Eubacteriales bacterium
TGTTGGGGTTGGTGACCATCAGCGCGGCGACCTCGTCGGTCATGGCCTCCGTGAGTGACGCCAGGTCGATCGTCCCCTTCTCGTTGGACTTGATCTCCTTGACCGTGTAGCCGCAGATGTGGGCCGAGGAGGGGTTCGTGCCGTGGGCCGAATCCGGGATGAGGACGTATTTGCGGGCGTTGCCCCGGGCCTCGAGGGCGGCCCGGATGAGCATCATGCCGGTGAGCTCGCCGTGGGCCCCGGCCGCCGGCTGGAGCGTGAACGCGTCCATCCCGGCGATCTCGCAGAGGAAGCCCTCGAGCGTCTTCAGGGCCTCGAGGTTCCCCTGGATGAGGTCGGCCGGGAGGAGCGGGTGCGACGCGGCGAAGGCCGGGTGGGCCGAGAGCCGCTCGTTGACCTTGGGGTTGTACTTCATCGTGCACGACCCGAGCGGATAGAGGCCCAGGTCGACGCAATAGTTCTTCTGCGAGAGCCGGGTGAAGTGCCGGGCGATCTCGGTCTCGGAGACCTCGGGGAAGTCCTCGAGCTCGCGGCGGACGGCCACCCCGGCCAGAAGGTCCCTCTTAGCCGGGACGTCGAGCGGCGGAAGCTCCGCGGCCCGCTTGCCTTCGGCGCTGATCTCGAAAATGAGGGGTTCGCGGATCTCTTTGATCATGACAGGACCTCCTGGAGGGACCGGACCAGGCGATCGATCTCCCCCTTGGTCCGAAGCTCCGTCACCGCGACGAGGACGGCGTTCTTGAGCTCGGGATAGTCGGCCCCGAGCCCGTAGCCGCCGATGATGCCCTTGGCCCGGAGGCCGGCGTCGACGGCCGGCCAGGGCTTGGCCAGCTCCAGGACGAATTCGTTGAAGACGGGGCCGGTGAGCCTCCGTTTCACGCCCGGGACGGCGGCGAGCGCCTCGGCCGCGTAGGCCGCTTTCTGGGCGTTCTGCCAAGCCATCTCCCGCAGCCCCTGCTTGCCGAGCGTCTCCAGGAAGATCGTCGCCCGCACGGCGCAGAGGGCCTGGTTGGAGCAGATGTTCGACGTCGCCCGCTCTCGGCGGATGTGCTGCTCGCGGGTCGAGAGGGTCAGGACGAAGCCGCGCCGGCCGTCCTTGTCGACGGTCTGGCCGGTGATCCGGCCCGGCATCTGGCGCAGGAACTCCTTCTTGCAGGCCATGAAGCCGAGATAAGCCCCGCCGAAGCTCAGCGGCAGGCCGAGCGACTGACCCTCACCGGTGACGATGTCGGCCCCGAGCTTGCCGGGCGCTTCGAGGAGCCCCAGGGACAAGGCTTCGGCGACCACGACGACCGAGAGGGCTTTGCGGGCATGGGCGGCGTCGGCGAGGGCTTGGACGTCCTCGATGACGCCGAGGAAGTTCGGCGACTGGCAGACGACCGCGGCGACCGTGTCATCGAGGAGGCGGCCCAGGGCGTCCTTGTCGATCCGCCCTTCGGAGCCAAACCCGACCTCGACCGCCTCGACGCCCAGGTTCTTGATATAGGTCCGGACGACCTCGCGGTACTGCGGGTGAAGGGACCTGGCGATGAGGACCTTGTTCCGGCCAGTGACCCGCTGGGCCATCAGGACCGCCTCGGCCGCCCCCGTCGAGCCGTCGTAGAGGGAGTCGTTGGCGATATCGAGGCCGGTGAGCTGGCAGACCAGGGTCTGGAACTCGAACATGAGCTGGAGCGTGCCCTGGCTGACCTCGGGCTGGTACGGGGTATACGGGCTGACGAACTCGCCGCGCGAGGCGAGATAGTCGACAACTGTCGGGATGAAGTGCTCGTAGGCCCCGCCGCCCAGGAACGACACGCGGCCCGCGGCGTTCTTCGCGCCGACGGCGTCGATCGTCCGGACGAGCTCGAGCTCGGACCGGGCCGGAGGCAGGTCGAGCGGCCGTTTCAGCCGGACCGCTTCGGGGATGCAGGCGAAGAGCTCGTCGACGGCGCCGACGCCCGCCCGGGCCAGCATCTCCTTCTTGTCCTTGTCGCTGAGAGAAAGATAGCTCATGGGTCAAACCCCCTGTCGGACCGGGCCGGGCCTCAGTGCTCGAGCCCTTCCAGGTACTTCTCGTAATCGCCGGCGGACAACAGGGCCTCGACGTCCTTCTTGTCCTTGATCTTGATGCGCACGATCCAGCCCTGGCCGTGCGGGTCCTTGTTGAGCAGGTCGGCCGTCGCGCCCAGGGCCTCGTTGACCGCAGTGACGACGCCGGGAACGGGGGCGTAGACGTCGGAGACCGACTTGACCGACTCGACGACGCCGATCGACTGCCGGGGGGCGAGCTCCTTGCCGACGGCCGGAAGCTCGACGAAGATGATGTCGCCGAGCTGGTGCTGGGCGAAATCCGTGATGCCGACGACGCCTTCGTCGCCCTCGACCTTGATCCACTCGTGCTCTTTGGTGTAGCGGAATTCGTTCGGATACATCGGGTCCTCCTTGACAGGGTGCGTTATTACTTGGCCCTCTTGTAGAAGGGCGTCGGGATGACGCGGGCCTTGGTCCGCTTGCCGCGGATCTCGATCTCGAACTCGGTGCCGACGGCCGTGCCGTCGATGGGCAGGTAGACGAGGCCGATGGGCTTCTTCAGGAGCGGCGAGAACGTGCCCGAGGCCACCTCGGCCACCTTCTGGCCTTTGTAATAG
>CAYOYQ010000305.1:0-2601 GCA_964408215.1 uncultured Eubacteriales bacterium
AGATCTGCGCGCCGGGCTTCCTCGAACAGGACCAATGGCAGGCCCACGTCCAGGCTTTGGTCCAGCAGAAAGCCGCCGTCTACGTGAGGTCGGACGGCCTCACCGGCGACCAGGTCCGCGGCGCCCTCCTCCTCCCGTGCCGCCGCGTCGAGGAGACGATCGACGAGCTCCTCGCGACGTACGGCCGCGGCGCCTCGATCTGCGTCATGCCCGAAGGCCCGCAGACGATCCCCTACCTCGCCTGAGCCGCCGCCCTGGAAATCCGCGCTCCCGCCCGCTAGAATGGATAGGTCGCTTCCGGAACAAAAAGAAAGAATGAGACCGTTCGCCGTCACCCTCGCCCTCCTCCTTCTGGCCGTTTCCTGCGGTCCGCCGCCCGCGCCGCCGGCCGAGTCGGCCCGGGCCGCCCTCGAAGCCCGCGTCGGTCCGGACGGCAACAACGGGCCGATCTACTGCCGCAGGGACAGGGTCTGCGGTTCGGACGTCCTGCCGGCCTTCTACCGGGCCCGCGGCTTCAAGCCGGCCTGGATCGATGATGCCCTCGAGCTTCGCGACGCCGCCGCGTTCCTCGAGTCCCTGCGCCGCGTTTCCCGGGACGGTCTCGACCCCGAGAACTATCACCTCTCGACCCTCGAGTCCCTGCTGGCCGAGGTCCGGGCGACGGCCCCGCGGAAAAGCCCGCGCCGGGTCGCGCGGGAGACCCTGGCCGACCTGGACATGCTCCTGACCGACGCGTTCCTGCTCTGCGGCTCGCATCTCGCTCACGGCCAGGTCAATCCGGTGACCATCCAATCCGAATGGTCCATCAAGGGCCGCGTCGAGGACCTGGCCGCCGCCCTCGAAAAGGGGCTCGCCGCGCATGACGTCCCCGCCGCCCTGGACTCCTTGCGGCCCGGCCACCCCGTTTACCGTGGACTGATGAAGGCGCTGGCCGACTTCGAAACCCTCGTCGCGGCCGGCGGCTGGCCTTCGCTCCCGCCCGGACCCAAGCTCGTCAAGGGCGACCGCGACGCCCGGGTCGAGGTCCTGAGATCGACCCTCGTGGCCATGGGCGAGATGCCCGCCAAGGCGAGCGAGCTCGACGTCGACCCGGACCTCTTCGAGGACGCTCTCGAAGCCGCGGTCAAGAGGGCCCAGCGCCGCCACGGCCTCGAGCCCGACGGCGTTCTCGGCGCCGCCACGGCGACGGCCCTAGGCGTTTCGGCCGCCGACCGCCTGACCCAGATCCGGGCCAACCTCGAGCGCTGGCGCTGGGTCTCGCCCGAGCTCGGCCCGCGCTATATTCTGGTCAACGTGGCCGGCTTCCGGGCCGATGTCGTCGAGTCGGGCCGCGGGGTCCTGGACATGGCCGTCATCGTCGGCACGGCCTACCGGCGGACGCCCGACTTCAGCGGGACGATGACCTATCTCCAGTTCAACCCGTCCTGGAACGTGCCGCCGAAGCTGGCCCGCGAGGATATTCTGCCCAAGGTCCGCAAAGACCCGGCCTATCTCGCGAAAAGGGGCTTCCACGTTTTCGAGGGCTGGTGGCAGGGGGCCGCCGAGCTCGACCCGGCCAAGATCGACTGGGACAGCATCGACCCCGAGAAGCTGTCCTACAAGTTCCAGCAGGACTCCGGTCCGCTGAACGCCCTGGGCCGGATCAAGTTCGTGTTCCCGAACAAGTTCGACGTCTACATGCACGATACGCCCGAGCGGGGGCTGTTCCAGCGGGCGGTCCGGACCCTCAGCTCCGGCTGCATCCGCGTCGAGCGGCCGATCGATCTCGCCGAATATGTTCTCCGCGGCAGCCCCGATTGGGACCGGGAGAAGATCCTGGCCGCGATCGAGAGCCGGGAGACGCGGATCGTGATGCTGCCGAAGCCCCTGGGGGTCCATCTTCTCTACTGGACGGCCTGGCTTGGCGACGACGGCCGGGTCCAGTTCCGCCAGGACATCTATCTCCGCGACGAAGCGCTGAACCGGGCCCTGCGGGAGCGCGTCGCGGTTCCGGCCGCGGGAGCGGGAGCGGCTGCCGGGGCGGGGGAATGACCGGCGCGGGCCCGGATCACCAGGTCCGGACGCGGCCGACGTCGAGGTGGACGAAGTCGGAGGCCGGGTAGATCCCGACGCCGCCGCCCTGAAGCCCGACCGCCGCGCGATAGAGCTCGCGCAGGGCGAGACCCGGGACACGGACGTCGATGGCCTTGCCGACGAGATGCAGGCTGTGGGCGGCGACGCCGTCGCTCTTCGTCCTCAGGTATTCGTTAGTCTGGGGGGACCTGTAGCCCGAGATGATGTGATAGGGCCCTTCGATCCCGGGCGTTCCGGCCAAAATGTGGAGAAGGTCGAGCAGCTCGACGTCGATCCGCTTGACCTCACCCGTCCGGTGGTCCCGGAGGATGTGATCGATCTTCCCGAGCGAGTCGGGGAGGAGGCAGCCCGAAAGACAGTAGTCGATGTCGAGAGATTCGCCGGTATGGGTATTGAAAAAGGCCAGGCCTCGGTCGGGGGGAAGCGCCGGACGAGGCCGGGGCGAGGCGAACGCCTCGAGCCTGGCGAGAAAAGGATAGGCCAGGGACGCGGCGCCCAAGCGCAAGAACCGCCGCCGGTCGAATCTCT
>CAYOYQ010000306.1:0-2597 GCA_964408215.1 uncultured Eubacteriales bacterium
CGAACCACCTCATCGACCACTGGCGGAAGAAGAAGCTCGCGACCGTCTCCCTCGACCAGCCGGTCGATGACGGCGAAGAGGCTCTCCTGCCCCAGGTCCCCGACCCCGGCCCGTCGGTCGTCCGCAAGTTCGAGCTGGCCGAGATCCGGGAGAAGATCGAGCGGGCCCTGGCCACCGTGTCCGTCGCCCTGAGGGAGCTCTTCGTCCTCCGTCACGTCAACGAGTTCTCGTACGAGGAGATCGCCGACATCAAGAACCTGCCGGTGGGCACGGTCAAGAACCGCGTCTTCCAGGCGAAAGAGATGCTGCGCAAGAAGATGGAGGCCGCGTGACGACGCATCCGCGCCCCCAGGACCTCTCTCTCTATCTCGAGGGCGAGCTCGGCCCTTACGAGGCCGCGAAACTCGAGGAGCATATCGACGTCTGTGCCGCCTGCCGCGAAGCTCTGGCCGAGCGACGCCTTCTCCACGAGGCCTTCGTCAGCCTGCCGCCGTTCGAGGTGCCCGAGGATTTCGCCGCGGCGGTCATGGAAAAGCTGCCCGAGCCGGAGACGGCCAAGTCCGGCTGGCTCGCCCCGCTCGCGGCGGCCGCGGCCGCGCTCGCCGTCGGCCTCGTCGGGTTCTCTTTCCTGACCGGGGCGGGGCTCGCGGACCTCCTGGTCGCGGTCAACCGTTTCCTCGGTTCGGTCGCCGCCACGGTGCTTCCTCTCGGCGCCAAGGTCCTCAAGCTGGCGGCCCTGCTTCTCGACGTCTCCTCGGACGCCGTGTCGATGCTCTTCGCGGGCGCCGGAGCGGTCGCGCGGACCCTCGGCCCCGCCGGGGTGGCCCTGGCCCTCGGCCTCGGGGGCGCCGTGTTCCTGCTCGCGCTCTTCGGCGCGCGCCGACTCCTCTCCCAGGGAGAAAGATGATGATGAAAAGAAGCCTGGCGTTGATACTCTTCGTTCTCCTGGCGCTGGCCCCGCTGGCCGCGGCGGCCCGGGCGCAGGCCGAGGTCGGCGCCTCGAAAGACATCCATATCGCCGCCGGCGAGACCCAGGACAAGGTCTTCAGCCTCGGCGGCCACGTCGTCGTCGATGGGGCCGTCCGTGAGGACGTCTTCGTCATCGGCGGCTCGATCACGATCAGCGGTGAGGTCGGCCAGTCCGTCGTCGGCATCGGCTCCCATGTCGTGGTCAATTCCACGGCCCGGATCGGCCAGGACCTGGCCGCTCTCGGCGGCAAGCTGGAGAAAGAGCCCGGCTGTTCGATCGTCGGCGACACGATCTATTTCGAGACCCGCGAGATCGGCGACAAGCTTTTCCGGGACGGCTTCTTCCAGGGCCTGTTCTCGCTCTCGATCATCCCCATCATCGTCGTCGTCAAGCTCGTTCTCATCTTCCTCTGGCTCATCGCGGCCGCGATCGGCGTCGCCCTCTTCCCGAAGCCGATCGCTTTCGCCGCCGGCGAGATCCGCAAGAACTTCTGGCCGGCCCTGGGGACGGGGATCGTGGCCATCCTCGTCTTCACCATGCTCGTCCTCTTCGCCGCGCTGCTGAGCTTCATCCTGGTCGGCATCCCGATCGCCATGGCGCTTGGCGTCGCCGGCTTCCTGGTCAAGGTGTTCGGCCGCTTGGCCGTCTTCTATTTCCTGGGCGCGGCCGTCCTGGGCGCGTCCCGCGGGCGAACCGTCTCGACCATGGGCGCCGTCCTGATGGGCTTATTGCTCTTCAGCCTGGCCGGGTTCGTTCCGGTCCTCGGGTTCCTTTTCAGCCTGGTCATGAACGCCGTCGGCTGGGGCATCGCCATCCGGACGAAGTTCGGCTCGACGGAGAACTGGTTCCACAAGAAACCCGTCTGCTAGGGAGCGAGCGGAGTGAGCGACCGTCCGGAAGCGCGGCGGAGCGACCCGGAGCCGTGCTTCCGGGAATATCTTGAGCGAGACCTGCGGCCTCGGATTATCTCTCTAAGATCTCCTTTTCTTTCGCCGCCGCCAGCTCGTCGATCTTCGTGATCGTCTCGTCGAGGAGCTTCTGGAGCTGCTCGAGCCCGGAGAACTTGTCGTCTTCGGTGATCTCTTTCTCCTTCTCCAGCTCCTCGATGAACTCCTTGGTCTCGCGGCGCATGTTGCGCAGGGCCGTCTTCTCCTCCTCGAGCATCTTGCCGATCCTCTTGGCGATCTCGCGGCGTCGCTCCTCGTCGAGGGGCGGGATGGGGACGCGGAGGAGCTTGCCGTCGTTGAGGGGATTGAGGCCGAAATCGGAGCTGCGGATGGCCTTGTCGAGGGGCTCGAGCATGGAGGGGTCGTAGGGCTGGACGACGAGGAGGGTCGGCTCGGGGACCTTGATCGTCGCGACCTGGTTCGCCGGCGTGGGGACGCCGTAGTAGTTGACCTTGATCTCCTCGAAAATGCCGATGTTGGCCCGTCCGGTCCGGAGCATGCCCAGGTCCTTGCGGAAATGCTCGGCCGAGGTCTTCATCTTCTTGGCCACGTCGTTGAGGACATCTTTGACCATGGCGACCCTCTCGGAAGTCAGATTAGGGGCTGGCCCCAAAGGGGAGCGCCCCTCGGGAACCGCTGCGATGATAGTCTAGGGGCTCGCCGCCTGTCAAGGAAGCCGG
>CAYOYQ010000307.1:0-2591 GCA_964408215.1 uncultured Eubacteriales bacterium
GTCCCCGTCTGCCTGGCCGCGATGAAGAACGGCAAGCACGCCGCGACCGAGGTGCCGGCGGCCATGTCCGTCGACGACTG
Organism: uncultured Eubacteriales bacterium; assembly: GCA_964408215.1. GTDB lineage: Bacteria > Acidobacteriota > Aminicenantia > Aminicenantales > Saccharicenantaceae > RBG-16-66-30. The sequence continues at coordinate 81 of CAYOYQ010000307.1, forward strand.
CTGGGCCCTCGTTGAGGCCGCCGAGAAATCCAAGAAGCACTGCCAAATGATGGAGAACTGCTGCTACGACCGGATCGAGCTCATGACCCTGAATCTCGTCCGCAAAGGGATCCTCGGCGAGGTCCTGCACGCCGAGGCGGGCTACCTGCACGACCTCCGGGGCGTCAAGTTCTCGAGCGAAGGCGAGGGGCTGTGGCGCCGGGCCTGGTCGCAGAAGCTCAATGGCAATCTCTATCCGACCCACGGCCTGGGGCCCGTGGCCCAATGCCTGAACGTCAACCGCGGCGACGCCTTCGACTACCTCGTGTCGACGAGCTCGCCGACGCGGGGGCTCCACGAGTACGCGGTGGCCACCTTCGGACCGGACTCACCCCAGGCCAAGGAGAAGTATGTCCTGGGGGATGTCAACACGAGCCTGATCAAGACCAAGCTCGGCAAGACGATCATCCTTATCCATGACACCAACCTGCCGCGGCCCTATAACAGGATCAACTATGTCCAAGGGACGAAGGGCCTGGCCCATAAATGGCCCGACCGGATCTACATCGAGGGCCGGGCCGACAAGCCGCACCAGTGGGATGATTTCGAGAAGTTCGCGGCCGAGTTCGAGCACCCGCTCTGGAAGGCGATCGCGTCGAGAGGGGAGGGCCGGGGCCACGGCGGCATGGACTACATCGAGGATTACCGGCTCATCCAGTCGCTCCTCAAGGGCGAGCCGCTCGATCAGGACGTCTACGACGCGGCCGCCTGGAGCGCCATCGTCGGGGCGAGCGTGAAGAGCGTGGCCATGAAAGGCCGGCCGGTCGACATCCCTGACTTCACCCGCGGCCTCTGGAAGACGAACCCGCCGCTCGGCATCATCGAGGCGTAGACCAGTTCACATCCCGGGTCGGCGGCCGGGCCGAAATTATTTTCTTGCGGGCTTGACAAACCGCACCTTCGGCCTATAATAAAACTGTGAAAACCAAATCAGTTTCCATAGTATCAAAAAGCAAGGGCAGCCGCGGCCGGGCCGAGGCCGCCGCGGCCCGGGCCCGGATCATGTCCGCGGCCCGGGCCCTCTTTCTCGAGCGGGGCTTCCTCCGGACGACCTCCGACGACATCGCCGCGGAGCTCGGGATGAGCAAGGCGACGCTCTACCGGATGTTCCGGAGCAAGGAGGACATCCTCCGGGCGGTCGTCCGCGAGACCATGGCCGAGATCCTCACCGGCGTCGAAAGCCTCATCGGGGACGGCTCCCGCGGCTTTGTCGAGAAGATGGCCGCGCTTTTCACGCACCTGGCCCGGGCGATGGCCCAGTTCGGGCCGAACCTCGTCCGCGACATCCAGAGGGCGGCCCCGGACGTTTGGAAGGAGATCAGCGACTTCCGCCGGGACAAGATCGTCAAGAACTTCGGCGTCATCCTCGGATCCGGCCGCCGCGAGGGCTATTTCCGCGACGACGTCGACCTCGACCTGCTGCTCCGGATGTTCCTCAGCCTCGTCCAGCAGCTCGTCACGCCGGAGGAGGTCCGGCGTACCGGGCGCTCGCCCGCGGTCCTCTTCGAATCGGTCATCAAGGTCTTCTTCCAGGGCATCCTGACGGACAAAGGCCGCCTCGACTTCGCCGCGAGGACGCCGGCCATTTTCGAGCCCCGAAAGGAGGGCGCGCTATGAAGATCCGAACATTCTTCCTGCTGGCCCCGCTCGTGCTCCTCGGCGCCTGCTCCGGCGACCAGGCCGACGGCGTCATCACCGCCTCCGGGACGATCGAGACGATCGAGGTCAACGTCGCCTCCAAGGTCTCGGGCCAAGTCGAGAGCCTGGCCGTCGAGGAGGGGTCCCGGGTTGAGCCCGGCGCGACGCTCGCCGCGATCGACCACGCCACCCTCGATATTCAGCTCCGTCAGGCCCAAGCCGGTGTCCGTCTGGCCGAAGCCCAGCTCGCCCTCCTCGTCAAGGGGGCCCGGGCCGAAGACATCAAGCAGGCCGAAGCCGCCCTGGCCCAGGCCGAGGCGGCCTTCAAGCCCGCCGAGGACGACGCCCGGAGGATGCGCGAGCTCGTCCGGACGGGGAGCGTGACGCCCAAGCAGGCCGAGGATGCCGAAGCGCGTCTCGCCGTCGCCACGGCCCAGCGCGCCGCCGCGGCGGAGGCCCTGGCCAAGGTCCGCCGCCTGGCCCGGCCCGAGGAGATCCGGGCCGCCGAGGCCCGGCTGGCCCAGGCCCAGGCCGCGGCCGACCTGCTGGCCAAAACGATCGCCGATTGCACGGTCACCGCCCCGATCGCCGGCGTCGTCACCCACAAGGCCTTCGAGCGCGGCGAGCTCGTCGCCCCGGGATCGACCGTCGTGACCCTCTCGGAGCTCGACGATGTCCATGTCATGATCTATCTCACGGAAAAAGAGATAGGCCGGGTCCGCCTGGGCGATTCGGCCGACGTCACCATCGACGCCTTCCCCGGCCGGGCCTTTCCCGGGCGGATCACCTACATCTCGCCCGAGGCCGAGTTCACGCCCAAGAACGTCCAGACCA
>CAYOYQ010000308.1:0-2580 GCA_964408215.1 uncultured Eubacteriales bacterium
GGACCTCGTCGAATCGGGCATCCGCTACCTGCCGCTCTATCCCGACGACGAGGGGGCGAGGTTCAACGAGCTCTTCCTTCTCGAGAGCCCGAACAGCCTGGCCGAGCACTGCCCCGAATGCGCCGGCCTCGGCAACGTCCTGCGGGTCATCGACGTGCCCGCGGCGACCGGCGGCAAGGTCCTGCGCGTCCTCATGAACGCCGACCGGGGCCTGGCTGTGGGCTTCTTCGCCTCGCCCGAAACGTCCGTGACCCCGGCCCTCAAAGGCCGTGCTCCTGTCTCGCGCGAGGACGAGGACCAGGCCGTCTGGCGCCAGCGCATGGCCGAAAGGATCGCCTTCCATTGCGGCGGACAGCCCTGGGGCGTCCGCGGCGTCTATTACCTCGACGAGAGCGACGGCCGGGACTTCGACCCGTCGAGTCCGATCAAGCTCATCATCCATTTCGCCGGGACGGGCCGCCAGCGGAAGGAGCTCGAGACCTGGCTCAACGGCTGGAGCCTTTCGCTCGCCGAGATGAACTACTACCGGACCGGCCTCCATACGGAAGGTCTCCTCGACGTCCAGTACTTGCTCGACGATAAGATCCGCGGGGAAAGGGACGTCGCCCAGCGGATCAAGGCCGGGACGGAGGTCGTCCGCGAGCTCCCCCTCGGCCCCAAAACCCAGAAATGAAATGGGGACATTCCTGACTTTTTCGGCAGAGGTCAGAAACGTCCCCATTTCCTTAATTCCTTGTCGCCAACATGCCGGCTAACAAGCCCCCTGTCCACAAGTTCGCCCATGAGGCCATGGCCACCGTTTTCGAGGTCTTTATCGCGGGCGACGACCGCGCCTACGCCGGACAGGCCGCCCGGACCGCGTTCGACGAGATCGACCGGATCGAGCGGCTGCTCACCCGGTTCGACCCGTCGAGCGAGACGAGCCGCATCTCCCGGCTGAGACCCGGCGAGACCCTCGCGGTCGGCGTCGAGACCGTCCATGTCCTCGGCCTGGCCTCGTTCGTCCAGATCGAGACGGGCGGCGCCTTCGACGTGAACTTCCGGGCCGCGGCGGCGCGTCCCCCGGCCGGGCGACGGCCGTCGCCTCCGCCGCTCCTCACCGACCTCCTCCGGATCGAGCACACCGGCCGCGGCTTCGAGGTCGTCCGGACCGGGGACGCGGCCGGCTCGGCCGGGCTCGACCTCGACCTCGGGGCGGTGGGCAAGGGGTTCGCTCTCGACTGCGCCCTGGCCGTCCTGCGCGATTGGGAGATCGATAATGTCCTTCTCCACGCAGGGGCAAGCACGGCCCTCGGCCACGGCCGGGGCACAGGCGGGGCGAAGGCCAAGCCCGGCTGGCCCGTCGGGGCCGGGGCGGCCCGGGGAAAAGCGTGCGGGCCGGGACGCTTCCTCCTCCAGAACGGGGCCCTGAGCGGGTCGGGCACCGAGGTCAAGGGCGAGCACGTCATCGATCCGCGGACCGGCCGGCCCGCCCGCGGGCACGCCGCCGCCTGGGCCGCCCATGCCACGGCCGCCGGCGCCGACGCCCTATCGACGGCCTTCATGGTCATGCGGACGGCCGAGGTGGCCCGCTTCGCGGCCCGTCACCCCGAGGTCTGGGCGCTCGTGAAAACCGGTCCGGAAAAGTGTAGAATATTCAACGCCGGCGCGGCCGCCGCAGCCAGGCCCGCCCGGCGAAGGAGCCAACGATGACCAAGCGCGTGAGCTGGATAGCGATCGCCGCGATCGCCTGGGCCGCCCTAGCCCCGGCCGCGGCCGCCCAGGACCCCGGCAAGGAGGTCCTCAAGATCACCCTGCCCAAGCCGATGTTCGTCGGCACGCCCAAGAACATCCGCACCCCCAACCTCGAGACGGTCACCGGCAAGCCGCGCGGCCCGTTCATGGTCCCGGTCGGGACGACGCTCCTGTCCGCCGGCAAGCCCGTCGTCTCGAGCGACAAGGAGCCCGTCATCGGCGAGATCGCCTTCGTCACCGACGGCAAGAAGTCCGGCGAGGACGGCTACTACGTCGAGCTGGGGCCGATGCTCCAGTGGGTCCAGATCGATCTCGGCAAGTCCTGCGAGCTTCACGCCATCGTGGCCTGGCACTACCACAGCCAGGCCCGCGTCTACCGGGACGTCGTCGTCCAGGTCTCCGACGACAGGGATTTCATCTCCGGGGTGGCCACCGTCTTCAGCAACGATCACGACAACACCTCGGGGCTGGGGGCCGGCAAGGACAAGGAGTACATCGAGACGTTCGACGGCAAGCTCTTCGATCCCAAGGGGGCCAAGGCCCGTTACGTCCGCCTCTACAGCGGCGGCAACACCTCGAACGACATGAACCATTACGTGGAGGTCGAGGTCTACGGCCTGCCGGCCAAATGACCCAAAAAGCCTTCCGCGGGCTCTTCCTCGTCGCGTTCGCCGGCGCGCTCCTCTTCCGCTTCGTCCGCCTGGACGTCCGGCCCATGCACAACGACGAGGCCAACCAGGCGGCGAAGTTCGGCGAGCTCCTCGAGCGCGGGGAGTACGCCTTCGACCCCCAGGACCATCACGGCCCGACGCTGTACTATCTGACCGTGCCCGCGGCCCGGGCCGC
>CAYOYQ010000309.1:0-2572 GCA_964408215.1 uncultured Eubacteriales bacterium
GGGCCGGGTCCGCGGCGTCTATCCGAGCTCGGGCAGGCAGAACGAGACGGACCGCGTTCCGCTGCAGGAGGCGCAGCGGAGCGAGGCCTCGAGCTTCTCGCACTTGAGGCCCTTCTCCGTGCGGAAGTCCGTCTCCCATTTACCGCCGCAGGCCCCGCAGGAGGCCGGGAGGACGAGCGTCACACGGGCCTGGCGGGCCCGGGCGCCCGCCACCGGGACGTCGACCGTCCGGACGCGGAGCGCCATGCCGTGGGCCTCGTTGAGCTCGCTGATATAGGCCCGGAAGAAACGGAGGAAATCGGCCGCTTTCTTGACCGCCATCTTGCGGGCCGACGCCGTGCGCATGTTGGCCGGGAGGACCGCTGCGTAGGTCAGCTCCTTGCTCAGATAGTCCATCGCCGCCGACTCGAGGTTGCGGCCCCGGAGCGTGGACTTGACGAAGAAGTTGGCCACGCCGAGGTAGCCGAACTTGGACAGGAAATCGGCGTCGTGGACGATGTCGGCGAGCCGGTTGCGGCTGGCCCCCGACCGGTAGAGGGCGCGCAGGGCCCGGATGACGTGGCCGATGTCGGCCATCTCGAGGCCGTCGGTCTCGAGAGTCGCCCGGGCGAAGCGGGCCGCCTCCTCTTCTTCGGGCTTGTCGTCGGCATGATAGCGGCCGCCGGCGAACTTGCCCGAGTCGTGAAAGAGGGCGACGAGCGCCGCCAAGTCCGGGTTCTCCTTCTCGAGCTGGGCCAGGCGGAAGGACTGGGCGGCGACGAGCGCCGTGTGCTCCCACAGGAACCCGGCCTTGGCCTCTTTCCGGCCAGAGAATTTCTTCTCGGCCGCTTCGATCGCCGCGCGGATGCGCTCGACAAGACCCGGGGACGATGTGGTCAACGAGCGATAGAAGTCCTGCTGCTTCAGAAGCATGGGGGTGTGGCCGCCCGCTCATTATGTCCAGCCGCATGCGGCAAGTCAAGCGTCGACGCATCGCGCGCGAGGCCAGTGTAAGGAGCTTGGTGGCATCCGTCAGAGGATCCGCTCTGCTACGCTCGGGGTATTCCTTCCGTCGGCCGCTCGCCGGCCCGGCGAGCCGGCTCGCTTCGGATCCGGGCTCCGCTCTGAAGAACGGGGACATGTACCTGAGTACGTGTCCCCATTCTTCATCCATGCCCGCTCCGCCCTCCCACGGCCTCCTCCAGGAACACCCCTGCGCGGAGCGGATCCCCTGACGTTCGCACGATCCTTATCTCCGCGGCCTCTGTCCCGCCGGTCGGTCAAGCATCTAAGGTTGAAATGCGGCGGAGGGAGGACATATGATGAGCGGGATGAAGCGAAAGGTCCGGTGCGGCGGGAAGCCGATGACGGCGATCGTGCTCGCCGGCGGCCGCGGCCGGCGCATGAACGCCGACAAAACCCGGCTCGATGTCGGCGGGAAGACGCTTCTCGAGCACATCCTGGCCCAGATCGAGCCATATTTCGATGAAGTTCTCATCTCCGCCTCGCCCGGACAGGACCCGCGGCCCCTTTTGAGCGCTCGATCGTCGCGCCCCCGCCGGCCGGCCTCCCCTTCCCGCTCCGCGGCCTCCCCTTTCCGTGTGGTCCCGGACGAAACTCCTGGGCTTGGGCCGGTCGGCGGCCTCCTGGCCGGACTGAGGGCGGCCCGGAACGAAACCTGTACGGTCATCGCGTGCGACATCCCGGAGATCGACCTCGCCCTGCTGCGCTCGCTCGCCCGGGCAGCCAATGACGCCGAGATCGCCGTCGCCGTCGATCCGGCCGGACATTACGAGCCTCTTTTCGCCGTCTATCGCCGGTCGATCATCCCGGCGATAGAGTCGCTGCTCAAGGCCGGCGAGCGCAGTCTTCTTCCTCTTTATAAGGTCTGCCGGACGGCGGTCGTACACATGGACGGCAAGCGCCGGCTACGCAATCTCAACACCCGGACTGACTACGAATCCTACATCCGCTCGATCAAGGGTGAATAAGGAAAAGAAACCCCCGCCCTGCGGATTCGAAGTCCGACGCCGGCCTCACTCGCCGGGACGGGTGACCAAGCCGTAGAAATGGAACCGCCCGGCGAGCTCGCCGCCGAGCGTGAATACGAACGCGAGCAAGAGCGCGGGGCCGATCCCCTTTTCGTTCAAGATATTGTTCCCGCCCGCGGCCAGATCCCAAGCCAGTCCGGCGCTCCCCAAGGCCAGAAGGACGATCCGGGCCCTGTGGAATCGCCGGGGCGAGTCGTCCTCCGGACGGAGTGACGGCCCGGGCCGGACGCCGCGGAGGCCGTGGCGGGGCGTCAGCACGACAGTCATCAGGATCTCGGCGGCGATGAGGATCAGGGCCGTCCCGGTCAGGTTCAGATCAAAGGCCCCCGGCCCGGCCAAACCGCGGACGATGACCTCCGTCCCCAAGGCTCCCAGGACGAGCGTCGTCAGGAGGAACGAGAGAGGCGTATAAGCGCCGCTCCAAACAGGCAAGCCCGGGAGCATATAGAGCCGGGCCATGCAAACGACGAAGAAGATGCCGGCCAGCAGGGCCGCGCCGATCACGGGCCAAAGCGACGCTCTCGAGGCGGGCCTGACATAGG
>CAYOYQ010000310.1:0-2557 GCA_964408215.1 uncultured Eubacteriales bacterium
CGACAGGACCGCGTTCTCGGTCTTGCGGTCGAACTTGATGACCCGGAACTTGAAGGTCTGGCCGACGAGGGACGAAGGGTCCCTGACCGGCCGGATGTCGACGTGGGACTCGGGCAGGAAGGCCGCGAGGCCGACGTCGACGTTGAAGCCGCCCCGCGTCCGCTCGGTGACGGTACCCGTCACCGTCAGGCCGTGCTCGAAGGCCTTCTCCAGGGTGGTCAGGGCCCGGACGCCGTCGGCCCGCCGCTTGGACAGGACGAGGTAGCCGTCCTTGAGATCGGTCTTCTCGAGCATCGTCTCGACGTCGCTCCCGGGGTGTAAAGCCTCCAGGGCCTGGGGGTCGGTGAAATCCTCGTTGGGGATGATGCCTTCGGTCTTGAACCCGACGTCGACGAGGACGTGGGTCGGGGTCCGCTTGATGACCCGGCCCCTGAGGATCTTGCCCATCGAGATCTCTTTGGTGCTGTACTGGTAGCGGTCCAGCAGGTCGGCGTAGTCTTCCGACGACATGCGGCTGTCGTCGCGGTCCGGCGGCTGTTTGGTCGGCTCGGTCATGTCGAGGTGCTCCTTCGGGAATTCGGGGACGTCCGGCCGGGCCGGGCCCGGAAAAGACGTTTTATCCTATCCGAGAATGTTCGGGTTGTCAACTCTAAGTCAAGGCGGCGCCTACACTTATGGGCTAGGCGTCGACGGCTTTCTCCTCTTCGAGGATCTTGGCGATCTCCTCCTCGGAGGGCAGCTCGTCGAGGCTGTCGAGGCCCAGGTAGAGCAGGAACTCGTCCGAGGTCCGATAGACGAGCGGGTTGCCGGGGGCCTTCTTCCGGCCGACGATCTTGACCAGCTTCTTTTCGAGCAGGGTCTTTAGGGCCCCGGTCGAGTCGACGCCGCGGATGGCCGAGACCTCCGATTGGGTGACCGGCTGGCGGTAGGCGATGGCCGCCAGGGTCTCGAGCCCGGCCGAGGACAGCCGGTTCTTGCGCTCGATCTGGAGCAGCTTGCGGACCTCGCGGTCGTAAGCCGGCTTGGTGGCGAAGAGCCAGCCGCCCCCGACGCGGATGATGTGGACGCCGCGCCCGTCCGCCTCGTGCTCGGCGACGAGGGCGTCGACGGCGGCCTGGATGTCGGCGGCCGGCACGCCTTCGCAAACGGCCTGCAGGCGCTCCGGGGTCACCGGCTCCTGGGAGACGAAGATGAGGGCTTCGACGAGGGTCTTGAGGTCACTCATGGGCGGCCGTCCTGCGCGCGTCCTTGCGGAGCCAGATCCGGATCGTCCGGAAGAGCTCGTCCTGGCGGGCCACGGCCACCCGGGACTTGACCAGCTCGAGGACGCAGAAGAATGAGATGAGGGCCTCCTCGAGCGAGGCGTGGGCCTCGAAGTACTCGAGGAAGTCGATCATGTCGCGTTCGTGGAGGAGGCCGACGAGCTCCTTCATCTTGGCCTCGATCGAGACGTCCCGGCCGCGGATCGTCCGGGTCGTCTCGGCGGCCCGGCGCTTCATCATCAGGAAGAAGGACTCGGCCAGGTCGAAGAGCGACAGCTCCACCGGCTCGAGCTCGCTCTCGCCGTGGAGGGGCGGGATGAAGTCGCGCTTCCACTGCAGGATCTGGACGTCCTCCCGCTCGCGGAGGAGCGAGCAGGCGGCCTTGACCTTCTCGTACTCGACCAGCCGGTCGACCAGGACCCGGCGGGGGTCCTCGCCCTCGGCCAGGTCCGTCTCGCGGGGCAGCAGCATCTGCGACTTGATGTAGATGAGGAGGGCGGCGATGAACAGGAACTCGGCCTCGCGGTCGAGGTTGATCTCGGTCTTGCGCTCGAGGTAGCCGAGGTAGTCGCGGGTGATCGCGGCGATGGGGATGTCGTGGATGTCGATCTTCTTCTTGCGGATGAGGAAGAGGAGGAGGGCGAGGGGCCCCTCGAAGACGTCCAGGCGGACCTGGTAGCCGTCTCCCGCCTCGGCCGACGGCGGCGGGACGGTCTCTTCGAGGGGCGCGGTCGCGGCGGGTTCGGTCATTCTACAAGAAGCGGACGCCGATGACCGCTCCGATGAGGTTCATGATGGGGCGAACGATGACGTCGAGGAGGCCGAGCCAGATCAGGGCCAGGACGATGATGAAACCGTAAGGGCGGATCTTGTCGTAGGCGGCCGCGGCCTTGTACGAGAGGAGTCCGGCGAGAACGCCGCCGCCGTCGAGGGGCGGCACGGGGATGAGATTGAAGACCGCGAGATAGATGTTGACCAGAATGAAAAAGAACAGGACGAGGGCCAGCCCCTCGAGAGGATAGAACCCCGCGGGGAACGCCTGCCCTCTCTCCAGGCTCCAGAACGCGACCAGGAAGTGGATCGTCTGGGGACGGAGGGACTTGATGACGAACAGGAGGAGCAGGGACGCGGTCGCGGTGGCGAGATTGGCGGCCGGGCCGGCGAAGGAGATCCAGAGATTGTCGCGGCGGGGGTGGCGCAGGTTCCGGGGATTGACCATGACCGGCTTGGCCCAGCCGAAGGCCGGCGCGCCGGCCAGTCGGAGCAGGAGGGGCAGGAGGACGGTGCCGATCGGG
>CAYOYQ010000311.1:0-2551 GCA_964408215.1 uncultured Eubacteriales bacterium
GGCGAGCGACCGGGCCGAGACGAGGAAGAGCGTCGGCAGCATCTCGCCGGCGATCTTGTGCATGTTCGGCAGCATGAGCATGAGGCCCTGCGAGGCCGTGAACGTCGTCGTCAGGGCCCCGGCCGAGAGCGCGCCGTGGACCGCGCCGGACGCGCCGCCCTCCGACTGCATCTCGATGACGTCAACCGTCTGGCCGAAGATGTTCTTCCGGCCGTGGGCCGACCACTCGTCGGCCAGCTCGCCCATCGTCGAGGACGGCGTGATGGGATAGATGGCCGCCACCTCGGAATACGCGTAGGCGACGTGGGCCGCCGCCGTGTTCCCGTCGATCGTCTGCATGTTCTTTTTCATATATGACTCCTTTGTTCTCGTGAACGTCGTTCGCGACGCCGCGTGCTAGTCCTTGAGCTCCGTCCGCCCTTCCAGGGCCTTCTTGATCGTCACCTGGTCGGCGAAGTCGAGGTCGGAGCCGACCGGCAGGCCGACGGCCAGCCGGGTCGTCTTGATCCCGAAGTCTTTGAGCACCCGGACGAGGTAAAGGGCCGTGGCCTCCCCCTCGACCGTCGGGTTGGTGGCGATGATGATCTCCTTGAACGCGCCTTCCTGGATCCGCTTGACGAGCTTCCCGAGGCGGAGCTCGTCGGGGCCGCGGCCCTTGAGCGGCGACAGGGCGCCGAGCAGGACATGGTAGCGGCCGTGGTAGACGCCCGTCCGCTCGATCGACGAGATATTGAAGGGCTCCTCGACGATGCACAGGGTCTCGTCGGAGCGCTCCCCGTCGGCGCAGATGAGGCACGGGTCGACGTGGGTGATGGCGTTGCAGCGGCTGCAGGTGAAGATCTTCCGCTTGGCCTCGCGGATGGCCTCGGCCAGGCGGTCGGCGTCCTCCGCAGGCAGGCCCAGGATGTAGAAGGCCATGCGCTGGGCCGTCTTGGCCCCGATGCCGGGGATGTGGCGGAGCTCCTCGATGAGGTCGTGCAGGGGCTGGGCGTACTCGAACATCAGAACAGTCCCGGGATCTTCAGGCCGCCGCCGAGGCCGCCGAGCTTCTGGGCCAGGCCCTCGTCGACCTTGGCCGCCGCGTCGTTGTAGGCGGCCACGATAAGGTCCTGGAGCATCTCCACGTCGTCCTTGCCGGCGACCTCAGGCTCGATGCGGATCGAGAGCAGGGCTTTGTGGCCGTCGAGGACCAGGGTGACCATGCCGCCGCCGCTCGAGCCCTCGACGCGCATCTCGCCGAGCTCCTTCTGGAGGCGGTCCTGCATCTCCTTGGCCTGTTTGATCATCTTCTGGAGGTCCAGGACGTTCTTCATCCGCCGTTCTCCGCGGGCCCGCGGCCTTTCTTCCCGGCCGCCTCACGCGAGGCGGTGATGGGGTCGGCCGAGACGACCTGGGCCTTGAAAGTGTTCATGAAGAATTGCACCGCCGGGTCCTTCAGGGCCGCGTCGATCTCCCGGACGGGCTTGATGGGGCCGCCGTCGGTCCCGCTCTCTTCGGCGAAACGGACCTTCGTCTCCCGCCCGAGGACCTCGGAGGCCGCCCGCTCGACCGCCCGGAGGTCCTTGTCCTGGATGCTGGTGACGAAGAAGCCCCGGCCCGTCCCGAAGTGGACCTCGAGGACGTTGTCCTTGACCAGGACCGACGAGTACTGGCCGAGCAGGGCCGCGAGCGGGGCCCGGTCGACGGCCAGCTTCTCGAGGACGCGGCCGAAGAGCTCCTTGGAGGATGGGGCGGCCGGCTTAGCCGCCGGCGGGGCCGCCTGGGAGGTGCCGGAAGAGGCCGGAGCCGGACGCGCCGGACCGGACGGCGCCGCACCCGGCGAGGCCGGGGCCGAAGGCCGGGCCGGGGCCCGCGGGCCTTCCTTTTTGAGGGCTTCGAACTCCCGGATGAGCTCCTTCAGGGGAACGATCTTCCGGAAGTGGCAGAGCTTGACCAGGAAGGCCTCGAAATAGATCCGCGGCAGGGCGGAATACTTCAGGCCGGGCTCGGCCGCCTGGAGGGCCAGGATGTAGCGAAGGAGGTCCTCGACGGAGGCTTTGGCCGCCTCGGCCCGCAGGGCTTCGAGGCCCTCGGGGCTGACGATGAGGAGGTCCCCCGGCTTCTCGACCGAGCGGACGACGAGCAGGGCCCGGAAATGCTCGATGAGCTTGCCAAAGACGAAGCGCAAGTCGTAGCCCGAGGCGAGGACGGTCTCGACGAGAGCGAAGACCTCGCCCGGCTTCTCGTCGAGGACGGCCGAGGAAAACCGGAACAGCACCTCCGGCCCGATCGTGCCCAGGATCGTCTTGAGGTCCTCGTCGCCGATGTTCTCGCCGCTGAAAGCCACGGCCTGGTCGAGGAGGCTCTGGGCGTCGCGCATGCTGCCGTCCGCGGCTTCCGCGATCAGGGCCAAGCCGGCCGGGGTGATGGTCAGGCCTTCCTTGCGGGCGATCTCCATGAGGTGGTTGATGATGTCCTTGTGGGAGATCTTGCGGAACTCGAAGTGCTGGCAGCGCGAGACGATGGTCGCCGGGACCTTGGCGAACTCCGTCGTGGCGAAGATGAAGACCTG
>CAYOYQ010000312.1:0-2505 GCA_964408215.1 uncultured Eubacteriales bacterium
GATTTAATGAGAGCGGATTTTTAAGATGGCCTCACAACTGTCGAAAATGAGTCTGGCTCGTTCTCGCCGCCGTGCTCGCCGCGAGCGCCGTCGTCGAGGTCTCGGGGTTTGCCGGCCACCTGGCCGAGTGGGGCCGCCGCCTGGCCGGCCAGGTCCGCATCTATGATTACCGCAAGCCGTTCCAGAAAGCGATCATGGCCGCCGCGGCCTCGGCCTCGGTCGGGCTCTTCATCCTCTTTATAAGGGCGATGAGGCGGCCGGGCTCGCCGCGACGGCTGTGGGGAGCCGGGATAGGCGTCGCGGCATACATCACGGTGTCGGCCATGGGGGTCCTGTCGTTCCATGCCGTCGACGTTTTCCGGAGCTTGGCCTGGCACGGCCTTTCGCCCTTCGACGCGCTGCGCGGGGCCGGGGCGGCCACGGCGCTCGTGGCCGCGTATCTTACCGCCCGGCGGAAGAACGCGGCCATCCTTACTTGAGGACCGCGGGCGGGACCATCTTGGGCCGCCGCCCGAAGACCCGGCGATAGATCTCGGGGTAAGCGTCCTTGCCCCCGAGGAGCAGGCAGGAAAGGGGCATGGCCTTGCGGGCCAGGCGGGACATCTCCGCGGCGGCCTGACGGATCTCCCATTGGGCCGTCGCGTCCTCGCGCAGGCGGGAGATGTGATAGAGCTCGCGGACATTGAGCTTGAGCAGGGCCCGGCGCCGGTGGGCGTTGGTCAGGACATAGTCCGCGGCCGGGCCGACCGCCTTCTCGAGCGCCGCGTGCGTCTCGTTGGTCCGGTCGATGACGCTTAGGAACTCCTTCTCCGCCCCGATCTCGCGGACCGACGGCGGCACCGTGACCCCGAGCGCGGGATCGGAGCGCTGCCAGGTCAGGGTGGCCATGCGGTGGCGCTTGAGCTGGGCGAAGCAGGAGGCGGAGACGACGAGGTCGAAAACGAGGTCGGCGTGCTCGAATTCGCGGAGGGGGAAGTCGTAGAACTCCATGCGCTCGAAGGCCCGCCGGAAGAGCTCCCTCCGGGCGGCCGGCCCAGCGGCGGCGGCCCGGGCCAGGCAGTCTTCATAAGAATCTCGGGCCACCGCGTGAAGCAGGGCGGCCAGGATGCGCGAATCGCCGTCGGCGGGGGCGCTCGCGAGGACGGCCGCCTTCGCGGCTCCACGGGCGCGGCGGCGGCGCGCCGGGACCGGCAGCAAGCCGGCCGCGGCAGCGAGAGCGGGATAGGTCTCGGCGTCGAACGGGCTCGGGTCCGTGAAGAGGATGATCGAGGGCGCGACCGACTTGGCCAGCTCGTGGAGCCGGGCATTGAGCTCCCGGATCTCCGCGAGGCCCTTGGCGGCAAAACGGCGGATGAGGAGCTCCAGGTTGCGGGCGTTCACGGTCAGGCCGAGCTGGCCCTCGGTGGCCAGGCTGACGATGTAGCGGGCGTCCTCTTTGGCCCAACCGTCGAGGACGGCGTGATTGCGAGGCTCCGCGGCCCGGTCGGCGTATTTGGCGAAGACGTGGGGCTTGAGCCGGCGATAGAGCCGGTGATAGAGCGCGTTCTGGGCCTTGACCGTCTTGACGTAAAGCGTTTTGCGCCCGGCTCGGCGGACCTCCTCGGGCACGACGAAGTCCTCGCCGAGCGTGATGTAGCGCTGGGATTTCTCGGTGAAGGACAGGAGGCGGAAGCGCTCGATCTCCTCGATGGCCAGCCGGCTCACGCCGATGACGTCAAAATTGAAGACCGCGTGCTCGGCGACGGAGTGGTGGCCCATCTTGAAGATGATGGCCTCGTTCGAGCGGCGGGCCCGGTCGACCTCGGCCCGGGCCGCGGCCCGGAGCTCGTCGACCGGCCGGGGGTCGCGGGAGATCCGGGCGTAAGAGGCCGAGAGCGTCTCCGGCGTGACGTCGTTTCGCGGCGGCGAGTGGCGTTTGAGCTCGTCGAGGACGGCGCTGTCGACGTTGTAGCCGGCCAGGAGAACTCTCATGGAGCCTTTACCTTAGAGGCCCACGCCTGAATTGTCAACGGGAACTAGCCCTTCATGACGCCGATCGGGACGAGCTTGGCCACGAGCCGCCCGAGCCCGACTTCGTTCGAGACCCGGACGACCTCGTCGACGTCCTTGTAGGCTTCGGCCGCCTCCTCGGCGACGCCTTTCCAGCTCGTCGCCTTGAGCTCGATACCCCGCTTGGCCAGGTCGTCGCGGATCTTCTCGCCGCGGAACCGCCGCAGGGCCTCGTGGCGCGACATCACCCGACCCGCGCCGTGGGCCGTCGAGCCGAAGCTCAGCCCTTCGGCCTCTTGCGTACCGACAAGCAGGAACGAAGCCGTGCCCATGCTGCCGGGGATGAGGACCGGCTGCCCGACCGCCCGATAGCGCCCCGGGACCTCGGGCCGCCCGGCGCCGAAGCTCCGCGTCGCGCCCTTGCGATGGACGACGAGCCGGCGCGACCGCCCGCCGTCCGGGTGCTCCTCGACCTTGGCCACGTTGTGGCAGACGTCGTAGACCTGGTCCATGCCC
>CAYOYQ010000313.1:0-2404 GCA_964408215.1 uncultured Eubacteriales bacterium
GCCAAGAGAGGGTCAAACCTACTTTTTTCGAAAAAAAGTAGGTTTGACCCTCTCTTGTTGACTCGGGGCGGGCGGGGCCCTAGAATCCGGACATGACGCACCACGGGGACATCCGGACAGCGCTGGTTATGGCGGGCTTGTGCGCGGCCGGACTGGCCGCATGCGGGCGGGGGCCCGTTTCAGAGGGCGGCCGGCTTCCCTATAAGGATCCGGGCCTCTCGATCGACCGGCGCGTCGAGGACCTCGTCGCCCGGATGACACCCGAGGAGAAGTTCCGGCAGCTGTTCATGGTCCTGGGCGACCTCGCCGCGGGCCGGGACGTTTGGAAGGAAGGCATCTTCGGGCTCCAGGTCCGGGGCGAAGCCAGCGCGCGCGCCGCGGCCGAGAAGCTCAACGCGATCCAGCGGTTCTTCGTCGATGAGACCCGGCTCGGCATCCCGATCGTCCCGTTCGAGGAGGCCCTCCACGGGCTCGTGAGCCCCGGCGCGACGGCCTTCCCTCAGGCCATCGGCCTGGCAGCGACCTGGGACGCCGATCTCATGTCCGCGGTCGCCGGCGCGGTGGCCGACGAGACGCGGAGCCGCGGCGTCCGTCAGGTCCTCTCCCCCGTCGTCAACATCGCCCGCGACGTCCGCTGGGGCCGGGTCGAGGAGACCTACGGCGAGGACCCGCATCTCGCCTCGCGAATGGCCGTGGCCTTCGCCCGGGCCTTCGAGGAGCGCGGCGTCATCGTGACGCCCAAGCACTTCGTGGCCAATGTCGGGGCCGGCGGCCGCGACAGCTATCCCATCCCCGACGGCGAGCGCGCGCTCCGCGAGTCCGACTTCGTCCCCTTCCTCGCCGCGATCCGCGAAGGCGGGGCCCGGTCGATCATGACCTCGTACAACTCCTGGGACGGCCTCCCCTGCACCGCCCATCCGCGGCTCCTCACGGGCATCCTCAAGGGCGAGTGGGCTTTCCGCGGCTTCGTCATCTCCGACGCCAACGCCGTCGGCGGCATCAACGACCTCCACCGGACCTCGGATTCTTTCGGCGAGTCGGGCCGCCAGGCCTGGGAGAGCGGGCTTGATGTCATCTTCCAGACCGAGATCGGCCACGCCGGACTCTTCCGGGAGGCCGTCACCGAGGGCCGGGTCAGCGCCGCCCGCGTCGACGACGCGGTCCGACGTGCGCTCCGGGCGAAAATGGAGCTAGGCCTGTTCGAGGACCCGTTCGTCGACCCGGCCGAGGCGGAGCGGCTGAACGGCCATGCCGACCACCGGGCCCTGGCGCGCCGGGCGGCCGCGGAGTCGGTCGTGCTGCTCAAGAACGAGGGAGAGGTCCTGCCGCTCGGCCGCGCCATCAGGTCCATCGCGGTGATCGGCCCCGACGCCGTCGAAGCGCGGCTCGGCGGCTACAGCGGGCCGGGTATCGGCAAGGTCTCGCTGCTCGACGCCCTCCGCGAACGGGCCGAAGGGTCTAGGACGGCCGTCCGCTACGCCGAAGGCTGCGGCCGGGGTATCGATGGGAAGGCAGACGGGGAGGCGGCTATCGCCGAAGCCGTCGGTCTCGCCCGCTCGTCGGACCTGGCTATCGTCGCCGCCGGGATCGAGGAGGGCGAGGGCCGGGACCGGGCCGATATCCGCCTGCCCGGGCGCCAGGCCGAGATGATCGTCCGGATCGCCGCGACCGGGACGCCGACGGTCGTCGTCCTCTACGGCGGGAGCGCCATCGCGATGAACGATTGGCTCGAGGACGCGGACGCGGTCCTCCTGGCCTGGTATCCGGGCGAGGAGGGCGGCCACGGCGTCGCCGACGTCCTCTGGGGAGACGCCGACCCCGGGGGCCGCTTGCCGGTCACGTTCCCGCTCGCGTCAGGTCAGCTTCCCCTCGTCTACGATCACAAGCCGACGGGGCGGTTCGACGGCTACTTCGACCTCCCCAGCGACCCGCTCTTCCCCTTCGGTTACGGGCTGAGCTACACCGAGTTCCGCTACGACGGCCTCACTATCGAACCGAAGGAGATCGGCCCCGAAGGCCGGGCCACGATCGCTTGTGTCGTCACGAACCTCGGCGCCAGGTCCGGCGCCGAGGTCGTCGAGCTCTACATCCACGACACGCTCGCCTCCGTCGTCAGGCCGGTCCTCGAGCTCAAGGGGTTCCGCAAGGTGAGGTTGGCGCCAGGCGCCTCGGCGAAGGTGTCGTTCGAGCTCGGACCGCGGGAGCTCGCGCTCCTCGACGCCCGGATGCGCGAGGTCGTCGAGCCCGGCGACTTCGAGGTCCTCATCGGCCGCTCCTCCCGCGACCTCCGCCTTAAGGGCCTTCTAGCGGTTAAATAGGGGAGGGAGTCGAATCTCGTTCCGCGTGGGGAGAGAGGGTCAAACCCAGGCCTGTCCGGTTGTTGTTTTTCTAAAGGTCGCTAAGT
>CAYOYQ010000314.1:0-2404 GCA_964408215.1 uncultured Eubacteriales bacterium
TTGTCGCCGCCGACCGTGTAGCGGACCTGGACCATGGAGTACGGATAGCCCTTCTCGGCGAGCTCGTTCATGTACTCGACGATCCGATAGGGCGGCGCTTTCTTCAGCGAGCCCATGTTCAGGCCGTGGAACCAGGAGTAGCCCCGCCCGGCCATCCAGAAAAGGACCCTCTCGCTTCCCGAGGGCGAGACCCAGTAGAACGGCTTGTCGGCCCAGGTCTTGAGCGACCAGCCGACGCGGTCCCCGCCGTCGAAGAGGCTGGGCATGTAGT
The DNA here is from genome assembly GCA_964408215.1 of uncultured Eubacteriales bacterium. GTDB lineage: Bacteria > Acidobacteriota > Aminicenantia > Aminicenantales > Saccharicenantaceae > RBG-16-66-30. The sequence goes on from CAYOYQ010000314.1 coordinate 272, forward strand.
TCGGCCCGCTCGAGACATATTTGATCCCGGCCAGGGCCAGGGCCGGGACGAACGACCAGGACTGCCCGGGGATGTCGGTGACCATGACCGAATCGACGGCGACGCCGGCCGCGCGGCCGAGGCCCCGGGCGAGATCGGTCAGGTGGACGAGCTCCTCGGGATGGCAGAGCCCGGTCAGGACGCCGGCCAGGGTCGCCTGAAGGCCGATCTCGCCCTTCCGCATCGCGTCGAGGAAAGCCCTCTTCTCGGCCTCGCCGGCCTGCCGGAAGTACGTCTCCACGGCCCAGGCCTGTTCTGTGTTCCACTTGAAACGGGCCCCCTCGGGGTAGCCGGCCGTCTTTTCGGCCAGGGCGATCGCTTCCCGATAATAGCGCCAGTGGTTCCTTTCGACGACCGGCTGGGGATCGGAATAACCGATGTCGACGTGGGAGTGGGGGAGGAGCCAGATCTCGCGCTTGACCACCGGCCGGAGGAGCAGCTCGCCGCGCCGGACCGAGCCGTCGTCGAGGGCGACCTCGAGCGCGATCGTCCGGTCCCTGTCGACGGCCGGGAGAAGGAACTCCAGGGCGTTGTAGCCCAGCTTGAGATCGAGGCTCGCCCGCTCCGCGTCGCCGCACGAGACGAGGGCCTTGGCCGGCGGGCCGAGGTGGCTCATCTCGACGCGGACGATCTGGCAGAGCCGGCCCCGGTCGCGGACGAGGGCCTGCTCGCTCCGGGCCCAGACCTCGCGGCGCAAGTCGTCGCAGAAGGCCATGACCCAGTCGTTCGACCCGGCCTTTTCGCCGGCGATCCGGATGCGGAGGGGCCGGCCGGGATGAAGGCGCGCGGCGGGGACCTCGAGCCAGATGAAGCCGAAGAGCTCGTCGAACTGGTCGACCATGACCGTCTTGAAAGAGAGGGCGGTCCGGTCCGGCCCCGTCTCCCGCCACTCGCGGCGCGACGAGTCGGCCGAGGTCCGGAAGTCGAGGGCCCTGGCGCCGTCGATCGAAAGCTCGAAGCGGTGGGAGCCCTTGCCCGTGGCCAGCCCGGCCAGCCAAACGAATGTGGCCGGCAGGTCGCCCCAGTCCGCCGGGACCGCCTCCGTTTCCCACTCGATGGCCGAGGTCCCGTCCGAGGCCCGGGTGATGAGCGCCGCGGAGATATCGGGATAGGGCGAATGGTAGTTCAGGGTCATCCCCGAGACCGTCCGCCCGTAGCCCCGGAGCCCTTCGGCCCCGGCGGGGACGGCGGTCGCGGCGGCGACCAGGGCCAACAGGACGCGCGGTCCGGGCGAGGTCACGGCTGCGGCGTGCCCTTGACCGATTCCTGGGCGATCTTCTTCAGCTTGTCGTTGGCCATGATGGCCAGGTCGACCCGGCGGTTCATCTGCCGGCCGTCGACCGTCGTGTTGTCGCCGATCGGCTGGTCGGGGCCGTAGCCGTGGACGGTGAAGCGGGCCGACAGGACGTTCTGCTGGGCCAGGTAGGCGACCACGGCCTTGGCCCGGTTCTCGGACAGGGGCATGTTGATCTCGCGCGTCCCGGTCGAATCGGTGTGGCCTTCGACGAGGATGTTGGTGTCGGGGTACTTGTTGAGGATGGCCGCCAGTTTGACCAGGTTCTCCTGGCTGGCCGCGCGGAGGTCGTACTTGTTGATGTCGAACATGAGGCCGGAATCGAAGGTGATCTTGATGCCTTCGCCGACCCGGTCGACCCTGGCGCCCTGCAGGTCGCGGCGCATTTCTTCGGCCTGCTTGTCCATGTGGCGGCCGATGAAGGCCCCGGCCGCGCCGCCCACAGCCGCCCCGGCGATGGCGCCGAGGAGGGTGTTGCCGGCGATCTTGCCGACGACGCCTCCGACGACCGCGCCGCCGGCGGCGCCGATCGTGGCACCCTTGGCCGTCTTGCTCCAGCTGGCGCAGCTGTAGCTCATCAGCACCAAGCTGATGACGAGGATCCCGACGATCGGTCTTTTCATGGCGCCTCCCATTGTCCGTGATGTCCGCCCGAAGGGGCACCTCCATCTTAATGGTCGGCGGGGCCGATTTCAACCCCTTAGGCCCTGAGGGTGATCGCTGCCTCGAGGTCGCAGGCGTGGCAGGCGGCGGGTGCTGGGAAGAGCTTTATGAAGATATTTCGCAGGATCGGGGCCTCA
>CAYOYQ010000315.1:0-2392 GCA_964408215.1 uncultured Eubacteriales bacterium
ACCTCGCCGGGGCGCTGCTCCGGGTCCTCGGCTCGCCGACGATCGCAGACAAGCAGTGGGTCTTCCGGCAGTACGACCACATGGTCCAGGTGAACACGGTCTTCCTGCCGGGGGCCGACGCGGCCGTGCTCAGGATCAAGGGCTCGAAGGAGGCCCTGGCCATGACCCTGGACGGCAACGGGCTCTACACCCGCCTCGATCCCCGCACCGGCGCCCGCATCGCCGTGGCCGAGGCGTGCCGCAACCTGGCCGCGGTCGGCGCCCGGCCGATCGGGGTCACCAACTGCCTCAACTTCGGCAATCCCGAGAAGCCCGAGGTCATGGGCCAGTTCGAACAGGCCGTCACCGGGATGGCCGAGGCTTGCCGGACCTTCGGCATCCCGGTCACGGGCGGCAACGTCAGCTTCTACAACGACACCGAGGGCCTGTCGATCCACCCGACGCCGGTCATCGGGATCGTCGGCCTCATCGACGACCTCGGCCGGGCCGTGAGCCCCGGCTTCAAGGCGGCTGGGGACGCGGTCGTCCTCATCGGCGAGAGCTTCGAGGAGCTGGGCGGCTCGGAATACCTCAAGGTCGTCCACGGGGTCGAGGCGGGCGCGCCCCCGGCGATCGACCTCGAGCTCGAGCGGCGGACGCAGGAGATGCTGCTCGAGGCGATCGGGGCCGGGCTCGTCCGCTCGGCCCACGACCTTTCGGAAGGCGGCCTGGCCGCGGCCCTGGCCGAATGCGCCTTCCACAGCGCCCGCAAGCTCGGCTGCGAGGTCGGGCTCGACGGCCCGCTTCGCGACGACGTCCTCCTCTTCGCCGAATCCCAGTCCCGCGTCCTCGTGACCTGCCGGAAAGCGGACCTGGCCAAGCTGCTGGCGCTGGCCGCCCGGCGCGGCGTCCCGGCCAAGGCCATCGGGCGCGTCGGCGGGACGGCGCTCGCGGTCGGGCGGGCCGGACGGACGGTCCTGCGGGTCCCGGTCGAGAAGGCTTTTCGCGTCTGGAAGGACGGCCTGCCGGCTTACTTCAAATCGCCGGCCTAAGGGGGTCGAGCATGGACGAGGTCCTCTTCCGCAGCCCGCGCAAGCGCGGCCGCGTCGCCGTCTTCCTGTCGGGCCGCGGCTCGAACTTCGGCGCCATCCGCGACGCCGTCGACCGCGGCGCGATCGACGCCGAGATCGCCCTCGTGCTGAGCAACAAGGCCGACGCGCCCGGTCTCCTCAGAGCCAAAGAAGACGGGCTCGAGACGGTCTTCCTCGACCCGAAAGCCTTGGCTTCGCGGGACGACTACGACCGGGCCGCCCTCGGCGAGGTCGAGCGCCGGGGGATCGATCTCGTCTGCCTGGCCGGCTACATGAGGGTCCTGACCCCGGCCCTCTGCGAGGCCCTCAAGTATCGCATCGTCAACATCCACCCGGCCCTCCTCCCCGCGTTCCCCGGCCTCCACGTCCAGCAGAAAGCCATCGACTGGGGGGTCCGCTTCTCGGGTTGCACGGTCCATTTCGTCGCCGCCGAGGTCGACATGGGCCCGATCATCCTCCAGGCCTGCGTGCCGGTCGCCCAGGACGACACGGAGGACACGCTGGCCGCCCGCATCCTCGTCGAGGAGCACAAGATCTACCCCGAGGCGGTCCGCCTTTATTTCCAGGGCCGGATCGAGGTCCGGGGCCGGCGCGTCTTCGTCCTCGAGCCCGGCCCATGAAGCGGAGCGCCGCCGCCGCGGCTCTGCTCCTGACCGTCTTCGCCGGGACCTGGTTCGTGCTCGACCGGACCGAGCATCGTCCGCGGTGGATCACCGTCGAGACGACCCCCGCGGCGGTCGTCGGCGGGTCCTTCGAGGTCCGGGTCAAGCTGGCGAAGTCGGTCCCGGCGGCTCAGATCGACTGCACACTCCACCGGGCCAATTCCGAGCGGCGCGGCTGGGGCTATCTCGCGTCGTGCTGCTCGCCGCGGGAGGCGGTCGGCGGGGGGACTTATGCATTTGTCTTCACCGTTCCCGAGAAGGCCGAAACGGCCTTCGTCTTCGCCCTGGTCTTTATCGGGCCGACAGGCGAGTGGCGCGACGCGAGCCGGGCGGTGGCCACGGGCCTCGTTCCGGTCGGGCCGTCCGGGACGGCCCCGGGCGCGCTGAAGAAAGTCTCCCTCCGCCACTATCCGACGGGCGCCCGGGCCGCGGCGGCGGGAGCGGCGGCGGAGCGGCCCCGGCCCTCGCGGGCCGGCTCGGTCCCTTCGGCGTGGGCCCACCCGCTGCTCGCCGCGCTTCTCCTGGCCGGGGCCTTCTTCGCCTATCGGGCCGGCGGCCCGAGGACGTCGGAGCCGGGCGGCGCCGCGGACGAGCGGACCGTCTGGCTGATTTTCGACAGTTGATTTTGCGAACTTATTGTTAACAGATAAATTACGGGCG
>CAYOYQ010000316.1:0-2380 GCA_964408215.1 uncultured Eubacteriales bacterium
CTGAGGACCCCCAGGTCGTTGTCGTGGCGGGTCATCCGGAAGATATGAGGGGTGAGGCAGACCGCGGTGGTGCCGTCCTTCTCGGCCATCCGGCACATGGCCCGGGCCTGGTAGAGATCGTCCGGCCCGTCGTCCCAGTCCCAGAGGAAGTGGGTGTGGAGGTCGATCACGACCTATGATACCCGTGATAATAATCTTTGTAATAATACGCCCCGTGGCGCGGCACGGTCACGTTGTTAATGATGACGCCGATCGTCCGGACCTTGAGCAGGTCCAGCTTCTCCCTCGCCTTCTTGAGCGCCTCACGCGAGGTCTTATCGCCATGGACGATGAGCACCATGCCATCGACCTTGGCCCCGAGAACGAGGGCATCGCTAATGTCGAGCATCGGCGGCAGGTCGAAGAGCACGAAATCGGACTCCTCCCCCATCATGCGGATGAACCGGGCCATCTTGTCCGAGCCCAGGAGCTCGGCCGGGTTCGGCGGCACCGGCCCGGCGTTGACCACGAACAGGTTGGGGATCTCCGTCGACTTGATCACGTCCTTGACGGGCACCGAGTCCGTGAGGTAGGTCGTCAGCCCGAAGGTGTTCTTGATCTTGAAGATGCGGTGCTGGCGCGGCCGCCTCAGGTCCGCGTCGACGACGAGCACCGTTTTCCCCGCCTGGGCCAGCGTGATGGCCAGGTTGGCCACCGACACGGTCTTCCCCTCCCCCGGCATGGCCGAGGTCACGGCGATCGTCTTGACGGGATTGTCGGCCGACGAGAGCAGGAGCGCCGTGCGGATGGACCGGTAGCTCTCGGCCAGCCGCGAATTCGGGAAGTAGTGCGGCACGAGCTCTATGCCCCCCGGGCGCTCGGCTTTCTCGACCTCGGCGACAAAGGGCCCCGCCGCCGCTGCCGCCGCGCCTTCTTTAGGAGCCTCGAGCCGGGCCGGCTCCTTGCCGCTCTTCAGCTTCCGCCCGTAGTAGTAGGCCTTGGTCGCCGCCTCCAGGCTGAACTTGGGCACGACGCCGAGGGTCGGCAAAGCCGCGTACCGCTCGACGTCCTCGCTCGTCTTGACACTGTTGTCGAGGAAATCGAAGAGGAACGCGAGCCCCACGCCCCCGCCCAGCCCCAGAATGAGCGCCAGGACGAGGTTCCGCTTTTTGTTCGGGCTCGACGGCTTGACCGGCACCCGCGCCCGGTCCACCACCCGGATGTTCGACGTCCGCAGCCCCTTGAGCCGCGCCTCGACGCCCGTCTCGCTCTCCCGCCTCAGCAGCGAGTCGAGGAGCGTCTTCTTGTTCTGGATCTCGACCTTGAGGCCGTTGTACAGCACGGCGCTCGAGTTCATCTTGAAGGCCGCGGTCTTCTGCTCGTTGAACTCGGACTCGAGCGACCGCTCCCGGTTGAGGGCCGTCTGGAATTCCGAGTAGGCCCCCTTGACCAGGTTCTGGGTCTCGTCGTCGAGCGACTTGCGGGCCGACTCCATCTCCACCTTCATCCGCTGCAGCTCGGGGTAATCGGGCTGGAAGCGCTCCTCCATCTTCTGGGTCTCGCGCTTGAGCCGGACGTAATCCTCCCGGAGCCGCTGGATGAGCGGATTGTTGATGGCCTCGGGCACGTAGTCCGCGCTGACGTTCTTGAGGCCGTTCCAGGTGGCCTCCTTCTGCGAGCGCTCGATCTGGGCCTCGGTCAGGGCCTTGTTGAGCTGGCTCAGGCGGTCGATGACCGTGGTCTCGTTGTCGCTCAGGGCGATGATGTTGGCCTCGGCCTCGAAGCCCTGGAGCTGGTTCTCCTTCTGCTCGATCTCCGTCTGCAGGCCCTTGATCTGTTCCGAGAGGAAGGTGGTGGCCTGCTCGGTCGCGGCATATTTCATATTGATGTTGAGGTCGATGAAGGCGGCCGAGAGCTCGTTGATGCAGTCGGCGGCGAGCTTGGGGTCCCGGGCCTCGAAGGCGACGTCGACGAGCCGGGTCAGCCGTACGGGTCTGACCGAAAGCCGCCCCAGGAAGCCGTCGATGAGCCCCTCGCGGAAGACGTGATCGGTCGGATCGACGGGCTTCTTTCGTTTCTCCGGCCGGCCCACGAACTCGGGGTTCCCGTAGAGCTTGAGCCTCTCGATGACCGTGTCGGCCAGTCCCCGCCCGCTCAGCAGCCGGTACTGGGTCGGGTAGAAATCGTCCCGCATCGACTCGATCTGCAGGACCTGCTCGAACGACAGGATGTTGGGCTCCTTCTCGATGAGGAGCTGGGATTTGGCGGTGTAGACGGGCTTCTGGATGAAGGTCCAGAAGGTCCCCAGGATGAAAACGCCCAAGGTCACCGCGATGACGGTGCCCTTGCGGCGCAGGAGCCGGTCCCAGTAATCGCGAAGGTCGATCTGCTGAGGCTCCGC
>CAYOYQ010000317.1:0-2366 GCA_964408215.1 uncultured Eubacteriales bacterium
TCAGCTTGTTCTCGAGCTCGCGGTGGATGTCCTGGGTGCCGCAGATGAAGCGGACGGACGACATGCCGTAGCCGCGCGAGTCGAGGCCCTCGTGCGCCGCCTGGACCACGTCGGGGTGGCTCGACAGCCCCAGGTAGTTGTTGGCGCACATGTTGATGACCTTCTTGAGGGGCGCGCCGGCCGGGAACTCGACCTCGATGTCGGCCGCCTGGGGCGAGTGGATGAAGCGCTCCTGCTTGAACAGCCCGGCGTCCTGGATGCCTTTAAGCGTGGCTTGGTAGGTGCCGCGGACCTTGTCGCTGTAAGCCATGTTCTTGCTCCTTGCTTGGATGAGCGATATTTGGGGACATGGACCGGGTACGCCCCGGGTACGTGTCCCCGATCTTTCAGCCTTTCTTCGCCACGAAGCGCTCGACGAGCGCGATGATCTTGTTGACCGAATCGAAGGCCTCGGGGGTGGCCTCGTCGTCCGGGATGGCGATCTGATACTTGTTCTCGAGGAAGCGCTTGAGCGAGACCATCGAGAACGAATCGACGATGCCGCCCGAGATGAGCGGCGTGTCGTAGGTCAGGGGCTCGCTATCGTCCTCGAGGTACTCCTTGGTGACGTAGTTGAGCACGATGTCCTTGAGTTCTTCGGCCATGGGACTCTCCTTGTATTAATCGTTTTCGAGGGTGGACGTGTCGCCGATCTCCTCGCCCCATTCCTTGGCATGGAGCAGGCGGCGCATGATCTTGCCGCTCCGTGTCTTGGGCAGCGACGACACGAACTCGATCTCCTGGGGCATGGCCAGGGGCGAGAGCTTCTTGCGGATGAAGTTCATGATCTCGAGGTCAAGGTCCTTGCTCGCGGTGAAGCCGGGCTTGAGGGTGACGAAGGCCTTGACCACCTCGAGGTTCAGGGGGTCGGGCTTGGAGACGACGGCCGATTCGGCCACGGCCGGGTGCTCGAGCAGGGCCGACTCGACCTCGAACGGGCTGACCAGGTGGCCGGCCGTGTTGATGATGTCGTCGTCGCGGCCCGCGAACCAGAAGTAGCCGTCGGCGTCGATCTTGGACCGGTCGCCGGTGATGTACCATTCGTTGCGGAATTTCTTTTTGAAGGCCTCTTCGTTGTTCCAATAGGTCCGCATGCGCGAGGGCCAGTCGAACTTCAGGGCCACGAGACCGATCTTGCCGTACGTCGGGTAGGGCTCGTTCTTGACCGGGTCGAGGACGACCCCGGTGATGCCCGGGAAGGGCTTGCCCATGGAGCCCGGCCGGACCTCCATCCCGGGGTAGTTGCTGATGACGATGCACCCGGTCTCGGTCTGCCAGTAGGTGTCGTAGAAGGGCTTGCCGAAGACCCGCTCGGACCAGACCACGGCCTCCGAGTTGAGCGGCTCGCCGACGCTGGCCAGGTGGCGGAGCGAGGACAGGTCGTACTTCTTGACGATCTCGTCGCCGGCCTTCATCAACGAGCGGATGGCCGTCGGGGCCGAGTACCACATGGTGACCTTGCGCTTCTCGATCCACTTGTACCAGGCCTCGGCCGAGAAGCCGGCGTCGAGGACGCACTGGGTGACGCCCAGGGCGAAGGGGGCGATGATGCCGTAGGAGGTCCCGGTGACCCAGCCCGGGTCGGCGGTGCACCAGTAGATGTCGTCGTCCCGGAGGTCGAGGGCCCACTTGGCGGTCAGGTACTGGGCGATGAGCGAGTAATGGACGTGCTTGACGCCCTTGGGCATGCCGGTCGTGCCCGAGGTGTAGTGGACGACGGAGGGCGACTCGGCCTTGGTCGGGTGGATGTCGAAGCGCTCGACGGGCGCGGCCTTCTCGAGGGAGAAGGCGATCTCGCGGTCCTTGAGCGGGGCGGTGCCGTCGTGGTCGACGATGATGATGTGCCGGAGGTGGGGCATCTTGCCCAGGATCTTGCGGACCTTGGGGGCGTGCTTCTTCTGGGTGATGACGGCCGAAGTCTCGGCGTTCGACAAGCGGACGAGGAGCGATTCGTCGCCGAAGGCCGAGAAGAGCGGCTGGGCGATGGCCCCGGTCTTGAGGATGCCGAGGAAGCCCAGGTAGAGCTCGGGGATGCGGTCCATGAACAGGCAAACCCGCTCCTCAGGCTTGATGCCGAGGCCGCGGAGGAAGGCGGCGATGGTGTTCGTGGCCAGCCGGATGTCGTTGTAGGTGTAGGTCTTCTCGACGCCGGTGAAGCCTTCCCAGTAGAGGGCGACCTTGTCGGCCTTCCCCTGCGCGCAAATGCGGTCGGTGCAGTACCAACCGATGTTGATGACGTCGCCGGGCGCGTAGCCCAGCTCCTTCTCGGCGATCGACCAGCTGAAGTTCTTGACGCGTTCGTCGTAGGAGCCGATGTTCGACATGAG
>CAYOYQ010000318.1:0-2350 GCA_964408215.1 uncultured Eubacteriales bacterium
AAGGTGTTTTCTGATGAGGAGATCATTAGCGTAACCGGACTGGACCGGTTCTTTCGTTTCCATAAAGACCGCCTGATGGTCCTGAAATTCAATGATCAGTCCTCGTGGCGCGGTCTTGGACCGGGCTTGGGCGTGAGGAGCCTCATCGCCGTTCAGTGGGGGACTGTTATGAAGCGTTCCGGGGCCAAGAGCGATTGGGTTCTCCTATCCGAGCTCTATCAGTGGTTCTGGGGGAAGATCCAAGGTATCGCGGCCTATAAGGAGGCCAATCCGCTGCCTCGCGCGGAAAGCGACTTGACGACATTCATGAAAGTCCAATATTCCAGGTATCGCGAAAATCAGTCAATCCTCGCCAACCTCGACGCTCGCTCGATACCGGGGATCACATTCTTGACAAGTTACTACTGTTCGGCCAAGCCTATTGAAGAGACGATCATGTACGGTCTTCTGGGCAGGGCGGACACCCAGACCATGACCCCGGAAGATACCGCCCGGAAATCGGCCGTCGAGATTTATAGGGAACTTGGTTATGACGTGAAAGCCTGGGCGAAAGTGAGCAGGCGATGGGCCCGGGCGCGTAGAGGTTCCTACTTCGATAGCGGCAAGGGGCGGCCTGCTCTTGAGGATCCCCGTGCCATATGTGAGCAACTTCCTCCCTTGCCGCCTTTGATTATTTTTCCTGATGGGTCGTATTTCCTAGCCAAACCCCGGAGATAATTCTCCACTTAGCGTTACAGAAGATTCTCGAGTTTTTTGTCTTCTGTACATTTTATTTAGACCTGACCTGACATAGCCTGGCATCGCTAGATCATGATGCCAATCAACCAAAGATGGCTTAAAGTCAGCGAGGCCGCGAAATACTGCGGGTCGGCTCCCCGCTCCATTCGCCGGGCCTGTGCTGCCGGCATCATCCCTTGGACCAAGGTCCCAGGAATCGGTGTCCGCATTGACAGAGTGCGCCTGGACGAGATCCTCGCGGGCCGGGAAAGGGCCGGCAGGTAAGATCATGCAGGAAGCCCGCCGGCCCGCTCTGCCCGTCCCTGAAGGAGTTTCAGCGCGGACGCGCTCCCGGCTGGCCGTAGCGAGGGTCCTCTCAGGAGTAACTCAATCCGGCCTCGCCCGGGCCATAGGACTCTCCCCGGCCTGGGTGTCCGGGGTCGAACACGGGACGATTCTCCCCACGCTCCAGCAGCGTATCGAGATCGCCCGGGCCCTGGGGATGGACCACGACGCGATCTTCGGCGACTGGGAGGGCGACTGATGGACGGCCGCTACCTCGACGTCGCCCAAGCCGCCGAATACCTCTCGCTCTCGACCTCCTACCTCTTCAAGCTCGTCAGCCGCCGCAAGGTCCCCTTCATCAAGATTGGGAGGCTCGTCCGGTTCGACAGGAACGCGCTCGACAAGTGGGCGGGCCGGCGGCAGGTGCTCCCGAAGGACTGGCTGTCATGAACCACCTGGAGCTCGAACGCGAGGCCCTGGGCCAGCTCATCCTGTCGCCGGCGCTCCTCGAGAGCTCGGAGGACCTCCTGCCGGACCTTTTCGAGCAGGGAGAGAACCGCCGGGCGTTCATGGGCGTCGCCGCGCTCTGGGAGGACCTCAGGCCCGAGTCCATAGACCCAGGGGTCCTTGCGCACAAGGCGTCCCTCCCGGCGACCTTCGTCGCCAGCCTCATCGACGGCAACTTCCGTCCCGACCCTAAGGGGTTCGCCTGGAGGATCGAGAGCATCAGGAAGCACAGGGCGGCGGCGGAGCTCCTGAAGCTTGCCCAGGACGAAGGGCACCGGTTCCTCTCGTCGGACGAGATCGACGCGGAGAGCCTGGGCCGGATCCACAGCCTGTGGGACGTCGTCGCCGGAGACAGGGAGGGCCCCGCGATCCCGGCGGGCTCACTCAAGACCGGAGCCGAGCTCCAGGCCCTCGACGTCAAGGTCGAGTACAGGGTCGATAAGCTCCTCCCGGCCCGCAGCCTGACCCTCCTCTACGGGCGGAGCGGGCTCGGAAAGACCTGGCTCTCGCTCATGATCGCCAAGGCCGTTCAGGAGGGCCGCCCGCTCTTCGGCATGAGCACCAAGGCGTGCCCGGTCGTCTACGTCGATTACGAGAACCCCCTGAACGTCGTCGTCGACCGGGCCCGCAGGCTCGACATCAGGGGGGTCATGTTCTGGCACCTCTCCGCGGAGACGCCGCCGCCGAAGCTCGACAGCCCCAAGTGGGAGCTCTTCAAGCGGCTTCCCGAGGGGAGCCTGATCGTCTTCGACACGAGCCGGGCGAGCCACGGCATGGACGAGAACGACTCCGAGGCCGCCGCGCTCGTCATGGGGCGCCTCAAGGAGCTCCGGGAGCTCGG
>CAYOYQ010000319.1:0-2344 GCA_964408215.1 uncultured Eubacteriales bacterium
GGCCTGCGCGGCCCCCCCGCCCCGGGCCCAAAAGACCGCCCTCGTCGTCTGGGGGGGGGGGGGGGGCCACGAGCCCAAACAGTGCGTCGACATCTTCGCGCCCTGGCTCGAATCGCAGGGCTTCAAGGTCGAGATCTCCCACACGCTCGACGCCTACCTCGATCTCGGGAAGCTTAAGACGCTCGACCTCATCGTCCACATCTTCACCATGTCCGACATCAAGCCCGAGCAGGAGCGGAACCTCGAGGAGGCGGTCAAGAGCGGCGTCGGCCTGGCCGGCTGGCACGGCGGGCTCGGCGACGCCCACCGGTCGGCCGTCGAGTACCAGTTCATGGTCGGCGGCCAGTGGGTGGCCCACCCGGGCGGGGTCATCGACTATGACGTCGACGTCACCAACTCGAAAGACCCCATCACCAAGGGCCTCAAGACCCGCTTCCACATGAAGTCGGAGCAGTACTACATGCACGTCGATCCGGCGGTCGAGGTCCTGGCCACGACGACCTTCACCGGCGCGCACGCGCCTTGGATCGACGGTGTCGTCATGCCCGTCGTCTGGAAGAAGCTCTACGGCGAAGGGCGGGTGTTCTACACCTCGCTCGGGCACGTGGCCGCGGATTTCAACGTCCCCGAGGCCCGCGCCCTCGTCCAGCGCGGCCTGCTCTGGGCGGCCAGGGTCATGGGCGACGACCCGCCCAAGATGAACATCTCCTCGCCGCTCCTCCCCAAGAAGTAGCATCCCCTAACTTTATTGGTCCCTCTCGCGGCGGCGAGGGAATTTGCCTCGACGATCCCCGTTGCTGGAGGAGGGGACCCGCGGAGCGGGGGGGAACCGTGCGTAACTGGTTCCCCGGGGGGCCGGGGAGCTAGAGGCAATTCCCGAGCAAAGCCGAAGAGAGGGACATTCTGGAATCGAGGAAAGAGCGTTTCCGTTTTCAGGGGCGGCGCTTGGTGAAGAGGCAGAGGGGGACTTCGGGACGGAGGCCGAAGAAGCTCTGATCGTAGCTGTCGCCGAGAGCGGCGGCGACCGCGTCGGCGAACGACGCCGACGCGACGACCACATCGGCCTGGCCGGGCGGGACGTCCTTGGCGGCCGCCTCGGGGCTCGTCCAGTAGCCCACCCGCGAGAGCTTCCGGAAATACCACGGCAGGGGCCAGGTTTCATCGGGCGGGGAGATGACCTCGACCAAGAGGTTGGTCTTTTCGGGCGAGGCCGCCGCGGCCCGGTCGACCGCGGCGGCGAGGCGCAGAAGGTCCGGGCTCGTCGGCGCGTAAGCGTAGGGGTTGGCCGGGTCCGAGTGATCGACGAAATCGGTCCGGTAGGCCTGGACGGCCAGGTTGACGAATCCCGGGGCGAGCAACGCCAGAATGACGATCTTGACGATCTTGAAGCGGCTGATCCTCAGGAGCAAGGCCACGCCGTTCCCGGCGAGGAGGACGACGCCGAAATAAAAGGGCAGGACGTTCCAGGGCGTCTTGTAGGGAACAAGGCTGTAGGCGGTCCCCGTGATCATGGTGAAGAAGAGGATGAAGCGGGCGAAGCGGGGACTGGCGTCGTAGCCCGCCTCCCGGCCGAACGCGGCGATGCCCCCGGCCACGGCCAGGAAGACGAGAAAGGCCTCGCTCCGGACCGGCCCGCCGGAAGCGCCGGGATAGGCCAGGATCCGGAGGTAATAGCTCCAAGGGTGGGCGTGGACGCCCGGGTGGGTGCCGCGGGCGATCGAGGCGCCGACCGCCCGGAAAGTGTCGGCCAGGCCTTCGGGATGACGGAAGAAGGACGAATAGAACACGGCCGCCACGGCCGCTGCGGCGATGACGAAGAGCGCGATGTGAAAGGCGGCCGGCATCTTGATCCTGTGGTCCCGCCAGACCCAGACGTCCCCCCCGGCGACGACACGGCCGTGGCGCGAGGGAAGGACCTCGAGGCCGGCGACGAAGGTGAAGGCGGCCGCCAGGCCGGAGAGCAGGATGAGGCTCGTCTCTTTGGTCGCCAGCATCAACCCCGCGGAAACGCCGGCCGCCAGGGCCCACCCGGCCTTGCGGGTCCGGGCGTACCTCCAGCCCGTCCCGAGGAGGGCGGCCAGGAAGAAGACGAGCAGGGTCTCCTGTATGTAAAAACGGCTGTAGTAGGTCAGGGCCGGGGAGATCGCGGCCAGGACGGCCGCCGCGAGCGCCGCTTCGCGCGAGATCGCGCCGCCGAAGAGGAGAAGCAGGAGCAGGAGGCCGGCGCCGAAGAGGGCCGGGACCGCCCGGAGCGTGAATTCGTCGAGGCCGGCGAGCGTACGGGCGCCGGCGGCCCGGGCCGCGGGCACGGTCAGATAGTACAGCGTCGGGCCGTGATGGTCCT
>CAYOYQ010000320.1:0-2339 GCA_964408215.1 uncultured Eubacteriales bacterium
CCAGGGTCACGTAAACGGAGCCGACGATCATCGGCCAGAGGCCGAAGACTTTCTCGGAGGGATACCAGTTCTTCCCGGCCAGGAAGCTCTTCAAGCCGTACTTGAACATGATCGGGGTCCCCTGCTCGACGATGAAGACGGTGATCACGAGCAGGATGGAGACGGCCGAAAAGGCCACCATGAGGAGGGCCAGGCGGACGAGTCGGTCGTTGCGCTCGAGCCGGCGGCCGCTCCTCTTCCGACTGTCCATGTCGCGTCGCCTTCTCCGGTCAGCGGACCGGCAGAAGCCCCTCCTTCTTGATCAGGGCCTGGCCTTCGTCCGAGAGCACGAAATCGACGAATTCCTTGGCGTGGCCCTGCGGCTCGCCCCGGCTGACGAAGAGGAAGGGCCGGACGAGTTTGTAGGACCCGTTCCGGATGTTCTCCTCGTCGGCCGAGACGCCGTCGAGGTCGAGGGCCCGGACCTCGTCGTTGACCAGGCCCAGGGAGATGAAGCCGACGGCATAGGGGTCGTGAGCGACGATCTCGCGGACCGTGCCGTTGGAGTCCTCGGTGATGGCCCCGGCGAAGATGCGGGTCTTGCCCATGACCAGTTCCTGGAAGGCGCCGCGCGTGCCCGAGCCTTCCTCCCGGGTGACCACCGTGATGGCCCGGTCGGGACCGCCGAGGAATTTCCAGTTCCTCAGGTCTCCGGCGAAGATCTGCTTGATCTCGCCGAGCTTCGCCCCCCGGACCGGGTTCGAGGGATGGACGACGATGGCCAGGCCGTCGCGGGCGACGACGATCTCGGTGAGCTCTTTCTCGTCGCCTTTGAGCTCCCGGGAGGCCATGCCGATCTGGCAGGCCCCGCTCCTGCAGGCCTGGATCCCGGCGCTCGAGCCGCCGCCCTGGACGTTGACGCCGGAATCGTGGTGGCCTTGCATGAAGACCTCGGCCCACTTGTCGGCGAAGGGTTGGATGCTCGTCGAGCCGGCCAGGGTCAGGGCGTTCTCCGAACGGCCGCCGCGGCACCCGGAAAGGAGAGCGACGGCCAGGGCCAGAAGGAGCCAGGCGGACGTGTGGCGCGTCATATCGTTCCGGGCGCATGAGCACCGGAGGAGGATTATATCCCAAAACTCCCGCCCAGCGCGACAGCCAAGAAGGGGTCAGGCCCTAAATTTTTCAATTTTATGGCTCGCTTTCTTTCGGGCTTGAGAAAAATTGAAAAATTTAGGGCCTGACCCCTTCTTTCTTAAGCCTCGCTCTGCTCGTCCAACTCGCGCATCCGGGCGTCGAAGCCGGCCTTCTTCGCCTCGTAGTCGCCGGTGACTTTCTCCAGCTCCTCGAGCAGGCCGTCGATCGTCTTCTTGGTCTTGTGCATGGCCTTGGAGACCTCGACGACCTTGGCCCCCTGCCTCGTCTCCGAGGCCTTGACCAGGGCAGCGTTGAGCTCCCGCAGGGAGGCGTCGTGCGTCTCGACGCTCTTCTCGATCTCGGCCATCCGCGTCTCGAGCGGCCGCAGGACCCGGGAGCGCCCGGCGACGATCTCGGAGCGCAGCTTGCGCAGCTCCTTGGGCGTCCATTTCGGCCGCTCCTCCCCCGCGACCGTCGGGGGCGGCACCGCGGCGATCGCGCCCTGCATGAGCTCGTCGCGCCAGCCGACCTTGTCCAGGAACCGCTGGTAGCCGCCCTCGTAGACGACGATGTCGTCGTTGTCGAAGACGATCAGACGGTCGGCCAGCGCGTGGAGGAACATCTCGTTGTGCGTGACCATGACCACGGCCCCGTCGAAGGCGTCGATGGCCTCGAGCAGGGCGTCGTTCGACTCGATGTCGAGATGGTTGGTCGGCTCGTCGAGGAGCAGGAGGTTGACCGGCGTCGCGATGAGCCGGCCCAGGAGGACGCGGCTCTTCTCCCCGCCCGACAGGATGCGGATGCGTTTCAGCGCGTCGTCGCCCTCGAACATCATCCCGCCGGCGATGAACCGGGCCCGCTTCGGGTCGCCCTCGGGGTCGGCCGAGGCGATCTCCTCGAGGACGGTGTTGCCCTCCGCGAGCGTCGAGATGTGGGTCTGCTCGAAGTAGCCGGCCGCGACCGACTGGGGCATGTCGACGCGGCCCGCCTGCGGCTCGAGGTCCCCGGCCAGGAGGCGCAACAGGGTGGTCTTGCCCCGGCCGTTCCGGCCGATGACGAAGACCCGGTCCTTGGCCCCGACGCTGACCGTGAACCGCCGGATGAGCGGCCGGTCGGGCGCATAGGCGAAGGAGAGGTCGCGGACGTCCAGGGCGTACTTGTGGTAGCCGGCCTTCTCGGCGAAGGCGAACTCCAGGTTCTTGACCTCCTCGAGCTTCTCCCGCTTC
>CAYOYQ010000321.1:0-2326 GCA_964408215.1 uncultured Eubacteriales bacterium
GAGCTGAGGATTATACTTTAACTTCACGCGCGAGGCAAGGACGTGGCGGATGTGGCCCGCACGCCGCTCGATGCGGTCGAGGACGGCGGCGGGGTCGTCGGCGCCGAAAACGCTGAGGAGGACCCGGGCCTGGAGGAGGTCCGGGGTCATCTCGACGCGGGTGACGGTCACGAAGCCCGACCCGGCCTCCTGGAATTCTTCGATGAAAAGCCGGCCGAGCTCGGACTGGATGAGCTCGGCGACGCGCCGGGGGCGGAGGCCTTTTTCAGACAAACCGGACCTCCTCGCCGCAGACCTCGGCCTCGAGGAGACCGCGGGCGTCGGCGAGGACGCGGGCCAGGACCTCCTCGACCAGGGTCTGGTGGCTGTTGAGCGTCACGATCCCCAGCCGGGCCCGCTGCCACTTGTCCTGGAAGTCGATCTCGGCCAGGGCGACGTTGTAGCGGTGGAGGCGGTCCTTGAAGCCGTGCAGGACGCGCCGCTTGTCCTTGAGGGAGCGGGCGTGGGGGAAGAACAGGTCCAGCGTCAGGACGCCGACGACCATGGGAGACCTCCCGCGCCTCTAGGCGGCCTGGATTTTTTCGCGGACGAACGTCTCGATCGTGTCGCCCGGCTGGAAATCGCTGAACCCGCCGACGCCGATGCCGCACTCGTAATCCTTTTTGACCTCGGTGACGTTCTCCTTGAGGTGCTTGAGCGAGTTGATGCGGCCCTGATGGATGACCTCGCGACCGCGCAGGACCCGGGCCTCGGCGTTGCGGACGATTCGGCCGTCCTGGACATAGCAGCCCGCGATCGTCCCGACGCGGGGGATCACGAAGACCTTGCGGACCTCAGCCCGGCCCTGGAACGATTCCTTGATGACCGGCTCGAGCAGGCCGATGACGGCCTTCTTGATGTCGTCGGTGAGCTGATAAATGATGGCGTAGGTCCGGACCTCGACGCCTTCCTTCTTGGCCAGGTCGACCGCCTTGGGGGTGGGCTTGATGTTGTAGCCGACGATGATGGCTTTGGAGGCCGAGGCCAGCAGGACGTCGGCCTCGGTGATGTTGCCGGTGGCGGCGGAGACGATCTTGATCTTGACCTTCTCGGTGCCCAGGGGCGGGAGGACGTCGGAGAGGACCTCGACCGAGCCCTGGACATCGGCCTTGACCACGAGGATGAGCTCCTTGGCCTGGCCGCCCTCGATCTTCTTGAACAGCTCGTCGAGCGTCACCCCTTCCGGCCGGGCGGCTTCCTTGCCCTTGGCCAGGGACTTGCGGAAATCGACCACCTGGCGGGCCGCTTGGGCGCTCTCCATGACCTGGAAGGGATCGCCCGCCACGGGCACCTCGGAGAAGCCCATGATCTCCACGGGCATGGACGGGCCCGCGCTCTTGAGGACCTGGCCGTGCTCGTCGAACATGGCCCGCACCTTGCCCGTGCTCTGGCCGGAGACGAAGGCTTGGCCGGCGAGAAGCGTGCCCTGCTGGACGATGACCGTGGCGATCGGGCCCTTCTGGCTGTCGAGGCGGGCCTCGAGGACGACGCCCTGGGCCGGGACCTTGGGGTTGGCCTTGATCTCCTGGATGTCGCTGAGAAGCAGGATCATCTCGAGCAGATCGCCGATGTTCTTTTTCTCGCGGGCCGAGATCTCGACGCTGATCGTCTTGCCGCCCCAATCCTCGGTCAGGAGGTTCTCCTTGGCCAGCTGCTGCTTGACCCGGTCGACGTTGGCCTCGGGCTTGTCGATCTTGTTGATGGCCACGATGATTGGCACGTTGGCCGCCCGGGCGTGGTCGATGGCCTCCTTGGTCTGGGGCATGATCCCGTCGTCGGCCGCGACGACCAGGATCACGATGTCGGTGGTCTTGGCGCCGCGGGAGCGCAGCTGGGTGAAGGCCTCGTGGCCCGGCGTGTCGATGAAGGTGATGGACCGGTTCTTGTGCTGGACCCGGTAGGCGCCGATGTGCTGAGTGATTCCTCCCGACTCTTTGTCGACCAGGCGCGAGGAGCGGATGGCGTCGAGCAGGGTCGTCTTGCCGTGGTCGACGTGGCCCATGATGGTGACGACGGGGGAGCGGGGAACGAGGTCGTCCGGGCTCGCCTCGGCCCGCTGGCGCATGGCCTGGTCGAGCGTGACGAACTCCGCGTCGTAGTGGGTGGCCTTGGTGACGGCGGCGGCGGTCTCGGCATCGACGAAGTCGTCGAGGTCGGCCGCGACGCCCTTGGCGGCGAGCATGTCGAGGACGTCCTTCGGCCGGATCCTCATGGCCTCGGCCGCGTCCTTCAGCCGCCAGCCTTCCCGGAACCGGATCTTGACCCGCGGCTTGGGCGGGGCCGGCGG
>CAYOYQ010000322.1:0-2324 GCA_964408215.1 uncultured Eubacteriales bacterium
CCCCCGCGCCGGCCCCCGCGGCCGCCAAGATCGTCATCAAGATCGCCAGCATCGCCCCCGACCGCTCGCCCTGGGGCAAGGCCCTGGAGAAGGTTGCGGCCGACTGGGAGCGCCTCTCGAACGGAACGGTCGAGGTCAAGGTCTATCCCGGATCCATCGCCGGCAACGAACAGGACGTCATCCGCAAGATCCGCATCGGCAGCCTCCAGGGCGGCGTCTTCTCGAACATGGGCCTGGCGAAGATCGACCCTTCGCTGACGGTCCTCAGCATCCCCTTCCTCTTCTATTCCCGCGAGGAGTTCAACGCCGTCTTCGACCGGTTGAAGCCGGAGTTGGGACAGACGATCGAGGGCAAAGGCTTCAAGGTCATGTTCTGGACGCTCGCCGGCTGGATCAATTTCTTCACCAAGGACAAAGTGATCTACCCGGACGACCTGAAGAAATTCAAGATCAGTGTGACCTCGGATTTCCCGGAGCTCGAGCAGGTCTGGAAGCGGATGGGCTACGAGGTCGTCACGGGCGAGGCCAACGAGCTCCTGATCCAGTTCCAGAGCGGCGCCGCCTCGGGCGCCTACCTGCCGCCCCTCTTCGCCGCGTCCGGGCAGTATTTCGCGCTCGCGCCTCACATGTTCGGGCCGTCCCTGGCCCCCCTCGTCGGGGCCCTGATCCTGGGCGAAAAGGCCTGGGCATCCATCCCGGCCGAGCTCCATCTGCCCTTCCTCGAAGCCGTGGCCGGCGCGGCCAAGGGGCTCTACGACGAGACGATGGCCGTCGAGGCCGACGCCGTCAAGATGATGAAAGAGAACGGGCTCGTCGTCAACGACCCTCCGCCCGACGCGCTGGCCAAGTGGCGCGCGGCCGCCGGCAAGACCGTCGAGAAGCTGATTGGAACGGTCTTCTCGAAGGATCTCTACGACCGCGTGGTCGGATACGTCCAGGAATACCGGAAGGGCCGTGGCCAATAGGCTCCGCCCCGTCGTCCGCGCCGTTCGGGCCGTCGAGAACTCGCTGGCCTTCCTGACCATCTTCCTCCTGGCCCTGCTGCTGTTGGGCGAGCTCGCCGCGCGCAAGATCTTCAACACGGGCATCCGTTATTCGAGCGTCTATGTCGAACATCTCATCCTGGCGGCCACGTTCGTCGCCGGGGCCATCACGGCGCGCGAGAAAAAGCACCTGGCCCTGGCCACGGGGCTCTTCCTGCCCAAGTCCCTGAAAAGGCCGGCCGAGATCGTCTCGGCCGTGCTGGCCTCGGGGATGACCTTGGCGTTCGGGCTGAGCGCGGTCGCGTTCGCCTGGGCCGCGTTCCCCGCCGCCGAAAAGGTCGGCTTCCTGCCCAAGCGGATCGTCGTGCTGGTCATGGCCGCGGGCTTCCTGGCGATGAGCGTGCGCTTCATCTCCGCGCTGGAGAAGGAGAAGGCCCGCATCGCCGCGGGGTGCGCGGGCGGCCTTTTCGGGCTGGTCCTCGGCTTCGAGCCGCTGGTCCAGATCGTCACGCGGGGCGGCCAGGCGGCCAGCCCCGCCCTGACGGCGGCGGCGGGGGCGGTCCAATCCGTCGTCGCCGCGGCCGCGGGGCCGCTGATCTTCGTCCTGATCGGCGCGGCGTTCCTCGGCCTGCCCATCTTCACCGTCCTCGGCGGGGTCGGCTACCTGCTCTTCGTCAAGGGCGGACTGCCGCTGGCGGTCGTCCCCAATCAGGCCTACACCGTCCTGACCGGCAACGCCATCCCGGCCATCCCGCTCTTCGCGGCGGTCGGCTTCTTCCTCTCGGAGAGCAAGGCGGGGGAGAGGATGGTCCGGTTCTTCGAGTCCCTGTTCGGCTGGTTCCCGGGCGGGATGACGGTCGTCGCGGTCATCGTCTGCGCCTTCTTTACGACCTTCACCGGCGCCTCGGGGGTGACGATCCTGGCCCTCGGGGGCCTTCTCGCGATCATCCTGGAGAAGGCCGGCTATCCCAAGAGGTTCGCGGTCGGGCTGCTGACCGCCGCGGGTTCGGTCGGGCTGCTCTTCCCGCCCAGCCTGCCGGTCATCATCTACGGCGTCACGGCCCAGACGAGCATCAAGGACATGTTCATCGGCGGCCTCATCCCCGGCGCGTTCCTGGTCGTGTCGGTCATGGCCATCGGCATCGTCTATTCCTGGAAGCACGGCATCCCCCGGCGGCCCCTCAAGCTGAGGGAGGCCGTCGCGTCCTTCAAGGATTCCTTCTGGGAGCTCCTGCTGCCGCTCGTCGTTTTCGGGCTCTATTTCGGCGGGATCGCCAGCCTCCAGGAGAGCGCGGCGGCCGCCCTCGTCTATGCGGGGCTCGTCGAGACCTTCATCAAGCG
>CAYOYQ010000323.1:0-2320 GCA_964408215.1 uncultured Eubacteriales bacterium
CGAGGCCGCCTTCCTGGCCGTCCTGCCGAACGACCCCGGCCTCGTCGCTTCGGCGGACGGGCGGAAGAGGCTTCTCCGGAAGCGCGACGGCCTTCTCGAGCGCCTGCGAGCGGCCGGTCGGATCGACGACCTCGAATGCCGTCTGGCCCTGGCCGAGACGATGCCCGAACGGACGCTCGCGGTGCCCCGGGACGCGCCGCATCTTCTCGACACGCTGGCCGGCCGGCGGGGCGCCGTTTCGCCGTACGTGTCGTTCCTCGACGCGGACCTGCAGAGAGCGGTGACGAGGACCGTCGAACAGCACGGCGGCCGCCTCCTCGAGCGGGGCATCCAGAACTTGGCCGCCGTCGTCATCGACAACCGCGCCGCTTCGGTCGTCGCCTATGTCGGCAATTTCGGCCTCGACCGGCGCGGCGAAGAGGGGCAGAGCGTCGACCTCCTCCAGAGCCGCCGCAGCACCGGCAGCATCCTCAAGCCGTTCCTTTACGCGGCCATGGTCCGGGAGGGAGGGCTGACGCCGGTGACGCTCGTTGCCGACACGCCAGTCCGCTACGAGGGATTCAAGCCCGAGAACTTCGACCGGCGCTTCCGCGGCGCCGTTCCGGCCCGGGCCGCCCTGGCCTGGTCGCTCAACGTGCCGGCAGTGCGGGAGCTTCGCGAATACGGCATCCCGCGGTTCGAGAACCTGTTGCGCCGCTGGGGGATGACCACCCTCGACCGGCCGCCCGACGACTACGGTTTGACCCTCGTCCTGGGCGGGGCGGAGGGCAGGCCCCTCGAGGTCGCGGGGCTTTACGCCGGGATGGCCCAGCTCGCGCTGGGGCTTCCGGGCGGCGGCCGGGAGGTCCGGCTCCTCCGTGACGAGCCCGCCCGGCCGTCGCCGATGAAGGACCTCGGCGCGGCGGCCGCCTACCTCACGCTCCAGGCGCTGACCGCGGTCAACCGGCCCGACGAGGAAGGCTTCTGGCGGAACTTCAGCTCGTCGAAGTGGGTGGCCTGGAAGACGGGGACGAGTTTCGGTTTGAGGGACGCCTGGGCCGTCGGGGTGACCCCGAACTACACGGTCGGCGTCTGGGCCGGGAACGCGGGCGGAGACGGCCGGCCCGGGCTGACCGGGCTCGCGGCGGCCGCCCCGGTCCTGTTCGATCTTCTCGGCGCGGTCGACGGCGGCGGGGAAATCGTCCGGCCGTGGTCCGGGTTCAAGGCGATCCGGGTCTGCCGGGACTCGGGCTATCTCGCGACCGACCTTTGCCCGGCGGTGACGATCGAGGTGCCTGAAGAAAGCCGTTTCGACCGCATGTGCCCCTATCATCAGGAGGTCCACCTGGACGCGTCGGGCCGGTACCGGGTCGACAGCAGCTGCGAGCCTGTCGGCCGGATGCGGCATGAGCCGTGGTTCGTCCTGCCGCCCGTCCAGGAATATTATTATCGGGCCGACCACCCGGAGTACCGGACCCTGCCGCCGTTGCGGGCCGATTGCGCGGCCGTGACGGCGGGGGAACGGGGCTCGCGGGTGATGAGCCTCGTCTACCCGGAGCCGGGGACCGCGGTCTATGTCCCGGTCGGGCTCGACGGGACGGTCGGCCAGGTCGTTTTCGAGGCCGTCCACAAGGAGGGCGGGGCGACCATCCACTGGCACCTCGACCAACAATACCTGGCCTCGACCCGGGTCTTCCACCAGATCGCGGCCCGGCCCGAGCCGGGCGAGCATCGGCTGGTGCTGGTGGACGACGAGGGGCGCCGGTTGGAGCGGACGTTCGAGGTGGTGAGCCCCGCGCGCCGCGGCGTCCGCTAACTTCGGCCTACTTCTCCTTCCCGAAGTCCTTGTCGAAGGCGACCTTGGACGGGGAGAAGTTCATGGTCCGGACGAACTCGAGAGATTCTTTGGCCCCGAACTCGCGGTCCATGGCGTTGTCCTCCCACTCGACAGAGAGCGGGCCCTCGTAGCCGATGGCGTTGAGCTCGCGGATGACGGCGTCGAAGTCGACGTCGCCGTGGCCGAGCGAGCGGAAGTTCCAGCCGCGGCGGGTGTCGCCGAAGGGCAGGAACGAGCCGAGGATGCCGGCCTTGCCGTCGAGCGTTACGGCCGCGTCCTTCATGTGGACGTGGTAGACGCGGTCGGCGAACTCGCGGATGAACAGGTGCGGCTCGATGCCCTGCCAGACGAGGTGGCTCGGGTCGAAGTTGAGGCCGAGGGCGGGGCGGCGCTTGAAGGTGGCGAGAAGGCGCTCGGTCGTGTAGAGGTCGAAGGCGATCTCGGTCGGATGGACCTCGAGGGCGAACTTGACGCCCTGCTCGTCGAACTCGTCGAGGATGGGGG
>CAYOYQ010000324.1:0-2315 GCA_964408215.1 uncultured Eubacteriales bacterium
GGACCTGCATTACAATCTCCCCCGCATCGCCATCCGGATCACACGCTCGAGGAGGTCGGACATGAAGAGAAGCACCGCTTGGAGCCGAAGAACGTTCATGAAGTCGGTCGGCGCGCTGGGGGCCACGGCCCTGGCCTTCGACCCGAAGAGCCTGCCGCGGGTCGAAGCGGCCGGGCAATCCGTCGCCAAGATGACCCCCGAGGAGGTGGCCCGGGAGGAGTTCTACTGGCGCGAGATCCAGCTCGCCTTCAAGCTCGACCGCGAGCTCATCAATCTCAACAACGGCTTCACCTGCCCGATGCCCCGGGTGGCCCTGGATTCGACCTTCCGCTACATGGAGATGATCAACATGCTGCCGGTCCACTACCAGGGCATGGTCGCGGGCAACAGCGAGACGCTTCGCCGCCGGATGGCCAACGAGTTCGGCTGCGACGTCGAGGAGATGGCCCTGACCCGCGGCGCCAGCGAGGCCCTCCAGATCGCCCAGAACGGCCTCGACCTCAAGGCCGGCGACGAGGTCATCACGACCGAGCAGGACTACCCGCGCATGCTGACGACCTGGGACCAGCGGATGCGGCGCGAGGGCATCAAGGTCACGCGCCTCCAGTTCCCGGTGCCGGCGACCCAGGACTTCCTCTACAACATGTTCGAGAAGGCCATCACGCCGAAGACGAAGGTCTTCCACTTCACCCACATCACCAACCTCACCGCCCAGCTCTTCCCGGTCCAGCGGCTCTCGCGGTTGGCCCGCTCGCGCGGCATCGTCACCATCGTCGACGGCGCCCACGCCCTCGGCCACTTCCCGTTCAAGCTGCGGGACCTCGAGTGCGACGCGTACGGCGTCAGCCTGCACAAGTGGCTCCTGGCCCCGCTCGGCAACGGCTGCCTCTACGTCCGGAAGGAGATGATCCCGAGGTTCTGGCCCCTCCAGGCGGCCCCCGAGCAGCAGGACGACGACATCCGCAAGTTCGAGTCCATCGGGACGCACCCCTGGGCCATCCGGGCGGCCCTGGGAGAATCGCTGGCCTTCCACCAGGCCATCGGCGCGGAGCGGAAAGCCGCCCGCCTGCGCTACCTGAACATGCGCTGGGTCAACGCCCTCAAGGCCAACCCCCGGATCAAGGTCCTGACCGAGACGAAGGAGCCGGCCGAGGCCTGGGGCGTCATGGCCGTTTTCATCGAAGGCATCGACGTCCGGCAGCTGGCGACGTGGCTTCGCAACCATTACCGGATCATCTGCGTCCCGCTCGTCGGCGGGGCGCCGCCGAACTCCGTCTTCGACTACCAGGCCCTCCGGATCTCGCCGAACGTCTACACGACGCTCGAGGAGATCGACACGTTCATCGAGGCCATGACCGAGGCGGCCAAGGAAGGCGTCCCGGACGATCCGGATCCCATCCCGGCCTACCCGGCCGACGTCGTGGTTTGACGAGGAGGCGTGAGATGAAACGACAAGCCCTGACGATCGCCGTGACGGTCCTCCTCGTCGCGGGGGCGGCCGCCGCCGCGACCCAGGCCGACTTCAAGGTGCCCTTCGCTATCAAGGCGGCCGGCAAGAGCCTGGCGGCCGGAGATTACGCCGTCGTCAAGACGGCCGACGGCGGGCTCGCGCTGGAGCAGGCCGCGACAGGCAAAGTGATCGCGCTCGCGGTCTTCGAGCGGATCACGCCCGAGGCACCGGCCGCGGAACCGAAGCTCGTCTTCGACGAGGTCGGCGACTTCGCCCCCTCCTACACCGAGTACATCACGGTCTACGTCCTCTCCGAGGTCTGGCTCCCCGGCGAGGACGGCTACCGCGTCCACGTGACCAAGGGGGCCCACAAGACCAAGGCCGTGGCGGGGGTCCTCGCCAAGTAGACGCCGGGACCGGTCTGCTATAATAGTCGTCCGATAAAGACAGGGACGGGCCTGATGATCGTCGTCGACAACCTCTCGAAGAGCTACGGCAAGCAGGCGCTCTTCGATTCGATCAGCTTCAAGGTCAACCGCCGCGAGCGGGTCGGGGTCGTCGGCCGCAACGGCCACGGCAAGACGACGCTCTTCCGGATGATCATCGGCGAGGAGGAAGCGGACGCCGGGACGATCACCAAGCCCCGCAAGTACCGCATCGGCTACGTCGAGCAGCGGATGCGGTTCACCGAGCCGACCGTGCTGGCCGAGGGGGCCAAGGCCCTGCCTCACGACGCGACGAACGATGTCTGGCGGGTCGAGAAGGTCCTGACGGGGCTCGGGTTCGACGCGGCCGACCTGGAGAAGAAGCCCTCGGAGCTCTCGGGCGGCTACCAGGTCCGGCTCAACCTGGCCAAGGTCCTCGT
>CAYOYQ010000325.1:0-2309 GCA_964408215.1 uncultured Eubacteriales bacterium
CCTGGAGCATCCGCTTCTCGTTGCGGATGATGAGCTCGGGGGCCTTGAGCTCGATCAGCTTCTTGAGCCGGTTGTTGCGATTGATGACCCGGCGGTAGAGGTCGTTGAGGTCGGAGGTGGCGAAGCGCCCGCCGTCGAGGCGGACGAGGGGCCGGAGGTCGGGCGGGATGACCGGGACGACGTCGAGGATCATCCACTCCGGCCGGTTGCCCGAGCGCTTGAGGGCCTTGAAGACCCGGAGGCGCTTGGCGTAGCGGAGCCGGCGCTGCTGGGAGGTCTCCTTCTTCATCAGCTTGCGCAGGCGGTCGGACTCCTTCTGGATGTTGATCTTCTCGAGGAGGACCTTGATGGCCTCGGCGCCGATCGAGGCCTCGAACTTGTCGCCGTATTTCTCCTGGGCGTCCTTGAACTCCTCCTCGTTGAGGAGCTGCTTCTCCTTGAGCGGCGTGTCGGCGGGGTCAATGACGATGTAAGACTCGAAATAGAGGACCTTCTCGAGGTCCTTGATGGACAGGTCGAGGACGAGCCCGATGCGGCTCGGCGGGCTCTTGAAGAACCAGATGTGGGCGACGGGCGAGGCCAGCTGGATGTGGCCCATGCGCTCGCGCCGGACCTTGCTCTTGGTGACCTCGACGCCGCAGCGCTCGCAGATGATGCCGCGGTACTTCATCCGCTTGTACTTGCCGCAGAGGCACTCGTAGTCGTTGATCGGCCCGAAGATCTTGGCGCAGAAGAGGCCGTCCTTCTCCGGCTTGAAGGTCCGGTAGTTGATCGTCTCGGGCTTGGTCACCTCGCCCCAGGACCAGCTCTTGATCTTGTCCGGCGAGGCGATGCTGATGCGGACCCGGTCGAACTCCAGCCGCGGCCGCGGCGCCATCGTGATCGGCGGTCGGATGTCCATTAGGCTTCTCCTTTGCCCGGCTGGGGCAAGGCGATGCCCCAGGGCAGGACGTCATCCTTCTCGCCCTTCTCGAGCTCCACGTTCAGGCAGAGGCTCTGGAGCTCGCGGATGAGGACGTTGACCGATTCGGGGAGCCCGGGGGTGAAGTCGAGGTCGCCCTTGACGATGGCCTCGTAGATCTTGGCCCGGCCCTCGACGTCGTCGGACTTGACCGTCAGCAGCTCTTGCAGGCAGTAGGCCGCGCCGTAGGCCTCGAGGGCCCAGACCTCCATCTCGCCGAAGCGCTGGCCGCCGAACTGGGCCTTGCCGCCGAGCGGCTGCTGGGTGATCAGCGAGTACGGGCCGGTCGAGCGGGCGTGGATCTTGTCGTCGACGAGGTGGTAGAGCTTCATCATATAAATGTAGCCGACGGTGATCTCCTGATCGAGGAGGGTGCCGGTCATGCCGTCGAAGAGGGGCGTCTTGCCGCTCTCCGGCAGGCCCGCCCTCTTGAGCAGCTCCTTGATCTCCCGCTCGCTGGCGCCGTCGAAGACCGGCGTCGACATCCACATATCGAGGGTCCGGGCGGCCCAGCCGGCGTGCGTCTCGAGGATCTGGCCGACGTTCATGCGGGAGGGGACGCCGAGCGGGTTGAGGACGATCTCGACGGGCAGGCCGTCGGGCAGGCGGGGCATGTCCTCCTCGGGGACGATCTTGGCCACGATGCCCTTGTTGCCGTGCCGGCCGGAGACCTTGTCGCCGACCGAGAGCTTCCGCTTCATGGCGATGAAGACCTTGATCGACTGGATGACGCCGGGGGCGAGCTCGTCGCCCTTCTTGAGGTTGTCGACCTTCTCCTTGAAGATGGCCCGGAGGGCTTCGATCTGGCGCTTGACCTTCTTGTCGAGGTCCTTGATCTCACGATCGCGGTCCTCGTCGTCGTTGAGCTTGAGCTTCATCGCGTCGTCGAAATCGAGGGTGTCGAGGACCTTCTCCGTGAGCTTGGTCCCCTTATCGACCGTCTCCCCGCCGACCTTCTGGGATTTCTCGACGACCGAGCCCTTGAGCAGGGCCCGGACCTTCTCCCACTTCTCGGCCTCCATGATGACGATCTCGTCGTCGAGGTTCCGCTTCATCTTGGCGATCTCGTCCTTCTCGATGGCCTTGGCCCGGGGGCCCTTCTCGATGCCCCGCCGGGAGAAGATGCGGACGTCGATGATCGTGCCCTCGACGCCGGGCGAGCAGTAGAGGGAGGCATCCTTGACGTCCAGGGCCTTCTCGCCGAAGATCGCCTTGAGCAGCTTCTCCTCGGGCGACAGCTGGGTCTCCCCTTTCGGGGCGACCTTGCCGACCAGGATGTCGCCCGACTTGACGTGGGCGCCGATGCGGACGATGCCGTTCTCGTCGAGGTTGCGGAGCAGGTTCTCGG
>CAYOYQ010000326.1:0-2309 GCA_964408215.1 uncultured Eubacteriales bacterium
CTGGCGGGCCGACTATATCAAGATCGATTGGTGCAACAGCGACGGCCAGGACATCGTGGCCGCGTACTCGCTCCTGGCCAAGGCCCAACGGGCCGCCGGGCGCCCCGTGGTGCACAGCCTCTGCTCGTGGGGCGACGGCTACCCGTGGCAGTGGGCCGGGTCCATCGGGCACATGTGGCGGACGACCTCCGACATCTGCGGCCCCGGCCAGGCCGACTGGGCCCGGGCGATGCGCATCGCCTTGGCCAACGAGAAGCTCGGCGCGTTCGCCGGCCCGGGCGGCTGGAACGACCCGGACATGATGATCGTCGGCATGCCCGGGCTCGACGAGGCCCAGAACCGGAGCCTTTTCAGCCTGTGGTGCCTCATGGCCGCGCCGCTCATGGCCGGGAACGATCTCCGGCGGATGGACAAGGCCACGATCGATGTTTTGACTAACCTTGAAGCGATCGCCGTCGACCAGGACCCCCTCGGCGTCCAGGGCCGGGTCGTCTGGAACGACGGGAATGTCAGCCTGTGGGCCGGGAAGACACTGTTCGACGGCAGCCAGGCCGTGGCCCTTCTCTATCAGGGCCGGTACCGGGCCGAGCGGAGGATCACTTGGGAGGAGCTGGGGCTCGAGGCCGGCGACGCCCTCTACGTCAGGGACCTTTGGAAGCACGAGACGACCGGCCCGCACAAGGGCGGGTTCACGGCCTCGGCCGGGCCGAACGGGGTCGCGTTCCTGCGCGTCTCGAAGTCGAACGAGTTCCCCGTTCCGCCGGTCCTCGTCGCCGACGCCTATCGCTTGGCGCTTCGGTCGAGCGGGGCCCGTCCGGAGACGCTCACGGGCAAGGTTACGGTCACGAACAAGGGCAGCTCCGACCTCGCCCCGTGGCGCGTCGATCCGAAGTCGCTCCCGTCCTGGCTCAAGGTCGAGGTCTCGGGCGGCGATAAAACTCAATCCTTCGTCAACACGGCCTCGACGAAGGGGCTGAAAAAGGGCAGCTATCATGCTCTCGTCAGGGCCGACAACGTCGAGCCCGTTTCGGGACGACCGATGAGCGCGCTTTATTACGACGTCGACCTCGAGGTCGTCCGCGACGTCAGGAGGTAGGTTATGACCAAGGAGCGCCTCCTCTCGCTCGACTTCTTCCGCGGCCTGACGATGTTCCTGCTCATCGGGGAGAGCACGCTCCTCTACGAGCATCTCCGCGATCCGCGTCTCGCCGGGACGGTCCTCGGCTTCATCGGCACCCAGCTTGACCATCATCCTTGGGCCGGGCTGCGCTTCTGGGACCTCGTCCAGCCCTTCTTCATGTTCATCGTCGGCGCGGCCCTGGCCCTCTCCGTGGCCAAGCGCGAGGCCCGGGGCGAGAGCCGGGCGAAGATCACGAAACACGTCATCATCCGCTCGGTGACCCTCCTCGTCCTCGGCTGGGCCCTGTATTGCATCGGCCCCGGGCGGATCACCTTCCGCTTCCAGAACGTCCTGGCGCAGCTCGGGGTGACCTACCCGATCGCTTATTTCCTGATGAGAAGGAAGCCGCGGACGCAGATCGCCTGGAGCTTCGTTTTCATCCTGGCGACCGAGGTCATTTATCGCGTCTTCTGGGTCCCCGGCTACAACCAGCCCTTCGTGCCCGACCACAACTTCGGCTCCTGGGTCGACATGCTCCTCGGCGGCGAGCTCTCGGCCGGCCACTGGGTCGCCTTCAACGCCCTGCCGACCGCCGCCCATACGGTCTGGGGCGTGCTGGCCGGGAAATGGCTCATGGGTGACTCGGCCCCGAAGAAGAAGATCGCCTGGCTGGCCGGGCTCGGCGCGGCGGGTGTCGCCGCCGGCTTCTCCCTGACGGCCGTGGAGCCGATGATCAAGCGCATCTGCACCGCCCCCTTCATCCTGGCCGGCGGCGGCTTCTGCCTCTTGATGCTGGCCTTCAGCTACTGGCTCATGGACGTCCGCGAATGGAACAGGTGGGCCCTGTTCCTCAACGTCGTCGGGATGAATTCGCTGTTCATCTACCTCTTCACGGAGAGCGGCGGGACGACCTGGATCCGGAGCCTGGCCTTCCCGTTCACGATGGCCTTCGCGCCGTGGATCGGGGAGCTTCCGTCGGAGATCCTGACCAGCCTGGCCGCCTGGGCCATGCTCTGGTCCATGTGCTGGTGGCTCTACCAGAAAAAGATCCTCATCAAGATCTAAGATGGGATGGGGTCAGGTCTACTTTTTACGCAATTGTGCGTAAAAAGTAGACCTGACCCCAACTTATACCGGTTCGACGATGACGGCGGTGCCGTAGCACAGCACCTCGGTCGCGCCCTGGATG
>CAYOYQ010000327.1:0-2291 GCA_964408215.1 uncultured Eubacteriales bacterium
CTTAAAGGGCATGTCGTTCTACAGAACATCCCGGGTCGCGCCGACGGCCCCACCCGGGACGGCGCGTTCGCCCGCGTCCGGCATCCGATCTATCTCGGGACGCTCCTCGTCTACGTCAGCCTCTCGCTGGCCACGCTTTCGCTCCTGGCGCTGGCCGCGG
The DNA here is from genome assembly GCA_964408215.1 of uncultured Eubacteriales bacterium. GTDB lineage: Bacteria > Acidobacteriota > Aminicenantia > Aminicenantales > Saccharicenantaceae > RBG-16-66-30. The sequence continues at coordinate 161 of CAYOYQ010000327.1, forward strand.
TCGCGGGGTGTCTTCTGTTCTACGACCTGATCGCCTCCTACGAGGAAGGCCGGCTCGTTCAAAGATACGGGGACGCCTACCGGGATTATGAGCAGAAAGTTCCCCGCTGGATTCCCCGCCTGCATCCCGCCCGCTTCGATCCCGCCGGTCTGGCCTGACGCGTCCCGCCCGCATCGATTCCGCTGGCCTGACGCGTCCCGCCCGCGGCCGCCCGGCCGTCAAGAGGCGCGGCCGGGTGCGCCGCGCTTCTTCCCGATCCCCTCCAGGGTCTCGTAGGGGACGGGAATCATGATCAAGCGCAGGAAGATGGCGAAGAAAAAGCCGCCGATATAGACGACGGCCAGCGGCCGATGGAGCTCCGATCCGGTCGTCGTGATCAGGGCCATCGGAAGCAGGCCCACGATCATGACCATGTCGGTCATGAAGATCGGCCGCAGCTTGAGCACGGCGCCCTCCAGGACGGCCTCGCGCAGCGTTCGGCCCTGGCGGCGCAGGTCGTTGATCTTGGCCACCAGGATGATGTCGTTCTGGGCGCAGATCCCGAACAGGGCGATCAGGCCGATCGTCGACGAGACGTTCAGGGTCTGGCCGGCGACCAGCAGGCCGATGACGCCCCCGATCAGGGCGGTCGGGATGTTCATGATCACGAGCAGCGCCTGGCGGACCGAGCCGAACGACGAGAAGAGGATGACGAAGATGATCAGGATGACCAGGGCCATCAGCAAGGTGAGATGATGGAGGGCCCGCTGCTGGCTCTCGAACTGGCCGCCGAAGGTCAAGTAGTAGCCGGCCGGCAGAATGACTTCGGCGCCGATGACGGCCCGGGCCTCCTCGACGAAGCTGCCGATGTCGCGGCCCTCGATGTTGCAGAGGATGATCTTGCGGCGCATGAGGTTCTCGCGGAAGATCGTCTGCGGCCCCTCGTCCCGGCGGATGTCGGCCAGGTCCGACAGGGGGATCCGCTGGCCGCCGGGAGCGTCGACGAGGAGGTTCCGGACCGCGTCCTCGTCCCCGCGGTAGCTTTCCGGCAGCCGGATCAGGAGGGAGGTGACCCGGTCCGCCTCGTAGACGTCGGTGGCCACGATGCCGTTGAGGGCCGTCTCGACGAGGTCGGCCGCGGCCCCCACGGAGATGCCGTAGCGGGCCATGCGGGCCCGGTCGAGCCGGATGACCAGCTGGGGGATGCCCGAGGTCTGCTCGACCTGGAGGTCGGCGACGCCCCGGACATCGTGGAGGACGCCCCGGATCTCCTCGACCTTGGCGTTGAGCACGGCGAGGTCGGGGCCGAAGAGCTTGACCGAGAGCTCGCCCTCCGTCCCGGTCAGCATCTCGGCCAGCTTGTTGGCGATCGGCTGTTCGAAGATCACGGCCAGGCCGGGCAGGGCGTCCAGCCTCTCCCGCATCTCCTGGGTGATCTCGCGGAAGCCGCGTTTGCGATGCTCGCGCGGCAGGAGCTCGATGTTGTAGTGGCTGTGGCAGACCGGGTGAACGTGTTCCGAGGCCTCGGCCGTGCCGGTCGTCCGGGTGACTGAGACGACCTCCGGGATGGACAGGAAGATCTTCTCGACGCGCGTGCCCATCGCCACGGATTCCTCGAGGGACGTCTCCGGGAGCATGACGGTCGAGGCCATGATCGCCCCTTCGTCGAGGGGCGGGACGAACTCCTTGCCCAGCAAGGTGAAGGCGACGGCGGCCAGAACGATGAGGGCCCCGAAAAGCCCGAGCATCAGCGTCTTCTTCCCCAGCGCCCAGGCCAGGACGTTCCTGTATTTCGCGGTCAGGAAGGCCGTCACGGGGTCCTGCTTCGAGACGCAGCGGCTGCGGGCGAGGAAGGTGACCGCCAGGATGGGCTGGAGGGTGATGTTGAGGAGCATGGCCCCGAACAGGGCGCCGGCCACGGCGAAGGCGGTCGGCCGGAACATCGCGCCCTCGAGGCCCTGGAGGGTCAGGAGAGGCAGGAAGACCAGGATGATGATCAGGCTGGCGGAAAAGAGGTAGCGCCCGACCTCCTTGGCCGCCTCGGCGACGATCTCGGACGGGGCGGCCCGCCCGCATTGCTCCCCGAGGAGCCGGTAGATGTTCTCGACCATGATGATCGAGCCGTTGGCCATCTTGCCGATGCCGATGGCCA
>CAYOYQ010000328.1:0-2282 GCA_964408215.1 uncultured Eubacteriales bacterium
CGTGGGGCGGGCCGTCGCCCGGCTGGGACACCTCCTCGATTTCAGCGTCATGGTCATCGACGACCGGGCCGAGTTCGCGAGCAAGGCGAACGTCCCGGAAGCGGACGAGATCGTGGTCGGAGAGATCGGGGACGCGGTCCGCGAGATCGAGGATTCCCCCGACAATCACTTCGTCATCGTCACCCGGGGCCATCAGAAGGACGCCGAGGCCCTGCGGGCCGCTCTGGGCCGGCCGGCCGGCTACGTCGGGATGATCGGCAGCAAGACCAAGGTCGAGACCATGCGCCGGGAGTTCCTCGCCAAGGGTTGGGCGAAAGAAGAGGACTGGGCCGGGATCCACGCGCCGATCGGTCTCGCGATCGGCTCGAAGACGGTCGAGGAGATCGCCGTCAGCATCGCCGCCGAGCTGGTCCTCGTCCGGAGCCGGCGGAAGGCCGAGGGACGCGGGTGATCGCAGCCGTCATCCTCGCGGCCGGCGAGTCCCGGCGGATGGGGACGCAAAAGCTGCTGCTGCCGTTCAGGGGTTCGACTGTCATCGGGGCGGTCGTGAGGGCGGCGCTGGGATCGCGGGTTGACCGGGTACTGGTCGTCCTCGGCGCGGACCGGGACGCGGTCCGGGAAGAGATCGAACGGGTCCGGGCGTCTTGTCAAACCGAGGAAGGCCGCGGGAGCGATAGGCTCGGCTTCACGGTCAACGACAGCTACGCCTCGGGCATGCTGTCCTCGGTCCAGGCCGGCTTCAGGGCCCTCCCGACGGACGCCGATGCGGCCGTGGTCATGCTCGGCGACCAGCCGTTCCTGCCGTCCGCGGTCGTCGACGCGGTCGTCGCGGCCTATCGTGAGGGCGGCCGGGGCATCGTCATCCCCGTCTTCCGCGGCCGGCGCGGGCATCCCGTCCTCATCGATCTGAAGTACCGCGGCGAGGTCCTCGGGCTCGACCCGGCCGAGGGGCTGCGGCAGCTTGTGCACGCCCATCCCGACGATGTCCGCGAGGTCGAGGCGGGCGACGCCGACATCCTCCGCGACCTCGACACCCCCGAAGATTATCAAGAGAGGGTCAAACCTACTTTTTTCGAAAAAAAGTAGGTTTGACCCTCTCCTACCCCCTCTTAATTGACTTGGTGCGGTCAAAGGCTTACACTTGAGCCATCGGGGGTGTCCGCCATGGCCGTTCAGGCTCGCCCAATCATCTCGTCGGCGCCGATCATTAAAGAAGGGGGATGACCCATGGTCGCTCGCATGCTGAGAATGACGGTCAAGCCCGAGCGGATCGACGAAGCCGCCCGCCTCTTCTCCGAGGAGATCATCCCGAACTGCCGCGGCCAAGCCGGCTACCGCGGCGCGATGTTCCTGGTCGAACGCAAGCTCGGCGAATGCGTGCCCATCACGCTCTGGGAGACCGAGGCCGAAATGCTGGCCACCGAAGAGAACCGCTTTTTCCAGACGCAGCTGGCCAAGTTCCTCGGCTTCTTCCACCACGGCCTGGTCCGCGAGGCCTACGAGATCACCGCCATCGACCAAAATCCATAAGAGAGGGTCAAACCTACGGCCGGGAGCGGATTATTGGGAGCGACCACCAGAAGTGAGGCGGAGCGACCCGGAGCCGAACTTCTGGGAAATATCTTGGTCAAGTCTTGAGTTTGGGGTTTGACCCCATCTTTCTTTCTTTATATGCTTCTCCGCGTTACGCCTTTCCCCGGAGGTGCCCTGCCATGAAGAAGACCCTCGCCCTCATCGTTCTGGCCCTCGCCCTGGCCGGCTTCGCCCTGGCCGCCGCGCCGGCCGTCCTCACGGTCGTCAAGGACCCCGGCGGGCTGCCCCAGCCCTTCGCCCGGATCGCCCGCGCGGGCGACATCTTCGTGAGCGACGGCCGCTATGCCGCCGTCATCGCCGCGGGGCCCCGGACGCTCTGGAGCTCCATCAACTACGGCCATCCCGACGTCACCGGCTTCGTCGCCGCGTTCCTTCCTTCCGGCCGCTCGGCCCGCCCCGACCTCCAGTTCGGCTACCCTTCCCTCCGGTTGGGCGGCAAGACGCTCGTCACCGCCGACGCCTCGCTCCGGCCCGAAGCGTCCGCCGTCGTGGCCAGGTCCTCCGCGCTGACCCCCGACGGCCAGCGGATCGAGGTCGTCGTCCGCTACACCTTCGCTCTCGAGGCGGGCCGCATCGACATCGCCGCCGAGGTCCGAAACGCCGGCAAGGCCGAGATCAAGGGCCTCAGCGCCAGCCTCGGCGCCAACGCCTGGCAGAGCCTCAACTTCAGCCCCTACAACGCCAAGTCG
>CAYOYQ010000329.1:0-2273 GCA_964408215.1 uncultured Eubacteriales bacterium
AGGAACCTGGCCGCCCTCACCAAGGAGATCCGCGGCGACCTCGACCGGGTCGAGGACCGGCTGGAGTCCTGGTCCCGGTCCGCCAACCCCCTGACCGCCGAGATCAGCCGCTACGTCCTCCGCAAGAAGGGCAAGCGCCTCCGGCCGGCGCTCGTCCTCCTGACCTCCCGGCTCTTCAGCCCGGGGAGCGAGGAGTCGGTCTTCCTGGCCTCTCTGGTCGAGCTCCTGCACACGGCCAGCCTCATCCACGACGACATCGTCGACAACGCCGGGGTCCGGCGGGGCGAGACCTCCGTCCACGCCAAGTGGGGGCCGAACATCACGGTCCTCCTCGGCGATTACCTTTATATCAAGTCGATCGGCCTGTCCCTGCAGTCGCGCCACGAGCGGGTCATCCGGCTGCTGGCCGACGTCTCGGCCCGGATGATCGAGGGCGAGCTCGACGAGTACGCCCTGGCCGGCGACCTCCGCATCACCGAGGAGCAGTACCGGGCGATCGTCGAGAACAAGACTGCCGTCCTCTTCGGCGCCTGCTGCCGCATCGGCGCGATCCTCGGCCTGGCCTCGCCCGAGGAGGAGGAGGCCGTCGCCGCGTACGGGTTGGATCTCGGGATGACCTTCCAGATCGTCGACGACCTTCTCGACCTGGCCGGCGACCCGGCCGTCCTCGGCAAGCCCGTGCTCACCGACCTTTCCGAGGGGCGGATCACCCTGCCCCTCATCCGCGGGCTCCAGAGCGGCGGCCGGGCGGGGCGCGGGCGGATCAAGGCCCTGGTCGGCCGCAAGGATATCTCGAGCGCCGAACGCAAGGAGCTCATCGAGGCCCTGGCCGCCGGGGGCGCCTTCGAGGACACGCGGGCCCTGGCCGCCGGATACGCCGAGAGGTCCCTGGGGGCCCTCGACCCCTTCCCCGAGTCCCCGACCCGGGAGACACTGATCCGCCTGGCCGTCTACGGCCTGAACCGGAAGAAATGACCGGCGCGGTGAGGAGATGAGGGCAGCGCGATGACCGAGATCGAGGTCAAGATCAGGATCGGCGACGCCCGGGCGGCCCGGGAGAAGCTCCTCGGGCTCGGCGCGGTCGTCGCCCGGGAGCGCCATCTCGAGAAGAACGTCCTCTATGATTTCCCTAACGGCGCCCTCCGCGACGCCCGTCGGGCGCTCCGGCTGCGGACGACCGGGAAGCGGGCCACCCTGACCTTCAAGGGCGAGCCGCGGAAGTCCCGCTCCTTCAAGGTCCGCGAGGAGTACGAGACCCAGGTCCGGGACCCGGGCCAAATGCGGCGGGTCCTCGCGGCCCTGGGATTGCGGGAGGCCTTCGCCTATGAGAAGCGCCGGACGGTGTTCCGCCGGTCGAGGCTGACGGTCACCCTCGACGAGACGGCGGCCGGGAACTTCTTGGAGCTCGAGGGGGAGCGGCACGAGATCGTCCGCTTCGCCAAGGCCCTCGGCCGCGGGCGGGCGGACTTCATCACCGCGAGCTACGTGGATATCCTCGGGGAGGCGGGGGGGACGGCCGGACCGGACTGAGCCGGCGGCCCGGGCTCACTCGTCCTTGTCGGACTTGGATCCCTCTTCTTCCTCTTCTTCGGCCTCTTCGTTGCCGCCTTCGTCCTCTTCGAGCGCCTCATCGTGCTCGACGTCGGTCTCCTCTTCGGCGACGTCCTTGCCGGAGAGGGCGTCCAGGTCGGCGGCCTCGTCGCCCAGCCCGGCGCCGACGAAGACGCGGTCCTCGCGCTCCGGGATGTCGTCCATCCGCGTCGGGATGATCTCGTACTCGACGAGCCCCTGGCGGACCTCGGCCTGGGCGATGCGGATGAGGCTCTTCGACCGGCTCTGGATCTTGGGCTTGGCGCCCTTGAGGAGCTGCTTGGCCCGCTTGGCGGCCAGGATAATGAAGCGATACTTGCTGTCGATATTCCCGAATGCGTCCAACGTCTCTTGGCTCCTAGGCGAAATGTGATCGATTTGACGCACAAGGATAACAGAACACCCGGAAAAACGCAAGCCGCCCCGCGAGCTTGGCTTTGACAGGGGCCGCGGGCTGTGATATTTAGTTTTTTCGCGATCTCGAGGAGGACCCATGACTCAAGGCGTCACCACCGGCGGCTGGGCGTTCCTTCTGTTCGGCTGGGGCTTCATCATGACCCTGGTCATCTACTGTTTTTCCCGCGTCCTGCTCGGCAAGAAGCAGGCGGTCGTCCTCGAGGCCGGCGGGCGCGAGCAGTGGGGCTCGCGGATCGGCCTGATCCTGGCCGTGGCCGGCAACGCCA
>CAYOYQ010000330.1:0-2273 GCA_964408215.1 uncultured Eubacteriales bacterium
AGGGCCGCGCCGATCACGGGCCAAAGCGACGCTCTCGAGGCGGGCCTGACATAGGCCAGCCATCCTTCGAGCGCGACGAGCCCGCCGAAGAGAAGCTCGAACAGGATCTCCCGGCTGAGCCACGAGGTCCGCAGGTTGCTCAGCGCGTATCTCGCCCTGAGCGGATGCCGGAGATGGAAGAAGGAGGCGAAGGCCGCCGCGGCCGTGAGCAGCGCGACGAGGGCCAGGGTGGCGATCCAGGTGAGGCGCCAGCCGCTCCCCGGCAGCCGCCCCCGGACCATAAAAGGCAGATGGAAGACGAGGAAGACGCCGACGGCCGTCTGGCCCAGTGTCGTGAAGGCGACGAGGGGCCACTCCTTGAGCATGCGGGGCTAGACTTCTTCCCAGTTGGCCACTTCGGCGCCGCGCTCGGCGGCCTTGGCGGCGTCCCGGTGCGGCTTGATGACCAGGGCCGGTTCGGTCGTGGCCGGATCGGGAAGCGGGAAGATCCGGCGAACCTCGCCGTACTTCTTCTTCAGTTCGGCCAGATCGCCGAAATCGAGGGCCCGTTGGGGGCATGAGGCGACGCAGGACGGCACGCCGCCCGCGTCGATGGCGTCGACGCAGAAGTCGCATTTCGACACGGTGTTCGTCCGAACATCGAAGCGGATGGCCGTATAGGGACAGGCCCATTCGCAGTAGCGGCAGCCGATGCAGGCGCCGGTATCGATGAGGACGATGCCGTCGGGGCGTTTGGAGATGGCTTTGACCGGGCAGGCCAGGCCGCAGACCGCCTTTTCGCAATGGTTGCAGGCCATGGAGACGTTGTAAGCGACGACCGACGGGACCCAGACCTCGCCTTTCTTTTCCCAGCCTCCGCCGGCCACTTCGTAGACGCGCCGCCAGAGCAGCCCGGGCTCGAGGTCGTTGCGGTCCTTGCAGGCCATCTGGCAGGCCTTGCAGCCGGTGCAGGCCGCGGCGTCGAAGTAGAAGGCGTACTGGTTGACCATCTCAGGCCGCCTCCGCTCTTTCGACCTGGACCATGATCGTGTGCTGGGCGTTGCCGAAGGCGAGCGGCGTCCAGCGCTCCGACGAGAGGACGTTGACCGAGCCGCGCCGGTCGACGCCCTTCGCGTCGGGCGTCCACCAGGCGCCCTGGGGCAGGGCCACGACGCCGGGCATGATCCGCGGCGTGACCCGGCACTTGACGATGACGGCGCCGCGGTCGTTCCAAATCTTGACCGGGTCGCCGGTCTTGATCTTGCGCGCCTCGGCGTCGACCGGGTTGATGAACAGGCGCTGGGGGAAGGCCTCCTCGAGCCAGTCGACGCCTTCCATGGTCGAGTGGACGCGGGACAGATAGTGATGGCCGATCACGGAGAGCGGATACTTGGCCGCTTCCGGGCCGAAGGGGCTCTCCCACTCCTGGATGTACTTGGGCACGGCCGGGATCTCGGCCGGCCGGTTCATGTCGTGAAGCGTCTTCGAGAAGATCTCGATCTTTCCCGACGGCGTCCGGAGCGGGTGTTTCGCCGGGTCGCGCCGGAAGTCGGCGAAGGCCACGGCCGGCTTGGTCACCGGGGCGGAGTAAACCCCGGCGTTCGACCGCTCGAATTCGTCGAGAGAGGGCAGACCGGGGAAGCGCGTCTCCCGGTAGCGGTCGAGCGACCAGGCCACCCACTCGCGCTCGGTCCGGCCCTCGGTGTAGGCCTTCTCGAAGCCGAGCCGGGCGGCGATCTCGGCACAAATGCGGTAGTCGCTCTTCGTCTCCGGCGGCGGCTCGACGATCTTGGGCATGAGGATGACTTCGTCGCCGTACTTCCAGCCGTCCTCGAGGCCCCAGGTCTCGAATTGCGTGCAGACCGGGAGCACGATGTCGGCGAATTTCGCCGTCGGGGTCAGGAAGTTGTCCTGGACGAGGAGGAACTCGACCTTCTTGTCGTCGGCCAGGATGCGGGCCGTCCGGTTGACGTTGCCGTGCTGGTTGACCAGGCAGTTGCAGGCGACGGCCCAGATGCACTTGATGTCGGTCGCGAGCTTGGCCGCGCCGCGGACGCCATCGGCCTCGCCCATTTCATGGCCGCGGAGGACCGCCTCGGTCCAGAGGAAGCTCGGGATCATGGCCTTGACCGGATTTTCGCCGACGGGGAAGACGAGCCAGAACGGCCCGCCGTCGGGGGCCTGGAGGGCGATGCCGCTGGCCCAGCCGCCGGGGACGCCGACGTTGCCGGTGAGGGCCGCGAGGACGCAGCCGGCCCGGACGGCCTGCTCGCCGTAGGCCCGGCGCTGCATGC
>CAYOYQ010000331.1:0-2254 GCA_964408215.1 uncultured Eubacteriales bacterium
ACCCAGAAGAAGATGATGTCGAAGCCGGTGGACATCAGGTCGGTCGGGTAGAAGGTCCCGAGGTCCTCCGTCTCGTCGGGCCAGCCGAGTGTCCCGAAGGGCCACAGGGCGGAGGAGAACCAGGTGTCGAGAACGTCCTCGTCCTGGTCGACCGGGCCGCCGCACTTGTCGCAGGCGGGCGGCGCGTCCATGGCCACCATCGTCCGGCCGCAGTCCCGGCAGTACCAGGCCGGGATGCGGTGCCCCCACCAGAGCTGACGGGAGATGCACCAATCGTGAATGTTGTACATCCACTCGAAATAGGTCTTGGCCCAGTTGGCCGGCACGAACTCGATGGAGCCGTCCTCGACGACGCGGATGGCCTCGTCGGCGAGCGGCTTGATCCTGACGAACCACTGCCAGGAGAGGTGCGGCTCGATGACCGTCTTGCAGCGGTAGCAGTGACCGACGGCGTGCTCATGGTCCTCGATCTTGACGAGCAGGCCCAGCTCCTTGAGCTTGTCCACGACCTTGGCGCGGGCCGCGAAGCGGTCGAGGCCGGCGTAGTCGGGGCCGGCCGCCTCGGTCATCTGGCCCGCGCCGTCGATCACGATGACCTGCTCCAGGCCGTGCTTCTTGCCGAGCTCGAAGTCGACCGGATCGTGGGCGGGGGTGACCTTGACCGCCCCCGTGCCGAACTCCCGTTCGACCCGCTCGTCGGTGATGACCGGGATCGGCCGGTCCTGGAGCGGCAGGACGGCCCGCTTGCCGTGAAGGTGTTTGTAGCGCTCGTCGTCGGGGTGGACGGCCAGGGCGGTGTCGCCGAGCATGGTCTCCGGCCGGGTCGTGGCCACGACGACGGACTCGTCCGAGCCTTCGACCGGGTAGCGGATATACCAGAGCTTGCCCCGGAGGTCCTTGTGCTCGATCTCGATATCGGAGAGAACGGTCCGGCAGTGAGGGCAACGGTTGACGAGGAAATAGTCGCGGTAGATGAGGCCCTCGTTGTAGAGGGTGACGAAGACGGTCTTGACGGCCCGCGAAAAGCCGGGGTCCATGGTGAACCGCTCGCGCGACCAGTCGAGCGAGGCGCCCAGCTTCTTGAGCTGGCTCGTGATGACCCCGCCGTATCTCTCTTTCCAGTCCCAGGCGATGCGAAGGAACTCGTCCCGCCCGATCTTCTCCCGGCTCAGGCCCCGCTCGGCCAGGCTCTTCTCGATGACGTTGTGCACGGCGATCGAGGCGTGGTCGGTCCCCGGGAGCCAGAGGCAGTTGTAGCCCTGCATCCGCTTCCAGCGGGTGATGATGTCGGGCAGGGTGAAGCAGAGGGCGTGGCCCATGTGCAGGATGCCGGTGACGTTCGGCGGCGGCAGGACCATCGAGAACTTGGGCTTCGGGGACTTGGCGTCGGCGCGGAAAAGGCCTTCGTCGAGCCAGAATTTGCCCCACTTCTCCTCGACCGGCTTGGGGTCGTAGGCTTTCGCCAATTCGTCTTTCGTGGTCATGACTTCGCCATCCGTTCTTTGATCTCGGCGAGGACGCTCGCCCGGACCCGCTTCTCGATCTCGCGGGCCATCGTCCCGATCTCCTCGCGGACGACGGCCTGGACCGCCTGGCGCTCCGGCCCCGCCGTAACGGGGCCCGCCGGCGCCGGCGTTCCGGAGGGCCCCCCCTCCGGGAGCCAAACCGGGTCCTCGGGCAGGGACGACGGCCCGGTCTTCCGGGCGATGAGCTCCCGGACGACCCCGGCCAGCCGCTCCGAGTCGAACGGCTTCAAGACGACGTCGTCGTACTCGGGCGGCGCGGCCCTGTCCGCGTCCAGAGATTCGAACGTGCCCTTCAGGCCGACGATCGGGATCGTGGCCAGGTCTTTCTGGCTCCTGAGGACCCGGCCGATCTCATAGCCGTCCCGCCCCGGGAGGGTCAGGCTGACGATCAGGGCGTCGGGCCGGAGGCCGGCCGCCGCCTCGACGAGCGAGGCCCCGTCCTCGAAGACGCTCAGCCGGAACTCCGGCTCGGCGAAGACGAGCTGGGCCGCCTTCTGGACCGACGGGCTCGGGTCGGCCAAAACGATCGTGTACGGCACGGAGAACCTCAGAAACTCAACAAAATAGTCAGTTTAATTTACCCGTTTAGCCTCGGGGTGTCAATTTCGATGATTTCAAGAAGCCCCCGAGGCGGCGATGGATATCCCCCGAAGACCCCCGTAGCGGAGGGGGTCCCGCGAAGAGGCTGTGTCCTAATACGTCCCGGGATATCCCGGATTCCTCTTGTT
>CAYOYQ010000332.1:0-2229 GCA_964408215.1 uncultured Eubacteriales bacterium
CCTACATTCCGCACGAAGGTGAGAGCGAATTTCGGCAATTATTTCCCACCCCTTTTTATCTATCACCGATAGGCGGAGGCATCCACTTTCAGAAGCTTGAGAAGTTCCTTTTGCAGGGGCGTTAAGCGGACCGGGAAAACGACGTGCTCCTGGGGACGTTCGAATTCGTACCAGGCCACGTCGCTGAACGTCTCCAGAATCCGGGCCGTCGTCGGGGCCGGCGAAAGGCGTCCTTCGGGAAGGATCGGCAGGTTCTTGATGCCGCGGCGGGCCATGGACTGACGGACCGTCCGTTCGATGAGGGCGTCGACCATCATCGCCAGGAAGGTTGCGTGAATCAGCCCTGCCGCCCGGTGCGGTTTTTTGAGGTAGACCGGCGCGACGCCGAGCTCGGTCTTGAAGAGGGCGTGCCGCTTCTCGACATAAGGCTGATCCTTGTAGATGAGAACGATCTCTTTGCGGGAGGTGTTCTCCAGGTTCGTGACCAGGGGGAAGACGCCGTCGGTCCGGGCCTCGGCCCTCAGGGCGGCCTTATTGCGGACGACCGTCAGGGCCAACCGCCGGAGCCGGACCTCTCGCAGCGGAGCCCCCGGCCGGGGACGGCCCCGGCGGTCATGGCGGGTTTGCCGGATCTCCCGGCTGTCCAAGCGGACTTCCAGGAACCGCGAACACCGGCGGCGGCGAAGGATGGCTGCGATCTCTTTTCGGACCGCCGCCCGCCTCTTGCGTCGGCCGCGGTTGAGTTTGGCGCCCAGAGCATGAAGCTCCGCCTGGGCCTTGCGGACCTCGGCCTCTCGGGCCGCCGCGTCCAGGGCCGCCTTCTGGGAACTTCGGCACCAGACGATCCGATGGCCTTCGCTTGTCCTCGCCACGCCGCCGGCGGTGGTCCCATAGACATCCGGAGGGTCTTCTTTTTTCCGCCGGTTGTCGATGACCAGCGTCCGGCGCCAGCGCACGGCAGCGCCGGTCCGCAGGAGGTTCCGCATCGTCTTGTCCTCGGCTCGGGTCCGGGGCAGAACCGTGACGAATTTTCCCCCGTAACTCTCCAGATAAGCCAGGTTCTGGCGGGAACAGAGCTTGCCGTCGGCCACGTAGACGAAATCGTCGCGGCCCAGAAGCTGGCGGAGGCGTTCCAGGTTCCCCCGATGGATCGTGTCGTCGGTCCGGTTCCCGCTGTAAACCTCGTGGGAGACCGGGACCGCGCCGTCGGCCGTGACGTTGAGGCCGAAGACCAACTGCTTGAGGTCTGGCCGGTGGTCCTTGTTGAACCCGAAAATGATCCGGGGTTCCTCGACACTGCGGTCGTAGCGGCCGTGGAAGGTCACCGTGGTCGTGTCGTGGTGGATGCGGCGGGTGTCGAGCTCGAACTGCTTGATGATCTGGATGGCGAGGTGGAAAAACAAGCTTTTTCCCTTGGGCGAGGCGAGGGCGTCCAGGGCCCGGGCGATCCGGTCGTCGTTGAGGGATTGCTTCTCCGCTTCGGTGAGGCCAAGGCCTTCGGCCCCAACGGGTTCGGCCCACTGGGCGATGCGGTAGAGCGGGGCCGGGGAGAGAACAATGTTCTGGACCAAAACGCCCAGCGCCTGGGCGTGGTCGAGGAGGCCCTCCCGAGGCCGGCCCAGACAAGAGGCGACAATCGATGGAAACGACATCCTGGCCAGGAAATGGCGAAGGATGGGATGGGGGCCGAGGAGATGAATCCGGAGGACGGCCGGGCCGGCGGGAGTCCGAACGTTTCGTTCGGCGCTCGCTTGCCTTGTATACATTATTATGATATATATATACGAGAACAATGGCCTTGTCAAGCGAAATGTCACGATTGCAGCGGGAGCGGAGCCGCTTGATCCGGCTCCTCGTCTCATCCCGGGACATGGCCGTGGGGACGGTCGCCCGGGTGCGGCGAAAATGCGGCAATCCCCGGTGTGGCTGTCGGGGAGGGCAAGGACATCCACAAACAATCTTTCTTTATAAAGACGACCAAGGACGAAGACGGTGCAAGCTCGTTCGCCGGGCGGATGAGGCCCGGATGGAAAAAGCGGGGGATCGTTACCGAAAATGGCGAAAGGCATTGAAACGGCTTCGCGCCATCGAAAATCGGGAAAGACAAATTTTACTGGCTGAAATCAAGAAGAGAGCCATTTCCTATGAATAGCCTAACCGACTGAAAGCAAAGATGATCCGAGCAAATTTAATTCCGAAAAACCATCTTTCGTTCGTGCGGAATGTAGG
>CAYOYQ010000333.1:0-2220 GCA_964408215.1 uncultured Eubacteriales bacterium
TCGACCTGGAGGGATGATTTGGACATCGATAAGACCAAAGTCCAGTCGATCATCGACAAGCACCACGGCTTGAAGAAGAACCTCATCGCCATCCTCCTCGACGTCCAGGAAGCCTTCAACTACCTGCCCCCGGACGCGCTGCGCCTGGTCGCCAAGTCCCTGAACCTGCCCCTCATCGACGTCGTCGGCGTGGCCACCTTCTACCGGGCCTTCAGCCTCAAGCCCCGGGGCAAGCACACCTGCCTCGTCTGCCTGGGCACGGCCTGCCACGTCCGGGGCGGACCGAAGATCCTCGAGGAGCTCGAGCGCCGGCTCGAGGTCCCGGCCGGCGAGACGACCAAGGACGGTCTATTCACTCTCGAGACGGTGGCCTGCCTGGGGTGCTGCGCCATCGGCCCCGTCATCGTGGTCGACGGCGAGTACCACGGCCACGCGACGATCCGGAAGGTCGGGACGATCCTCGGAAAATACGGGAAAGCGGAAGCCGCATGACGGAACGAAAGGACATCTAATGGCCGGAACAAAGAAACTCCGCATCCAAGACCTGGCCAAGATCCGGGAAAAGACGAGATCGCTGATGGCCATCCGGGAGAGCGAAGGCCGGGCCCGCGTGACGGTCCACATGGGCACGTGCGGCATCGCGGCCGGCGCCCGGGAGATCATGGACACCCTGCTCAACGAGATCAGCAAGGCCAACGTCCCGGACGTCATCGTCACGACGTCCGGCTGCGCCGGGCTGTGCAACGCCGAGCCGATGATGACGGTCGAGCTCAAGAACCAGCCGCCCGTGAAATACGGTCACCTGACCCCGGCGAAGCTCCAGAAGATCTTCGTCCAGCACATCCTGGGCGGCCAGATGGTCGCCGATCTCGTGCTCGCCGTCGGCAGCGAAACCATGTACTGAGAGGACGCCGTGAAACAGTATCGAGCCCACTTATTGGTCTGCGCCGGCACCGGTTGCGTCTCCTGCGGGTCCTTCAAGATCAAGGAGGCCCTGGAGAAGGAGATCAAGGCCCGGGGCCTCGCGGACGAGGTCCAGGTCGTGGCCACCGGCTGCAACGGCTTCTGCGAGCGGGGCCCGATCGTCATGGTCCAGCCGGACGGCATCTTCTACCAGCTCCTCACGGTCGAAGACGTCCCGCATCTCGTCGAAGAGCACCTGCTCAAGGGCCGCCCGGTCAAGAAGCTCATGTACGTCCCGCCGGCCGAGAAGCAGCCGGTGCCGAAGATGAAGGACATCGAGTTCTTCAAGCACCAGCGGTTGATCGTCCTGCGCAACCGCGGCCGGATCGATCCGGAGAAGATCGAGGAGTACATCGCCTTCGACGGCTACGAGGCCATGGCCAAGGCCCTGACCGGGATGAAACCCCAGGAGATCATCGACGAGATCCTCTTCTCCGGGCTCCGCGGCCGCGGCGGCGCCGGCTTCCCCACGGGCAAGAAGTGGGCGGCCTGCGCCAAGGAGAAGGCCGCGCCGAAATACCTCATCTGCAACGGCGACGAGGGCGACCCCGGCGCCTTCATGGACCGCTCCGTCCTCGAGGCCGACCCCCACGCCGTCCTCGAAGGCATGGTCATCGGGGCCAAGGCCCTCGGCGCCTCCAAGGGTTTCATCTACATCCGCCACGAATACCCCCTGGCCCTGAAGCGGATGCAGATCGCCCTCGACCAGGCCCGGGAGACGGGCCTGCTGGGGACCGATATCCTGGGCTCGGGGTTCGATTTCGATCTCGAGATCGTCCAGGGCGCCGGCGCCTTCGTCTCCGGCGAGGAGTCGGCCCTGATCGCCTCGGTCGAGGGCCGGATCGCCATGCCCCGGCAGCGGCCGCCCTACCCGGCCCAGAAGGGGCTCTGGGGCAAGCCCACGGTCATCAACAACGTCGAGACCTGGGCCACGGTCCCGAACATCATCCGCCGCGGCGCGGACTGGTTCCAGGGCCTGGGGACGGAAACGAGCAAGGGCACCAAGATCTTCGCCCTGGTCGGCAAGATCTCCAACACCGGCCTGGTCGAGGTCCCGATGGGGATCACCCTCCGCGAGATCGTCTACGGCATCGGCGGCGGCATCCCCGACAAGCGCGACTTCAAGGCCATCCAGATCGGCGGCCCGTCGGGCGGCTGCCTGCCGGCCAAGCTCCTCGATCTGCCCGTCGACTACGAGAGCCTGACCGCCGCCGGGGCCATGATGGGCTCGGGCGGCATGATCGTCATGGACGACAA
>CAYOYQ010000334.1:0-2220 GCA_964408215.1 uncultured Eubacteriales bacterium
GTCTGGTTCAGGCGGGCCAGCTCCTCGACGGTCGAGCTGAGGTAGCCGTCCTCGTTGATGTCGCCGATGATCCCCTCCGCGAGCTCCCGGTCCTCGGGGTCGAAGAAGGTCAGCGTGGCCTGCCAGTTCAGGTGGTCCCAGAGCGAGGCGGTCCGGGAGATCGTGTTCTCGAGCGACACGGCCTCGCGGTTCTCCGAAAAATGGGGCCGGAAGCCCTCGTCGAGGTACTCCTGGAACCCGGCCAGGACGTTGTCGCCGCCGGGCTCGCCGGCGAGCTTGGCCTCGGTCGACTCGAGGCTCAGGCCTTCGAGGACGCTCTCCTTGTTCTTGACCCCGGCCTCCTCGGCGGCCCGGGTCTCGCTGTCCTTGGCCTTGCGCTCCGAGAGCTCCTCCTCGATCTCGATCATCGGGTTCTGGGCGAGCTCGTCGTCGATGACCTCGATCAGCTCGAGGTTGGTCAGGGGCAGGAGCTTGATGGCCTGCTGGAGGGCCGGGGCCAGAATGAGCTTCTGGACCTGCCTCTGGTCGAGCCGTTGCCTCAGCGTCATCGCGCCTCTCCCTCTCCTATAGACGGAACTCGTCGCCTAAATATCTCTTTCGCACCTCTTCGGAGGCCACGATCTCCCCGGGCCGGCCCTCCTCGAGGACGCGGCCGGCCTCGATGATATAGGCCCGGTCCGTGATGGCCAGCGCCTCCCGGACCGCGTGGTCGGTCAGCAGGACCCCCAGGCCCTTCCCCCGGAGGGCCCGGATGACCGCCTGGAGGTCGCGGACCGACAGAGGGTCGATCCCCGTGAACGGCTCGTCGAGGAGGATGAAATCCGGATCCACGACCATGGCCCTCGCGATCTCCAGGCGGCGCCTCTCGCCGCCCGAGAGGGTCAGGGCCTTGGCCCCGGCCAGCTTCTGCAGGCCGAACTCCTCGAGGGCCGCGTCGACGCGGGCGGCCCGGGCCGCCGCGCCGGCCATCCGGGTCTCGAGGACGGCCAGCAGGTTCTCGGCCACGGTCAGCTTCCGGAAGGCGGACGGTTCCTGGGGCAGGAGGACCAGGCCCTTCCTCGCCCGGAGGTACATCGGCCGGTCGGTGATGTCCTCGTCCCTGAGGAAGATCCGGCCTCCGTCGAGGGGGACAAGCCCGAGGATCATCGAGAACGTGGTCGTCTTGCCGGCGCCGTTCGGCCCCAGAAGGCCGACGATCTCCCCCTCTTCGACCCTGATCGAGACCTTGTCGACGACCTTTTTACGCCCGTAGCTTTTTTCGAGGTCGACCGCTCTCAGGGAACCCTTCATGTCTCACGACTTGATGACGGTCGTCGAGCGTCCCGAGCCCTCATTCTCGACCAGAATCTTATCATCGGCCAGGTCGAAAGTCAATTTGGTCCCCCTGGCGGAACCGCCCTTTCCGTCGGTCAGGACGGGGTTCCCGGTAAGGACGACCCGGTCGGCCGCGGCCTCGTAGTCGGCCGCCCCGGCCCGGCCCTCATAGGCGCCTTTCCTGACAATAACGTCCGTCCGGGCGGAGAGCGACCGGAGGGACTTCCCGCCCGGCGCGACGACCGCGGCGACCGTCCGGGCCTCGAGGCTCGCTTCGGGCAGCCGCGCGGCGGCCCGGCCCGTGAACGAAAGGGCCCGCGTCTCGGCGACGTAGGTCATCTCTTGGCCGCGCATGAGGACGGCGCCGGCCGCCTCCCCTTCTTTCGAGGTCCCCGGCAGGGCCGCCGCCACCCCTCCCCGGCCGCGGGTCTCGCCTTTCTCGGAAGAGAACTCGAGCTCGTCCGCTTCGAGCGACCCTTCATCCTGGCGGGCGCGCACGTTTCCCTTGAAGAGGGCCGAGGCGCCCCCCGGCGCCAAGGACATGGCCTCGCAGGTCACGAGAACGTCTTCCCCCGGGGTGAAGAACCCGGGCGTCCGGCCGGCCGTTTCCGACCGGAAGACGCACCGGAGGCCGCCCGAGGCCTGAAGGCCTCCGGCCGCGGGGCAGATCATGACGGCGTCGGCTTCGACGCGGGCCTCGATAGAATCGGCGACGGGTCTCCGGCCGGGGACGCTTTCGGCCCGGATCCGGTCCGCCGCCCGGTCGAAGGACGCCTTTTCGCCTTCGAGCGACCGGACCGAGCCGTCGGCTTCCCGGATCTCCGCCCGGACACCGCCCGACGCCGACCAACCCGAAAGTCCGCCGCCCCGGTCGAACGTCAGCGCGGCCACGGGCGCCTCGACCCG
>CAYOYQ010000335.1:0-2184 GCA_964408215.1 uncultured Eubacteriales bacterium
ATCGGCACGGCCTTCAGCCGGGTCATGGGCCTCGTCCGGGAGATGGTCATCGCCCATCTCTTCGGGGCCGGTTTCGCGGTGGACGCCTACAACGTCGCCTTCCGCATCCCCAACCTGCTCCGCGACCTCTTCGCCGAGACGTCCCTTTCGGCTGCGTTCGTGCCCGTTCTCACGGAGGAAAAGGCCAAGAGCCGGGAGGCCCAGAACCGCCTGGCCTCGAACGTCTTCAATGTCCTGTTCGTCGTCGCCGGGGCCGTGTCGCTCGCGGGGCTGCTGCTGGCGCCCGCCCTGGCCAAGGTCATCGCCTTCGGCTTCGGCAAGGTCCCGGGCAAGATCGATCTGACGACGCAGCTGACGGCCGTCCTCTTTCCTTTTCTCCTGTTCATCAGCCTGGCCGCCTGGGCCATGAGCTATCTCAATACGGAGAAGTCGTTCTTCGTGCCGTCCGTGGCCCCGGCCGTTTTCAACCTCTTCTCCATCCTCTTCCCGATCCTGACCTTCGGCTGGTATGTGGCCCGCGGCAAGAACCCCATCTTCGGCCTGACGGTCGGCGTCCTCGTCGGCGGGTTGATGCAGTTCCTCGTTCAGGTTCCGTCGGTCTGGCGCAAGGGCTTCCGCTGGAGGCCGGTCCTGAGCTTCCGCGACCCCGGGTTCCGGCGGGTCATGGCCCTCTTCATCCCGGTCGCGATCGGCCTGGCCGGCACGCGCATCAACGTGCTGGTCAACACCATCCTGGTCACGCCGCTGGCCCAGGGCAGCGTCAGCTGGCTCAGCTACGCCTTCCGCATCATGCACCTGCCGCTCGGCCTCTTCGGCATCGCCGTGGGCACGGTCGCGCTGCCGTCGCTCTCGAAGCTCGTCCTCGAGAACGATGTCGCGGCGGTCAAGTCCACGCTCGCCGACTCGATGAAGATGGTGCTGTTCCTGACCATCCCGACCTCGGCCCTGATCGCGTGTCTGGCGATCCCGGTCACCCGGGCCATCTACCAGCGCGGGCATTTCACGGCGGCGGACACCGTGGCCACGGCCGCGGCGCTCGTGCTCTATGTCGTCGGGATCCCGTTCGCGTCGGCGCTGCGGAACGTCGCGGCGGTCTTTTATGCCTACAAGGACGCCAAGACGCCGATGTACGCGAGCTTCGCCTCGATCGGCCTCAACATCGTCCTCAACGTCTCGCTGATGTGGGTCATCGGCTATCTGGCCTTCCCGCTGTCGACGACGCTGGCGGCGATCCTCAACGTGGCCATTCTCTACGCGCTTTTGCCGCGCAAGGTCGGGGCCATGGAGCTCGGGCCGCTGGCGGGCTACGCCGGGAAGCTCGCGGCCGCGTCGATCGCGGGCGGGGGAGTCGCTTGGCTCCTGAACCGTGTCGTCGCGGCCGAGCTCGGCGCATCGCTCTTGGCAACCCTGGGCAGCCTTGTCGTCGCGGGCCTTTTCGGCCTGGCCGTTTTCTTCGCCGTCTCGCGCTGTCTCGGCGTCACCGAAACGCGCGACTACCTCCGCCGCTTCCTCCGGCGATAGGAAGGGGTCAAACCTAAATTTTTAAGGTTTTGGGGTGACTCCGGAACATGTGCCGTTACGGTACGTATCCCGATTCAGCGTGGATGAGGACACGTACAAAGAGAACATGTCCCCATCCCGGAAAACCTTAAATATTTAGGTTTGACCCCTTCTGATATAATAACCTCCCCTCATGGCCGGTCGGCCGCAGGCGTGTTCCATCCCGTCAGGCGAAAGCGAGAGCGCGCGCCTCAAGGAAAGCGTCATGACCGATCACGACGAGCTCCTTCGGGAGCTGGGCCTCGACGTCGAGCTCCATCACAGGATCTTCGACGCCATCGACCGCAATTTCGCCAAGACCGTCCTGGCCCAGAAGGGCCGCCCCGCCCGCATGGCCTACTTCGACGGCGTCATCCGCGGCGCGCACGGCGACCGGGTCGCGGAGATCGCCGCGCGGCGGGCCGCCGGGGACAAGTTCATCGGGACGTTCTGCGTCTATGTCCCCGACGAGATCATTCTGGCCCTTGGCGCCGTCCCGGTCGCGCTCTGCGGCGGAACACCCCTGTCCATCCCCTACGCCGAGCAGATGCTTCCCCGGGATATCTGCCCGCTGGTCAAATCCACCCTCGGCCTGGCCCTCTCGAACACCTGCCCGTACGGGCCGCTCGAGGACCTGGCCGTCGG
>CAYOYQ010000336.1:0-2182 GCA_964408215.1 uncultured Eubacteriales bacterium
CGACTTCTCCGAGAAATGGACGAAAGAAAAACACTCCGGAAGATGGGAATCGTAGACGCCGTGGCGGTTAAGGGCCCAGCCCGGATGGGGCTCGGCCGTGTTCCCGCAGAAATTCAAGAGCTCGAAGCGCGAGAAGTCCATCCGCCAGACGTCGCCGGCGCGGGGGGGAACGGGGCGGCGTCCGGCCAGGACTTTCATCCCGCGCCAGGGGAAGGCGATTTCGGCCGTCCACCCCTTGTCGACGTCCGAAGAATCGTTGAGGGTGCCCTCGACCCGGACGGCCGTCCTGAGGCCGGGAAAATCCCAGTCCATGAAGGCCCAGCGGGCGCCCCGCGGGTGTTTGCCCCAGCGCAGTGCGTCCTGGAATCCGCCCAGAACGTCGACTCGCCGGGTCGTCAAGTCGAACTCCGAGAGGTCGAACCGGCTCCCCTTCTTGAGCGCGTCCTGCCAGACATAAAAGACTTCGTAGACCGTCCCGAGGGCGTTGATCTCGAATTCATAATAGCAGTCCTCGCCGCCGATGAAGATCTCGACGTCGTTCTCGGTCCAGACCAGGGAATCGCGGGCCGTGAGCCCGGCCTGGACGTCCGGCTCGCTCACCCAGAAGGCGACATAGAGGTACTCGTCGTCCCAGAGCGCGGCCATCCGGGTGTCCAGAAAACCGGGGACACCGCTCACGAGGTCGACGAACCGAGGCGACTTCGGCGCCTCACGCCAGGCGGCTTTGTCGAGGCGGCCGTCGACCGCGAGCTTGTGCCCGGTCCCGTGGCAAGTGTAATGGGTGAGCTCCTTCTCGTCGCAGCCGTATCGCGCCTTCATCGTGCCCTCCCCATTCCGGTAACATACAACTCAATACACGAAATTATGTCCGGATACATGACATAATTAAGTGAATTCAGTTGCGTGTCACCGAAATATAATCCGAATTGGGGCGGCACACAACTCCGCCGGCGGGCTTGATTTCGGACCGCGCCGGACCTATTCTAGTTTCAGGTCAGGATAAAGCCGACTCCGGGAATCCCATGAGACGTCACCATGTCTTCGCCGCCGCATCGGTCCTGGCCTTTGCGGTCCTTCAATTCGGGTCGGTCACGCCTTCGCTCTTTTCGTCCGCCCCCGGCGCCGCGACCCCGCAGAAAAAGGCCAAGCCCGCCGCCAAGGTCCAGCCCGCCCCCGATCTCACCCTTGAGGCGCTCCTCGAACGCGCGACCGAGTACTGCCGCCGGCTCGAGAGCTCGGCCTTCGATTTCGTCTGCCGCGAGGAGATCACCGAGTCGCTCGACCCCGGGCTCGACGTCGGGCTTAAGAGGAGCGGCGCGGCCGTGGTGACCGAGATCCCCGGGTCGACCCGGTATTCGGGCCCGACGCTCATCATCCGGAACGTCCGGAAGATCAAGCACACCTACGTCTACGATTACCAGTGCGTCCGGGCCGGACGCACCATCCGCGAGGTCCGGACCCAGCTCAAAGAGGACCGCAAAAAGAAGGTCGTACCCAACGCCGACCTCGCGACCTCGGTCGTCGTCTTCGGCAACGCCCTTCTCGGACCTGTCGGCATCTTCGGCGAACGGTTCCGCCCGAGCTACGACTTCTCGGTCGCCGGCGAGGACACGATCGGCAAGGCCCGGGTCCTGGTCGTCGACGCCACGCCCCGGCCCGGCGCGCCGCCCACGCGGAACCTCTACGGCAAGGCCTGGGTCGACCCGAAGACCGGCGACATCCTCCGGATCGAGTGGAGCGAGAACCGGGTCGGCCACTACGATATTTTCGAGGAGCGCGGCAAGAAGTTCGGCCGCACGCCGCGCCTGGTCATCCGCTCCGATTTCAGCGCCGAGAAGAACGGCATCCGCTTCCCCAGCCGCCTCTACGTGGAGGAGGCCTACCTCAGCGAAAAAGGGAAGGCCTTCGTCCGCTCGAAGACCGAGGTCGCCTACGCGGACTTCAAGTTCTTCAGTGTCGATTACGACGTCCGCTGACGGCCCGACGGCCCGCGTCTTGAGTTGAGCCCCGCCGGAACCTATAATCGGGCTGACGCGGACCCGCCCGGGTCCGAACGAAGGAGGTCGCCCATGATCCGCCTCGTCCGTCGACCGTTCCCCCTTGTGTCTTTATTCATCGCCCTGTCTCTCGCCGCGGCCGTGATCACGGGTCCCGTCGCCGCGGTGGCCGGGCAGGCCGAGTC
>CAYOYQ010000337.1:0-2181 GCA_964408215.1 uncultured Eubacteriales bacterium
AGTGGGTCTACGAGCCGATGATCATCAACGGCCGGCCCCGGCCCGTCGTCTTCACGGTCACGGTCCGCTTCCAGCTGAGACAATAGCCTTTTCCGGGGAGCCTCCCCTGGGGGCTCTCCCCCCCTTTCCCCCTTTGGGGTGAGGAAGAACCCTCCGGGCAATCATCATTCGTGGGGATTGTCACCCCCGCCGAGGTATCCGATGATGTCCCCGGCGATATGGGAAAGGTCATGAGAAGCCAGAAGACCCACCGACCCGGGCGCGCCGCGGCGGCCCTGCTGGCCGGCCTCGTCCTGGCCGCGCTGGCCCTGCCGTCCCTCGTCCGGGCCGAGATCATCGTCAAGCTCGAGATCACCGCCGAGCGGGCCCCCATTCATCTGGAGCCGAGCGACCGCAGCCCGGTCGTCGAGGTCCTCCCCCGCGGCGCCGTCGTCCGGCAGTCGAGCGCCGTCAAGTTCCGGACCAACTGGATCTACGTCCAATTCGTCTCCTCGAGATCGGGGAGGATGCTGGCCGGCTACGTCGTCGACGGGGTCGTCCGCAAGCTCAACTCGACCCTCAAGGTCGTCGACCTGACCCCGGCCGCGGCCGTCTCCGCGCCGAAAGAATTCGACCTCGCCACGCCCCGCATGCCCGCCGTGACCTGGGGCATGAGCCGGGACGGCGTCATGAGGGCCGAGGGCCGTCCTCACGCCGTCGAAGATGCGGGGGCGTTCGCGTTCCTCCGCTACAACCGCGACGTGTTCGGGAAGAGATGCCTGCTCGTCTTCGTCATGGCCAACGAGCGGCTCGTCTCGGTCCGGGTCAACCTCCTCGAGAGATACGCCGACAAGGACCGCTATGTCGCCGACTACAACCAGATCCGGGACTACCTGAACCACCGGGTCGGGGAGCCCCGCTTCGACAATGTCATCTGGAAGGACCGGGCCTACGCCGAGCGCGGCGAGGCCCTGGGTGAGGCGGTCACGTCCGGCTGCCTGAGCCTGTCCTCGGAGTGGGTGACCGGCGACACGGGCCTGCGGCTGAGCCTGACCGGCGAGCCCGGCGGCATCCTCTTCGCCGCGGAATTCAACGACATCAAGGCCAAGAATCCGGCCTCTTTCTAACCCTCCTTTCTGTCTTCGCCCCCTTTCCCGCTCCCCCCGGGGAAGGGGGCCTTTTTATGGAGGGTTAAACCATCTCTTTTTGGACGAAGCTCAGGCTGACGCGGTTCTTGCCCAGCCACTTGCTGTGCATCATGAGCTGCTCGCTGCGCTTGACCAGCGACTCGACCGTGTCGTAACGCAGGACGAGGCTGGCGCCCATCGAGACGGTGGCGTTGAGCATGCCCGTCTCCGTGGTGATGTAGGACTCCGAGACGAGCAGGCGCAGCTTGTTGGCCACGATGTCCAATCGGCTCTCGTCGATGTTGAGGAGGACGATGAGGAACTCCTCGGTGCTCCAGCGGCCCACGATGTCGAAGAAGCGGATGTTCTTGTGCAGGGTCCGGGCCACCGTCCGGACGATCTTGCCGGCGTTGAAGCGGCCGTGCTTCTCGAGGATCTTGCCGTAGCTGTCGATGTCGACATAGATGAGGCCGAAGACCAGCCCGTACTTCTGGAACTCCTCGAGCCTCGTCGCCAGGGTCATGTCCAGGTACTGCTTCGCCGGGATGCCCGTCTCGACCTCGACGAGGCCCATCTTCTCGAGCTCGGCCAGGCCGAGCGGCAGGGTGACCTTCGGCGCCGTGCTGGAGAAGGTCTCGACGGCGCCCAGGATCTCGCCGCTGTCCTTGAACACAGGGATAATCCTCAGGGTCGCCGGCGTGCGGAAGCCCTCTTTATGCTGGAGATAGACGTCGATGTCCCGCGGCGAGCCGTCCTTGAGGGTCATGGCCACCGGGCACTTGTCCCGGCAGATGTTGACCCCGCCGAAGTCGACGAACAGGGAGTACTCCTCGAAGCAGCATTTCCCGAGGACCGAGGCGGCCTCGCGGCCCGTGATCTGCTCGGCCGACCTGTTCCAATAGACGACCCTGCGGTCCTTGTCGACCCAGACGACGGCGTCCTGGACCTGGTTGAGAACGGCGTTGCAGAGGTTCTTCGTGGCGCCTTGGAAGATCTCGAGGAGGTTCTCTTCGGGCATCTGTCCCTCGTTTCAGTCCCATTCTAGGGTCCGCCCGGGGTTTGTCAATCTTTTTTT
>CAYOYQ010000338.1:0-2143 GCA_964408215.1 uncultured Eubacteriales bacterium
AGCGCCGATCTCTTCTTGGGGCCGAGGCCGGGGATGCCGTCGAGCACCGATTCGAAGCTGCGCTTCTCGCGGCGGCCGCGGTGGAGGGCGATGGCGAAACGGTGGGTCTCGTCCCGGACGGCCTGGACCAGCTTGAGGGCGGGCGAGGTCCGGTCGAGGCGGAGGCCTTCGCGATGGGCGGGCGTGAACAGGATCTCTTCCTTCTTGGCGATGGAGACGAGCGGGAGTTCGGAGAGGCCGAGACCGGCCAGGGCTTTTTCCGCGGCCCCGAGCTGGGGCTTGCCGCCGTCGACCATGACCAGGTCGGGGAGGGGCGCCTCGTCGTCGAGGAGCTTGCGGTAGCGCCGGGTGATGACCTCCTCGAGGCTGGCCACGTCGTTCGAGCCCTCGACCGTCCGGATGAGGAAGCGGCGGTAGGAATCCTTGTCCGGCCGGCCGTCGCGGAAGACGACCAGCGAGCCGACCGATTCCAGGCCGCCGGTGTTGGAGATGTCGAAGCCTTCGATGGCGCGGGGGAGCGCGGGGAGGCCGAGCGCCGTCTTCAAGGCCTCGAGGGGTCGACTTTCGCCGGCCTGGCGGCGCAGGAAGGCTTCGGCGTTGCGCCCGGCCATGTCGACGAGCTTGAGGTTCTTGCCGCCGCGCGGCACGAGGACGCGGACCTTGGCCCAGCCGAGGAGCGATTGAAGTCCGGTGAGGCGGGCCGGGGAGGAGGGGAGGAGCAGCCGGGCCGGGGCCTCGTGGTCCCTGTAGTAATCGCCCAGGAATCCGGCCAGGAGCTCGGCGTCCGGCGTCGCGGCCGGGGCGTCGAGGAGCCGGGCCGCCGAGTTCCGGATCTTGCCGCTACGCATGAAGAAGATGTAGGCGGCGGCGCGGTCGCCCTCGCGGGCCAGGCCGACGACATCCTGGTCCTCGAGGGAGGTCGAGATCGCGCTGGGCCGGTCGCGGATGTCCTCGATGGTGCGCAGGATGTCGCGCCAGCGGGCCGCCTCCTCGAATTTTTCGCTCTCGGCCGCGAGCTCCATCCGCGCCCGGAGCGTCCGGGCCAGCTCGGGCAGGCGCCCTTCGAGGAAGAGGCAGGCGTTGTCGACGTTCTCCCGGTATTCGGCCGCGGAGATCTCGCCGGTGCAGGGCGCGGCGCACAGGCCGAGCTCGAACTCGAGGCAGGGCCGCTTGCGGCCGCGGAAGACGGCGTCCTCGCAGCCGCGGACGCGGAAGTACTTATTGATGAGGTGGATCGAAGAACGGGCCCGGCCGGCCGGGCTGAAAGGGCCGAAATAGCGCGAGCCGTCCGGCTCGACCCGCCGGCTGAAATAGACGCCCGGGCAGGGCTCGCCGACGGTGAGCTTGAGATAGGGGAAGCTCTTGTCGTCCTTGAGCCGGAGGTTGAAGCGGGGCTGGTGCTGCTGGACGTAGTTGTTCTCGAGGAAGGCGGCCTCTTTTTCGGAGCGGGTCAGGATATAATCAATGTCGGCCGTTTCGCGGAGGATGTGGCGGACCTTGATGTCGGGGTTGGCCAGAAAATAGGAGCGGACGCGGTCGCGGAGCGAGCGGGCCTTGCCGATGTAGACGACCTCGCCCGAGGCGCTCTTGAAGAAATAGATGCCGGGCTTGGCCGGGAGCTCGGCCGCGCGCGCCTTGAGCCGTTCGATGTCCGCCATGGGCCGCAGGTCCCGGACCTATTATAACCCCAGCTCGAGCTCGCGCTTCTTGAGCTTGGTCAGCTCGTCGCGGTAGGCCGCGGCCTTCTCGAACTCGAGGGCGGCCGAGGCCTCCTTCATGAGCTTGGCCAGCTCGTCCATGCGCTTCTTGCGCTTGGTCGGCGAAAGGTAGATGTCCTTGTCCTCGGAGATCCGGGTGTAGTCGAGGTAGTCGCGCTCGTAGACCGAGGTCAGGACCTCGTCGATGCCCTTGACGATCGACTGGGGCGTGATGCCGTGGGCGGCGTTATAGGCCTGCTGGAGGCCGCGGCGGCGGTCGGTCTCGGCGATGGCCAGCCTCATGGAATCGGTCACGGCATCGGCGTAGAGGAGGGCCTTGCCGGCGACGTTGCGGGCGGCCCGGCCGAAGGTCTGGATGAGCGAGGTGGCCGAGCGCAGGAAGCCTTCCTTGTCGGCGTCGAGGATGGCCACGAGCGAGACCTCGG
>CAYOYQ010000339.1:0-2141 GCA_964408215.1 uncultured Eubacteriales bacterium
CCCGGCCGGCCTTCGGCCTTCTCGGCGACGCCCCCATGATCGAGGCGACGAGAACGAGGACCGACAGGAACCCGATGAGGAATCTTTTCATTTTAGAACCGGAAAAGATAGCTGACTTTGAAGAAAAAGCCGCGCTTCATCTCATGGAAGCGGCCGCTCGGGGCGAACCCCGGCAGGCCCTCGTCCCACTCGGCCTTCTCCAGGGCCGAGCCGTAACCGAGATGGACGACGGTGCCCGGGATGTAGGTGAAGGACACGAGGCCGTCGAGGGTCATCCGCTTGTAGAAATCGTTGTACTCGACGATGCCGCGGACGAAGAGGTACTTGTTGATCTGGAAGGTGTTGCGGCTGCGCACGATCAGGTAGTCGTAGATCTTGGCCCGGTCGATCTTCCGGTAGAAATCGATGTAGGTCAGCGACAGGGTGAAGTCGAGCTGGGTGATCGGCTGATAGACGACCGTGCCCATGGCCCGCGTCCCGTAGCCCTGATAGGGGTCCGCCGGATCGTAGAAGACGCGGCCGGTCCGCCGGCCGAAGAGCTGGACGTAGAGGGACTTGGCGATCTGCGTTTCCCCCTGCATCCCGAAGCCGCTGATGTCGAACCGGCCGCCGGCGTAGACCTCGTTGGCGAAGAGGCTGTCGATCCGGAACATCGTGTTCCGCGGCAGCCGGAAGCGCAGGGTGACGAGGTTGACCGTCTCCCACATGTCGTAGATCGTGTCGAACAGCTGGTAGCTCCAATAGAAGGGCTCGATCTTCTGGAAGAACTTGGACTTGGGATAGATGCTGTACATCGCGAAGGCCGACAGGCGCCGCAGGCCGGTCCGGTAGACGTAGCCGGTGTCGACGCGGAAGTCCTCGGAGATGTCCTGGTAGCCGAGGTCGAGATTCCACTTGCGGTTGCCGAAGGTGTAGTCCAGGGCCATCGCGTGGCCGCCGTCGCTCGTCTCGGCCCCGGGGGCCTTGGTGAGCGAGCCGAAGTAGTGGAACGAGACCGTGTCGAGCGGGCTCAGGCGGAACCGGCCGTCGATCCCGCCGACCCGGTTGTAGGAGCTGCCGGCCTCGCGGGCCGTGTAGAAGGCCCCGAGGTAGGCGTCCTCCTTGAGCGAATGCTTGTAGCGGGCGATCGTGAAATCGGGATGCTCGTCGACCGGGTCGCCCGGGAGGCTGTCCTGGGCGTAGATCGCGGCCACCGTGTCGCGAGGCGACACCTTGCCGGTCAGCCGGAAGCCGAAGTTCGGGTCGACGATCGTCCGGGTGTAGACGATCGATTGGAGGGGCGCTTCCTCGAACATGCCGCCGAACTGCCAGAGGTCGGTGCGCTCGAGGAAGAACGGGCGCTTCTCCTCGTAGTAGAGCGAGTAGCGCTGGTTGAAGTCGACCTGGCCGGCGTCGGCCTCGACCTGGCTGAAGTCGGGATTGTAGGTCCCGTCGAGGGTCAGCTCCGAAGTGATCCCGAGCTTGCCGGTCAGGCTGACGTCGTCGATATCGAGGTCCTTGTTGCGGACGATCTCGCCTTCGGAGGCCTCGGTCGCTTCCTGGGTCCGCCCGAACGTGAACGCGGGCAGGAGCTCGGCCACCCGCTTGTACTTGATCCCGGAGACCCCGAACGGCTGGGCCTGCTGCAGCAGGGAGCTGTTGTCCGGCGAGAGCGCCGGGAAGGTCACCTGCTCGGAGGTCCGGGTGAAGAAGCGGACGAAGATGGCGCGCCAGGTCATCGACTTGCGGTTGGGGAACCGCAGGCTCTGGAGGGGGATGCGCGCCTCGACCGACCAGCCCTGGTCGTCGATGCGGCCGGCGCTGTACCAGACCGCGTCGAAGCTCAGCTCGAGGTTGCCCTGGACGTTGACCATGCCGTCGCCCTGGATGCCGAGGGGGTTGAGGATGAACGAGAAGCCGCTCTGGAGGTCGTTGAACGGATCGAGGATGATGAAAACGACGTCGTCCTGGAAGATCGAGTCGCGCTTGCTGACGGCCGCCTTGACCTTGGACGGCTCGGAGTCGTAGCAGCGGAAGGCGAAATAGAAGTTGTCGGCGTCGTAGGCGATGAAGGACTCGGTCCTCTGGCTGGCCTCCTTGCCGAAATCGGGCTTGAAGGTCTTGAAGCCGTCGAACTTGAGGCCCGTCGTCCAGGCCTCGTC
>CAYOYQ010000340.1:0-2128 GCA_964408215.1 uncultured Eubacteriales bacterium
GCGGCTCATCGACATCAGCGAATACAACAACGAGACGATCGAAGAGCTCCAGAAGTTCGACCTGCCGGCCGGGATCGACGTCGAGATCCAGGCCTACGGGGCCGGAGAATGACCATGGTCGAGGGATTGATCGGCATCAAGATCGGCATGAGCCAGCAGTTCGACGCCGCGGGCAACGTCGTCCCCGTCACGGTCCTCCAGGCCGGGCCCTGCACCGTCATCCAGAAGAAGACCCCGGAGAAGGACGGCTACGCGGCCGTCCAGCTGGGGCTCGTCGAGGCCCGGGCCGTCCGCAAGGCGCGGCGGCCCCAGGTCGGCCACTTCAAGGCGTCCGGCGTCCCCGTCGTCAAGAAGCTCCAGGAGGTCGGGTGTTCCGACCCGGCCGCCGTCAAGGAAGGGGACCAGGTCCTGGTCGACATCTTCGAGGTCGGCGAGACCATCCACATCATCGGGACGTCGAAGGGCAAGGGCTTCGCCGGCGTCGTCAAGCGGCACCATTTCGCCGGCGGCGGCGCGGCCCACGGCTCCATGTTCCATCGGGCCCCCGGCTCGATCGGCGCCTCGTCCTACCCCTCCCGCGTCGTCAAGGGCATGCGCATGGGCGGCCACATGGGCCATGACCGGGTCACGGTCCGCAACCTCAAGGTCGTGGCCACCGACAAGGACAAGAACCTCCTCATCGTCAAGGGCGCCGTGCCCGGCGCCAAGGGCGGCTACGTCCTGATCAAGAAGGGCTCGTTCGCCCCGGCGAAGGCGATTTGAGCGGAGAAGAGGACCCCATGGCCAAACTCGACATCATCGATAGGGACGGCCGGAGCGCCGCCCAGGTGGATCTGCCGGACGGCGTCTTCGCCCCGGCGCCCAACGACCACCTGATCTACGAGGCCGTCGTCGCCACCCGGGCCAACCGGCGCCTGGGGACGGCGGCGACGAAGACCCGGGCGGACGTCAGCGGCGGCGGCAAGAAGCCCTGGCGGCAGAAAGGCACGGGCCGGGCCCGCGTCGGCAGCACGCGCTCACCTCTCTGGAAGAAGGGCGGGACGGTCTTCGGGCCGCAGCCCCGCGACTATTCCACCGAGCTGCCGAAGAAGGCCCGGCGGGGCGCGCTCCGCTCGGCCCTGGCCCACAAGCTGGCCGCCGGCGACCTCATCGTCGCGAGCGACCTCGAGGTCAAGGAGCCCAAGACCAAGGAGGCCGCGGCCCTGATCAAGGCCTACAAGCTCGGCTCGGCCCTGCTCGTCGACCTCCCGGGGAACGCCAACCTGTTCCGGGCCGCCCGGAACCTCCCCCGGGTCAAGGCGGTCGATGTGGCCGGCCTCAATATCTACGACGTCCTCGCCCACAAGTCGCTCGTCTTCACCAAGCGGGCGTTCGAGGCCGTCCTGGAGAAACTCAAGTGATCAAAGACCCCCACAAGATCATCCTTCGCCCGGTCATCACGGAGAAGACGACTCAGCTCAAGGCGACGAGCGGGGTCATCTGCTTCGAGGTGGCCCGGAACGCTAACAAGATCGAGATCAAGCGGGCCGTCGAGCAGCTGTTCAAGACCCATGTCGTCGAGGTCCGGACCCAGATGAAGACCGGCAAGGTCCGCCGGGTCGGCCGGAACATGGGCAAGACGAGGGACTGGAAGAAGGCCTTCGTCCGGCTCCGCGCCGGCGAGAAACCCATCGAATACTTCGAGGCGGCGTAACATGGGCATCAAGACCTACCGACCAATGACGCCCGGCCTCCGTCACCGGACCGGCAACCGGTACGAGGAGCTGAGCGGGGACGGCCCGTACAAACCCCTGCTCGTCTCCCTCTCCAAGTCGGGCGGGCGCGACAGCCGCGGCCGGCTGGCCATGCGCAACCGGGGCGGCGGCCACAAGAAGCTCTACCGGATCATCGACTTCAAGCGGGACAAGATCGACATCCCCGGGCGGGTCGAGACCGTCGAGTACGACCCCAACCGGTCCTCCTTCATCTCCCTCGTCAAGTACCGCGACGGCGAGCGGCGCTACATCATCACCCCGGCCGGCCTGCAGGTCGGCCAGGACGTCGTCTCGACCGACCGCCAGGCCGACATCCTGCCGGGCAACGCCATGCCCCTCCGGTTCATCCCGCTCGGCACGGTCATCCACAACAT
>CAYOYQ010000341.1:0-2126 GCA_964408215.1 uncultured Eubacteriales bacterium
CGGCGAGCTGCGTCGAGTCGAGCCGCGTCCTGCTCGAGAGGCGAGGCCACTATGAGCGCGACGGCGTCTTCCCGCCGAGCGTCATCGACTACGTCGCCGCGACGCTCCAGGCCGAGAACGACGAGTTCATGAACAAGAAGCTCGCGGACCTCCCGGCCCACGACCGGCTCCACGAGATCCGCAAGATCATGCACAAGGACCTGCACAAGAACTGAGCCCCGCCATGGCCCGAGAGGCGATGACTTCGCGCGAGCGCTGGCGGGCCCTCTTCGCCCGGGAGAGGCCCGACCGCGTCCCGACCGACTACTGGGCGACGCCCGAGTTCGACCGCAAGCTCAAGGCCCGCCTCGGCTGCCGGACCCGCCGCGAGATGCTCGACACGCTCGGCGTCGACTATGAGGTCTGGCTCAAGCCGGAATACGTCGGCCCGCGCCTCGCCCGGATGCAGGACGAGTTCGGTCGCCGCTTCCGCAGCATCGATTACGGGACGGGGAAATACCGCGAGTGCATCCATTTTCCATTGGCCGGATTCAAGTCGGTGGCCGAGATCGAGCGGAGCTACACCTGGCCGACGGCGGACTGGTGGGATTTCCGGACGATCCCGGCCCAGGCCGACCGCGCCGCCGGCCATCCCGTCCGGGGCGGCGGCTCCGAGCCGTTCCTCATCTACAAGGAGCTCCGGGGCATGGAGCAGGCCTTCGTCGACCTCGTCGAGAACCCCGAGATCGCCCATTACTGCCTGGACAAGCTCTTCGGCCTGGCTTACGAGTGCGCCGTCCGGATCAACGAGAAGGTCCCCGGCCGGGTCGATATCTCCTACATCGCCGAGGACATGGGCGGCCAGACCGACCTGATGATCTCGGTCCGCCACATCCGCGAATATCTCCTGCCCGGCATGAAGCGGATGATCGACCTCGCCCACCAGGCCGGCGCCTTCGCCTTTCACCACAACGACGGCAGCTGCTGGCGCATCATCCCCGACATGATCGGGCTCGGGATCGACCTCCTCAACCCTCTCCAATGGCGCTGCCCGGGCATGGAGCGGGAGCGGCTCAAAAAGGAGTTCGGCCCTCACGTCGTCCTTCACGGCGGCATGGATAACCAGCATACGCTGCCCTTCGGGACGGTCGAAGAGGTCCGGCGAGAGGTCGAGGACAACCTGCGCATCCTGGGGGAGGGCGGCGGCTACATCCTGGCCCCGTGCCACAACATCCAGGCCATCACGCCGGTCGAGAACGTGCTGGCCATGTACGACGCCGCCCGCGAACTCGGGCGTTCGTAGTCGTTTAAGGAAAGGCCTCTGCCGATTTGCGGATGACCTCTCTTTGGCTTCGTTCGGGATTCGCCTCTCGCTCCCCGGACCCCCTGGGAACCAGTCCCGACGGTTCCCCCGCTCGGCGGGACCCCCTCCGCTACGGGGATCTTCGAGGCAAATTCCCTCACCGCCTCGAGAGGTCCTCCCAAAGAGCGGACTGAGCAATCGATACCGTTGCCTTAAGCGGAGCGGCGGGCCTTGAATTCGGGCACAAGGCGCTTCCACAATTCATTGAAACGCCCCTGGAGGTCCGCGTATAGGGCGGCGTTCTTCGGGTCGGGCTCGGCGGCGAGCTTGCCCTTGGCCACCCAACGGTCGGCGATATCGGCGATGGCGACGTTCTCGCCGGCGGCCAGCCTCCAGTTCCAGACCGATTGCAGGGCCGCGCCCAGGGCCGCGGCCTCGGCCTCTTTCAACGTCACGACCGATGTGTCGAAGACATCCGCCACGATCTGAAGCCACAGCCGGCTTCCGGCCCCGCCGCCAGTCGCCCGGATCTCCGTCGGGTTAAGTCCCAGCCCCTTCATCCGGGCGAAGCCGTAGCCCAGGTTGAGGACCGTGCCCTCCATGACCGCCCGGACGATATGGGCCGCGTCGAATGTCTTGCGGTCGAGGCCGAAGAGGACGGCGCTCCCAAACGGGAGAACGGGCACGCGCTCGCCGTCGACGAAGGGCAGGAAGAGGAGGCCGCCCGCGCCCGCCTCGGCCCGCCGCGCGAGCCGCTCGAGATCTGCATTATCCATGCCGAAGAGCGACTTCACGATCTCGGTCGTGTTGGTCACGTTCATGGTGCAGAGGAGCGGCAGCCAGC
>CAYOYQ010000342.1:0-2118 GCA_964408215.1 uncultured Eubacteriales bacterium
GAACTCGACGATGAATTCGACGATGGCCTGGGAG
Source organism: uncultured Eubacteriales bacterium (assembly GCA_964408215.1). Taxonomy (GTDB): domain Bacteria; phylum Acidobacteriota; class Aminicenantia; order Aminicenantales; family Saccharicenantaceae; genus RBG-16-66-30. Next base: position 35 of record CAYOYQ010000342.1, read on the forward strand.
CTGTCGACGGCGACCTGGGTCTTGTCGCCGGGATGCCAGTTGAGGCAGACGTCGAGGTCCTTGAACAATCCCTCCCGCACCATGTAGACCTTGCCGCCCACCGACTCTTCGGCGGGCGTGCCGTAGTACCGGATCGTGCCTTTGAGCCGGCCCGCGGCCATGAGGTCCTTGATGGCCAGGGCCGCGCCGAGGGCGGCCGTGCCGAGCAGGTTGTGTCCGCAGCCGTGGCCGGGGGCGCCGGGCTCGAGTGCCTCTTTCGTGCTCTGGGCCTTCTGCGACAGGCCCGGTAGGGCGTCGTATTCGCCGAGGATGCCGATAATGGGCCGGCCCTGGCCGTAGCTGGCCACGAACGCGGTCGGCAGACCGCCGACGCCGCGCTCGACCGCGAAGCCCTGGGCTTCGGCGTAGTCGGCCAGCGCCTTGGCCGAACGGACCTCCTGTAGGGCCAGCTCGGCGAAGCCCCAGACCTGGTCGCTGAGGGCGACGATCTCGGCCTGGTGCTTCTCGATGGAGGCGACGGCCTCCTGTTTCTTCTTGACCGATGTCTTGACCGGGGCGCCGGGCGCTAACGAAACGATAAGCCCCACGGCGGCGACGATGAACGCGATGCGGCTGAAACGTGATCTCATGGGCGACCATCCTTTTAGGGGGAACATGACCATATTCCCTTTTATGGCATGTCGAACGCCGCTGTCAAATCGCGGCGTTCGGATCCATTCTTGGCCGGATCAGCGGGCGTCGTGGACGATCTTTCCCCCGACCATGGTCAGCAGCACCTTCGTTCCGGCGATCTGGTGCGGATCGATATCGAAGACGTTCTGCGAGACCATGATGAGGTCGGCGAGCTTGCCCGCTTCGATCGAGCCCTCGTCCTTCTCCCGGTGCATGGCGTAGGCGCCGCCCATGGTGTAGGCGTAGATCGCCTCGGCGAGCGAGACCCTGTACTGGGGGAGCCAGCCGCCCTCGGGCCGGCCGTCGAGGTCCTGGCGCGTCACCGCGACCTGGATCCCCGGCCAGGGGCTGAGGGTCACGACGGGCCAATCGCTGCCGAAGGCGAGGCGGCCGCCGCCGTCGCAGACGGCCTTCCAGGCGAAGGCCCGCCGTTCCCGCTCGGGGCCGGCGTTCTTGATCCAGCCGCCGATCCAGGCGGGGTCGGGATTGGCGTGGAGCGGCTGGAAGCTTCCGATGACGCCGAGCCGGCCGAAGCGGGCGATGTCGCTCGCGGCGATATCTTCCGCATGCTCGATCTTGTTCCGGACGTCGGGGCCGCCGGCCGCCCGCTGGCCCGCCTCGTAGGCGTCGAGGCTCAGGCGGATGGCCGCGTCGCCGATGGAGTGGGTCGAGACCTGCATTCCCTTGGCGTTGAAGGCCGCGACCGCCTTCATGTAGTCCTCGGGCGCCCAGAAGAGCTTGCCCTTGTTCTCCTTCTGGCCCTCGTAGGGGTCGAGCATGGCCCCGGTGCCGGAATCGATGACGCCGTCGAGCATGAGCTTGATCCCGTCGACGGCCAGCCACTCGTCGTGGCACCTTGCCCGCGCGTCATCGTAAGCCTTCCAGTCTTTGTCCGTCGGGCCGGGCGCGTCGACCCACATGGCCACGGTCATACGCACGGTCAACGCGCTTTCGTCGCGGAGCTTTTCGAACAGCGCGAGATCCTCGAACTCGCCGCCCAGCCCATGGACGAGGACGACGCCCAGCCGGGCGGCTTCCTTCAGGCCCTGGCGGACCGCGGTCAGTCTCTCCTCGGCCGTGGGCTCGGGGATGAGCTTGGAGACGAGGTGCCCGGCCGACTCGAGAAGCGCCCCCGTGGGCTCGCCTCTCTCGTCGCGGACGATCCGGCCGTCCTCCGGGTCCTTCGTGTCGCGCGTGATCCCCGCGAGAGCCAGAGCCCTGCTGTTGACCCAGCTCGAATGCCCGTCGGCGCAGCGCATGCAGGCCGGACGGTCCGGCACGATCTCGTCGAGGAGCTTCTTGTGCGGCATGTTGCCCGGGAAGACCGGGTACATCCAGCCGCGCCCTTCGATCCAGCCGGCCTGGGGGTTGGCCTGGGCGAAGGCCCGGATCCGGGCCTGGACCTCCTCGAC
>CAYOYQ010000343.1:0-2110 GCA_964408215.1 uncultured Eubacteriales bacterium
GAGCGGCGACATCAGGTAGCGGACCTGGTTCGCCGGGTCGACGGTCAGGAGCTTCCGGTATTCGGCCGCCGCCTTGTCGAGGTCGCCTTTCTTCCAATAGGCCCGGGCCAGGACGTCCTTGAGGAAAGGCTGGTTGTAGGAGGCGATGTCGGGGATGCGGGCCGTGATAAAGGGCCGCAGAGCGGCGCTCTCCGCAGCCGCGATCGCGTCGTCGACGCGGCTAGAGGCAAGGGACGCCTCCGCCTTCATCAAGTCTCTGAGGAAGATCAGATCGTCATTCACGGACGAATCCAGGCCGGCGACCAGCGGCTCGGCCTCCGCGAGCGTCGCCAGGGCCGCCTCCGGCCGCCCCCTCGCGATATCCAGCCGGGTCCGCAGGATCGCCTTCATGGTCCCGACCATGGCCCCGCGGGTGGGATTGCGCTTGGCATTGAGCTCGATAAAGCTGTCGATCGACCGCCCGGACTCCTCGAATCGGCCGAGGTCGAGATGGACGAAGGCCAGCATCCAGTCCGTGGCCATGAGGTTGTAGGCATTCCCCCCCCCGCTCGGCCTGGGCCCTCAGGTACAGGAATTCCGCGCGGGCCCGCTCCCACTGGCCGAGGAAGTCTCGGACGTAGGCCCGGAGCCAGGCCGCGTTCCACTTGGCCGAGGCGGCCGGGGCCTTTGTCACCATCTCGTCGAGGCAGCGCAGCGCCTCCGGATAGTTCTCTTGGAGAGCATAGACATAGGCTAGGTTGCCCCAGGACAGGTAGAAATCGGGGTGGGCGGCCACGACCTCTTTGTATTTAGCGGCGGCATCGTCGAGCCGGCCGGTGCGCATGAGCATCTCGGCGATCGAGTCCTGAGGATTGGGATCCCCGGGGTTGGCCGCCGCGTAGCGCTCGAGGTAGGGGATGGCCTTGGCCGGCTCGCCCATCTTGAGGCAGGCGTAGGCCGCCTCGTTGAGCGAGAGGCCGAACGCGGGGTCCAAGGCCAGCGCCTTTTCGAAGCTCGCCAGGGCCTGGGGATAGAGCTTGGCGCTGGCATAGGACCTGCCGAGCTCGTGATAGGCGTCCTTCTCGCCGGGATACTTGGCCACCAGCTCCTCGAGAATGCGCCGCCGTTCCGCGGCGTCGCGCTTGACGGCCCCGGCATAGGACGCCTCGATGTAAAGGCGCTCCTTCTCGCTGGCCCGGGAGGCGAACCGAAGGGCCTTTTCGAGGGCCTCGTTCTGGGCCTTGTTGTCGCCGAGCTCGGTAAAGGCTTTGGACAGGTAGAGGTAGGCGACGGCGAATTCAGGATCGAGGGAGACCGCCTTGTCGAGGGAGCGCTTGGCCTCGGCGCCGAAGAAGCGCTCGAGCTCGTCGCGGCCGATGAGGTAGGCCCGGTAGGCTTCAAGGGAGGACGTCGTGACGTCGGCGATTTTCGGCGGGGCCTTCTCGATCTTCAGGGCCTCGAGGCCCCGGCCGCGGCGGATCGAGCGGCTGATCTCGTCGATCTGGTTTTTGAGGATGCTGGCCGGCCCGTCGCCGCGGGCCTGGGTGGTCTTGAGCGAGCGCTTGGTGGCCGCCTCGAGGACCTTGACGTCGGTGACGAAGGTGTCGCCGGCCTTGGTATAGAAACCGACGGCCAGCGTTTCGATCCCGGCCCGCCGGCAGACCTCGAAACCTGCCTCGTCGTCAAGCGCCGCCGCCGCATCCTTGCCGCCCTGCCGCAGCAGGTCTTTCAGCTCTTGCCACGTCGTGACCCGGAAGCGGCCCGATTGCTCGAGGCTGGTGATGAGCAGGTTGGGGATGGTTTCCTGGAGATAATCGAAGGCCGCGTCGCCGGTCTGGTTCTTGAAGGCCATGACGGCGATCGTGCGCTTGGTCGACCCGCCTCGGGGCAGGAACAGCCAAAGGGACAAGGCCGCCAAGGCGACGAGCCCGAAAGCGGCCGGGATCCAGACCTTCCTCGACGGCAGCCGGACCGTGATCGACTTCGATGTCAGGGGTTTTCGGAGCGGCAGGGGAGTGATCGTGGTCGGCAGGGCCGAGGCGATCCCGGCCAGGCCGTCCGAGAGCTCGGCGGCGCCGGCGGGCCTCTTATCGGGCGCCTTTTCGAGGCAGCGGAGGACGAGGCGGGCCAG
>CAYOYQ010000344.1:0-2092 GCA_964408215.1 uncultured Eubacteriales bacterium
ACCTAGAGATCATCTGACCTGGGCTCTTCACGAGCTGAGGCGGCCCCATCCGTTCCGTTCTCGGGTGTCGCAGGGATCTTGTGAATGACTCAGGCTCGCGGGACGGGGACAAAAGGAGCCGCCCGTCGGGGGAAGGGGGTTAGCCCGGCGGGCGGCCGGCGAAGAGGAGGCGAGGAGGTCTAGTTCTCGCGGCCCTCGACCTGGTCGAGGACCTGCTGGTAATAGCGCGAATGCGCGGCGGTCCGCGTCTCGAAGGCCCGCGTCAGGGCCTTCAGCTCCGTCTGGAACGGCTTGAAATCGGACGGGTCGCTCCAGTTGGCCATGGTCAGGCGCTCGATGACGTCCTTCATGCCCTGCGAGGAGATGACCTCGCCGAAAGCTTCGGGCAGACGGCCGTTCTCCTTGTCGCAGAAGCGGACGACGCGGAAGAACACCTTGCGCAGGATCTCCTGCTGGTTGAGGATCTCCTGCTTGAGCAGGAAGAGGTCCTTGACGGAAGCGGCCTGGCCGAGCTGGCCGTGGAGCTGGCTGGCGTTGTCGACGACCTTGCCGACGGCCGTCATGAACGAGTCGGCGTCGAGGACCGAGGCCGCCTCGGTGGCGAAGAAGCCGAGCTCGATGCCGTTGTTCACGGACTCGGTCCGGCGGTAGCGGGCCAGGTTCTCGGGCAGGGGCTGGGGCCCGGCCGGCGTTTCGGGAGCCGCCTCGACGACGGGCTCGGGCTCGGGTTCCGCTTCGGGAACGAACTCGACCGGGGCCGTGGCCTCGAACGCGAACCCCGGTACTGCGGCGTCGGGAGCGCTCATGAAGTTCTCGGGGGCGATGAAGTCGTGATCGTCCTTGACGCCGTCCTCCTCGGTGTCGATGAGGCCGAGGGACGCGGCCAGCTCCTCGGCTTCGGGCGCGACGGGCGCCGTCAGCGCGTCCGGGACCTCGTCCGGCCCGGATCCGGGCTCGGGGGAATTGCCGAGCAAGGTCTCGGGTTGATGGCGCAGCGTGGCCAGGAGGTCGCGGACCTTGCGCAGCTTGGCAAGCTCCTCGTTCCAGTCGACGAGGCCTTCGACCTTTTCGGCCGGAGCGGGGATGGTGGCCAAGACCCCGGCGTACCCCGCCAGGTGATTCTTGAGCGTTTCGTAGACCCTCTCGGCCTTGACCCGGACCTTTTCGAGCTCGCCGTTGAGCCCGCCGATCCGTTCGAGCTCCTCGCCGGCCAGGGCCGCGGCGTTCTCCATCATCTTCTGGTAGTTCATCGCCCGCTCGAAGTGGCCGCGGATCTCGCCCCGGAGATGGTCCTCGGTCGTCTGGAGCTCGGCCATGACCGTCTTGTGTTCGTCGAGATAGCCGCGGACCTCCGCGAATTCCCGGTTGACGGCCTCGATGCGGCGCTGGGCCTCTTCCTTCTCGCGGGTGATCCTCTCGATCAGGCTCTGCTCGACCTCGGATTTCTGGGCCGAAAAGATCTCGCTGACGCGCTTCTCGATATCGTCGAGAAGGGCCGCTTTTCCGACCCGGGGTTCAGCGTGGGCGCTCATGGGACCTCCTTCACATTTGGACGGCGGGCGGCACGTTCTGGCCCTTTCCGTAGAGATGCTGGATCAGCACCAGGACGCCGGTGGGGATGCCGTGCTCGAACTCGACCCCCATCTCGTAGAGGCCGTCCTCGACCATGCGGTTCCAGCGGACGTCGGCCCTGACCTTGACGATCTGCTTCGACTTGGAGAGATAGAGCGTCATGCGCAGCGAGGACCCGACCTCGAAAAACCGGTCGGTCACGAGGCGGGCCCCGCCGAGGGAGATGTCCTTGGTCAGGGCGTTGACGACGCGCGGCTCGGCGGTGGGAGAGGCCGGAGGCAGCTCGATGGCCACCCGGTTCTCCTCGGCGATCCGCTTGTCTTTCCTGTTCTCGCGCATGAGGCGCTCTCTTTAACGGTCCTCACTCTCCGTCGAGATCGTCCGTCCGTTTGACACACCGATATTAAACCCGGGAAAAACACCGTCCATCGCCGCTGGGGGTGAAGACGGGGGGGATTGTGCGTCCCCCCCCCCAACACCGAGCGGGAGGGCCCCCCGGGGGGAGAGGCGGGGAAAGGCC
>CAYOYQ010000345.1:0-2059 GCA_964408215.1 uncultured Eubacteriales bacterium
GCCCGACGTCGACCCCTCCCCCGCCCCCGGTCACGAAAAAGACGCCGAAAGGCCGGAAGAGGCCGGCCAGGGGCTCGATCCGCTTCCGGGCGAAGCCACCGAGGGCCAGCCCGACGGGAACAAAGCCGCCGCGGTCGGATTCGGCCGCGACGAGGTGCCGCTCGCCGCGCCGGCCGGGAGCCGCGGCATAGGCCCGGCCGCCCGTGCCGCCGAACTCTTCGTCCATGAAGAAGACGACCCGCACGGTCCGCTTGGGCCTCAGCCCGAGGTCTTTGAGAAGGCAGACGGCTTCGAGGGCGGCCGCGCAGCCCGCGGCGTCGTCGTGCGCGCCGACGCCGAGGTCCCAGCTGTCGAGGTGGCCGCCGACGAGAACGATCTCGCCGGGGCGCTCGGAGCCGGTGAGCTCGCCGACGACGTTGGCCGACAGGACCCGGCCCCGGCTGCCGCAGTCCATCCTGAGGGAGACGCGCGTCGCGGGGTCCTTCTTGAGGAGCGCGCTCAGGGCGTCCGCGTCTGCGGTGCTGATCGCGGCGGCCGGGATCTCCGGCAGGCCGGATTGATAGCGCAACATGCCGGTGTGGGGGAAGCGGTCGGCGCGCAGGGTCAGGGACCGGACGAGGACCGCGACCGCGCCGAACCGCGCCGCCGCGGAGGCGCCGTTGACGCGCTGGTCGGCCGCGGCCCCATAAGCGGCGAACGGGTCGGGCGTTCGCCGGTCCATCGGCCGGTTGAAGAGAACGATCTTGCCCCGAAGCGCCGACCCGAGGCGATCGAGCTCGGCGAGGGACAGGACCTCGACGACGGGGGCCGACAGGCCTTTCTCCGGCGTCCCGACGCTCCCGCCCAGGGCGCAGACGTCAAGCGGGAGCGCGGCCCGGTCCGCGGCGGCCGGGACGGCCGCCTCGGCGACAGCCCCCCGGACCCACCGCCCGACCTCGACCGGCTCGGCATGGACGCGCTCGAGGCCGAGCTCGTTCATGAGCGCCAGGGCGGCTTCGACCGCCGCCGCCGCCTGGGGAGAGCCCGTCAGCCTGGGGCCGACCGAGACGATGCGCTCGAGGAAACGATAAGCTCGCTCGGCGAGGAGCCCCGCGTCCCGGATCCGTTCGATCGTGTCCTGATAGCGCGGGGTTTCTCCTCCCGGCGACCCCGCCGGAAGGGCGAGCAGGGCCGCGAGGGCCGCCAGAGCGGGCAGGGTCCGAAGGGAACGTATTTTCATCGCGAGATCCCCTCGACCTTATCGGTGAAGGAAACAACGCTCCGAATCGACCTCGCCGGGCTTGCGGGTGATGATCATGGCCAGGCCGAGCTCGTCGGCCTTGTCGATGACCTCCTGGTCCTTGATCGATCCCAGCGGGTAGATGATGGCGGTAAGGCCGCTTCTCCCGGCCAGCTCGACGACGTCGGGGAAAGGCATGAAGGCGTCGGAGGCGAGGACGCATCCCTCCGGTCCGTAGCCGCGCCGCGAGAGCCGGATGGCGTTCTCGGCCGAGTCGATGCGGCTGCGCTGGCCGGAGCCGATGCCGTGGGTCTTGTCCTCCGTGCCGATGATGACCGCGTTCGACCGGGTGAAGCAGGCCACCGTCCAGGTGAACAGGGCCGCCCGGACCTCTTCCGGGGTCGGCTCCCTTTTCGAAACGACGTCGACAGACCCGGGCGAGACGATCTTCGAGTCGAAGCGCTTCTGGATGAGGAGGCCTCCGGCGACGCGCTTCACTTCGAGGCCGTTGTCGACCGACGGAGCATCGAGCGGGGCGCCCATCTTGACCACCCGGAGGACCTTGCGCGTGGCCAGGACCTCGAGCGCTTCGGGGGCGAAGTCGGGCGCGTAGACGACCTCGACGTTGCGCGGGCTCTCGACGAGGAGGTGGGCCAAGGGCTCGGTGACCCGGTAGCTGAAGACGTCGACGCCCCCGAAGTTCGAGAGCGCGTCGCATTTCCAGGCCTTCTCGAACGTGGCCACGGCCTCGTCGCCGAGAGCGACGCCGCTCGGCATCTCGTGCTTGATGATGACGCAGGCCTGGCGGCCGGGAAAGACCTGGACGAGCTTGCGGGCCAG
>CAYOYQ010000346.1:0-2051 GCA_964408215.1 uncultured Eubacteriales bacterium
TGACCGGCGGCGCGGAATGATATATGAATATATCTTCATATGTTGATGCCATGACCGCGCAGAAGTTCCCCCTGAACATGCCCGAAGGGACGGCGCTCCTGACCTATCTCGAGAAAGGCGAGCGGGCCTGGGTCGCCGGCCGCCGCCCCTCCCCCCGCGAGGTCCATGAGCTCCGTGTCGAGAACGGCGCTCTCTCCTTCCCGCCCGAGCTCGAGAAGAAGCTCGGCCTGGCCCCCGGGGCCCGGCTCGAGGTCGTCCTCGACCGCGGCCGGGCCGAGATCCTGCCGAATATCCACAGCCTGAACCGCCTTTATATCGAGCCGACATCGCGCTGCAATCTGGCCTGCAAAACCTGCATCCGGAACACCTGGGCCGAGCCGATGGGCGACATGGACTGGAACGTCTTCGAACGGCTCGCCGGCCAGCTCCGCCGCTTCCCCCATCTCGAATCGGTCATGTTCGGCGGCTTCGGCGAGCCGACCGCCCACCCCCGCCTCCTCGACATGATCCGGGCCGTCAAGGGCCTGGGGCTACGCGCCGAGCTGACGACGAACGCGACCCTCCTCGACGACGCCCTCGTCGAGGGGTTGTTACGGGAGCGCCTCGACGGGCTTTGGGTCTCGCTCGACGGGACGACCGAAGAGAGCTTCGCTGCGGTCCGGCCCGGGGCGGGCCTGGCCCGGGTCCTCGAGAACCTCGAGCGCCTGGCCAAGAGCAACGGGCGCGACGGTCACGAGATCGAGACCGGGATCGCTTTTGTCGTCATGAAGACGAACCTCGGCGACGTCAAGCACCTGGACCGCCTGGCCCGGTCCGTGGGCGCCCGGCGCATCATCGTCAGCCACGTCCTGCCCTACAGCGAGGAGATGGAGAAGGAGATGCTCTGCCTCCAGACGCTGACGCTCGAGACCTTCACCTTCGCCCCGGGCAAGACCGAGCTCAGTCTGCCCCGCCTCGACGTCAACAACACCACCAAGGACACGCTCTTCAGCCTGTTCCAGGGCTTCGAGAACCTAACCTTCATGGGCAACCGGGTGGCCGTCGACGCCCGCCGCTGCCGGTTCGTCCAGGGCCGCACGACCTTCGTCCGCTGGGACGGCCGGGTCAGTCCCTGCATGGGGCTCCTGCACTCGCACAAGACCTTCCTCTACGGCCTGGAGCGGCGGGTCCGGGCCCACGACTTCGGCGACGTCCGCGAGGGCGACCTCTTCGACATCTGGAACTCCGAGGCCTACTCCCGTTTCCGGGACAAGGTCAAGGCTTTCGACTACTCGCCGTGCCACGTCTGCGGCGGCTGCTCGCTCCTCGAACAGAACGAGGAAGACTGTTACGGCAACACCTTTCCGGCCTGCGGCGGATGCCTGTGGGCCCAGGGGATCATCCAATGCCCGTGAACGATGCGGTCAAGGTTTTCAAAGCGCTGGCCGACCCGACTCGGCTGCGGATCATGCTCCTTCTCCAGGTCCGGGAGCTCTGCGTGTGCGAGCTGACCTATATCCTGGGGATGGAGCAATCGCGCGTCTCGCACCACATGCGGATCCTCCGCGAGGCCGGTCTGGCCGAGGATGTCCGGCGCGGGCGCTGGATGATCTACCGCATCCCGGCGCGCTCGCGGGAATTCGTCGACGGGCTCTTCGCCGGCCTCGGACGGGTGCGCTGGCGGGATTCGGGCCGGCGGGCCGGGGATCGCCGGAAGCTCGAGGCTTGCGTCCGAAAGAACATCCGCGGCCGGGTCTGCGAGACCGAATCTAAGGAGGGCCGTCCATGAAGGCCTCGATCCTCTTCATTTGTGTCCATAATTCGGCCCGGTCCCAGATGGGCGAAGGCCTGGCCAACGCCCTCTACGGTGACCAGTTCGAAGCCGTGAGCGCGGGATCGATCCCGACCCGCGTCCACCCGGCGGCGATCAAGGCCATGGCCGAGATCGGGATCGACATCTCCGGACACCGGTCGAAGAGCCTCGACGAGTTCGAGGGCCGCAAGTTCGACATCGTCGTCATGGTCTGTGACGACAAAGCGACCGATTGCCCGTTCTTTCTGGGCGGCAAAGA
>CAYOYQ010000347.1:0-2043 GCA_964408215.1 uncultured Eubacteriales bacterium
CTTGATCTCGAGGCGCAGGGGCTCGCCCTTCAGGACCCGGATCTCCTTGCCGTCGACGGACAAGACGAGGGCCCGGCCGTCCTTTTCCTTGGTGATCGTCAGTGGCTTGTCGAGGACGAGCGTCTTCATCTCGTCGCCCTCGGTGATGACGATCTCGATGGGCTTGCCATCGCCGCCCTTGGGGGAGATGACGATCGTTTTCGCGACGGCGCCTTTGTCCTTTTCTTTTTCTTTCTCTTTTGCTTTCTCTTTGACCTGGACGGCCGTCGCGGTGACCTCCTGACCGGCCGCCGGGGCCGCGAGGAGCGCCGCTTCGAACGCCGCCGGGGCGGGCGCGGCCGTTTCAACGAGGACCGTCGCGGCACCGTTCGCCGCGTTCCCCGCGACCGGCCGGGCCGTGCCCACGATGGCCACGGCCAGCCCCAAAGCCAGGGCCAGCATGATCTTTGTCTTCATTTTGACCTCCGTAAGGATGAGCTTCTGTCTGAGGATGGCCGCCAGGCGCTCCTGGAACGGCGCCCGGCCCAAGAGGCCGAGCAGCGCGGCCGAGGGGTTCCAGCGGAACGCGGCCGACCGCCGGAACGCGAGGAGGCTCGCGGCGTACGATGACGGTTTGATGCCCGCCCGCAGGACCAGCTCGTCGCAGGCGAGCTCCTGTTCCTTGAGAAGCTCGCGGTAAGCGACCCAGCCGAGCGGGTTCCACCAGAAGAGGGCCAGGCTCGCCCGAACGAGCAGCATGACGGCGAAGTCCAGCCGCTTGATGTGGGAGAGCTCGTGGAAGAGGGCCGAGGAGCGGTCCTCCTCGGACCACTCATCCGCCCCTCTCGGCATGAGCACGGTCGGCCGGCGCCAGCCCCAGGTCAGCGGGATGAGCACGCCGGGATGGCTCTTGAGCCGGACCCTGCGCCGGAGCGGGACGAGAACGAGGAAGCGCTCGAGCAGGGCCCGCCAGGAGGGGCCCCCGAGCGGCGTCCCTTCCCGGCTGAGACGGAGCGCCCCGGCCAGGCCGATCCCCAGCCGGAAGGCGAGGACGGCCATGCCGGCCGCCCAAAGGAATACGAGGACGAGGTCCACGGCGCGCCGGCCGGCGCCGTTCGACGGCGCGGCGGGTTGGGCTGGCCGGACGGGAACGACTGCCCGGCCGGCGAACGGAAGGGCCACGGCATCCGGATCTTCGGCATGAGTCCCGGCGGCGGGCGCGGCGATCTTCTGCGTGGATGTGTCATCCACGAACATGACCCGGTTCGCCTCGACTCCCGAAGTAGGTCCGGGTTCGAACGAGGTCGCTCCGGCCGTCGCCTGCGTTCGGACCGCGGCCGCCGGGGCCATCCACCGCGGCACGAGCGGCGATCGCCATCCGACCGGGGCCAGGGTCAGGAAGGGGAGGAGCAGGAGTCCGATGAGCGCCGTAGACAGGATGAAATGCCTGACCGCGGCGGGGCAACGTCGGGCCGCCGCGGCTGCGGCGAGGGCCAGGGTCAGGACGACCGTGGTCCTGAGGAGATACCCGGCCAGGAACCCGGGCATTCCCGCGGCGGCGGCTCCGGTCATGCGTCAGCGCCCTTCTCGCCGGGCCTTTTCGATGAGCTCGGTCAGCCGGCGATAATCATCTTCCGCGAGGTTCGTTTCCGAGATGTCGAGCAGGGTGGCCACGACGCTCTCGGTCGAGCCATCGAAGAACGTCCTGACCAGGTGGCTGAGCGCGTTGCGCCGGGCCTTGTCCTTGGGCAGGCGCGGCGTGTAGACGTACCGCGGCCCGTCCTGGCGGTGGACGAGATGGCCCTTCTGTTCGAGGACCCGGAGCAGGGCTCGCACGGCCGAATAGCTCGGCGGTTCGGGAAGACGCTCGAGGACCTGCTGGGCCGTCGCTTCCTTCATTTCGTAGGCGATGTCCATGATCTCCCGCTCCCGGCGGCTCAGGCTCTTGTCGGTCTTCATGCGCGACTCCCTGGGGCTCCGAAGCCCTCTCAGCTTGTTATGCTAAAATAATAGCATGCTAAATAATTAGCACCAGGAGGGGCCCCTGTCAAGGCTTTTCTGCTA
>CAYOYQ010000348.1:0-2037 GCA_964408215.1 uncultured Eubacteriales bacterium
CGCTGCTGGTCATCCTCGACCTCCCGTTCGCCCTGATCGGCGGCGTGCTGGCCCTGTTCGTCTCCGGGCTCTACCTGTCGGTGCCGGCCTCGGTCGGCTTCATCGCCCTGTTCGGCATCGCCGTCCTCAACGGCATCGTCCTCCTGTCCTACATCACCGAGCTCCAGGAGCAGGGCTGCCCGACGGGGGAGGCCATCGTCCGCGGCTGCCTCAACCGCCTGCGGCCGGTCCTGATGACGGCGACGATCACCGTTCTGAGCCTCCTGCCGCTGCTCTTCGCCCAGGGACCGGGCTCGGAGATCCAGCGGCCCCTGGCCGTCGTCGTCGTCGGCGGCCTCATCTCCTCGACGCTGCTGACGCTGCTGGTGCTACCGGTGCTCTACAGCTGGTTCGGCTGCAAGAAGGGGTCAGGCCCCAAATAATTCAATTTTTCGGGAGGTGCAGTGAGGGGCCTTCCTCCGCGGGACCTTCTCCCGCAAAAGAACACGGCAAGAATTGAATTAATGAGGGTTTGACCCCTTCTTTTTCCTATGCTATAAGTCGGCCTCATGAAGAGCCCGCTGCTGGCAACGAAGAGCCTCGAACAGCTCACTCATGAAGCCTCGTCCGATACGTCGGGGCTCAAGCGCGTTCTCGGCCCCTGGCAGCTGATCTTTCTCGGCGTCGGGGCCATCGTCGGCACCGGCATCTTCGTCATGACCGGCCAGGCCGCCGCGCTCTATGCCGGCCCGGCCGTCTCCCTGTCCATCGTCATCGCCGGGCTCACCTGCGCCTTTGCCGGACTTTGCTACGCCGAGTTCGCCTCGCTCATCCCCATCGCCGGCAGCGCCTACACGTACGCCTATTCGACGCTCGGAGAGCTCTTTGCCTGGATCATCGGCTGGGACCTCATCCTGGAGTATTCCGTGGGGGCGATCACCGTGGCCATCGGCTGGTCCGGCTATGTCGTGAGCTTCCTGCGGGGCGTCGGCATCATGATCCCGGCTTCACTCTCCGAAGCGCCGTTCGCCTTCGATCCGAAGACCGGCGTCTGGTCCAGGACGGGCGCCGTCATCAACCTCCCCGCCGCGCTGATCATCGCTCTTATCGCGATCGTCCTCGTTCGCGGCATCAAGCAATCAGCCACCTTCAACTCCGTCATCGTCTTCCTCAAGATCAGCATCATCCTCATTTTTATCGGCGCCGGGCTGTTTTTTCTTAAACCCGAGCTCTGGAAGCCGTTCATTCCGCCGAACGCAGGCCAGCCCGGCTTTTTCGGGTGGAGCGGTATCCTGAGGGGAGCGGGGGTGATGTTCTTCGCTTACCTCGGTTTCGACGCCGTCTCCACGGCCGCCCAGGAAGCCAAGAACCCGAAGAGGGACATGCCCATCGGCATCCTGGGGAGCCTGTTGGTCTGCACTCTGCTCTATATCGTCTTTTCCCTGGTCCTGACGGGCGTCGTCCCCTACACCCAGCTCAACAGCCCGGCTCCCGTCGCGGTGGCCCTCGACGCCATGAAGCTGCTCTGGCTCAAGCCGGTGATCATTCTGGCGGCCATCGCCGGCCTGACGTCGGTCATGATGGTCCAACTCATCGGCCAGCCGCGCATCTTCTATGCCATGGCCAAGGACGGCCTGCTGCCGCCGGGGGCCGCCCGCATCCACCCCAAGTTCGGCACGCCCCACATCACGACCATCGTCACGGGGCTCGTCGTCGGCGTGGCCGCCTCGCTGCTGCCCATGGGCATCGTCGGAGAGCTGGTCAGCATCGGGACGCTGTTCGCCTTCGCCATCGTCTGCGGCGGCGTCCTCGTCCTCCGTTATACGAGGCCCGATATCCCCCGGCCCTTCCGGACGCCCCTCGTGCCTTTCGTCCCGCTCCTGGGGATCGCCTGCTGCATCTACCTCATGTTCAGTCTCCCTCGCGACACCTGGATCCGTCTCATCGCCTGGATGGCCATCGGCCTGGTCATCTACTTCACCTACGGCATCCGCAAGAGCCGCCTCAGGAGCAGGCCATGACCGAACCCGCCGCCGCGCCCGTCCCCCCGCTTTCCCC
>CAYOYQ010000349.1:0-2033 GCA_964408215.1 uncultured Eubacteriales bacterium
CCAAGATCACCGAGGAGATCCTGGTCGTCGGCAAGGCCCCCAAGGACGTGCCCCTGGCCACGGTCACGACCGTCGTCGCGACCGAGATCGAGCGGCTCAAGCCGCGCGACCTCTCCGACGTCCTCAAGCTCATCCCCGGCTCCATGGTCACCTTCGGCGACAAGGACACCTTCAACCTGAAGCTCCGGGGCCTCGGCAACAGGCGCATCGCCCTCCTCGTCGACGGCGTCCCCGTGTACGAGCCCTACTTCAGCTCCTTCGACCTCAAGACGGTCTCGGCCGGCGGCATCGACACCGTCCAGATCACGAAGGGGCCGTCCTCGGTCCTCTATGGGCCCAACACCCTGGGCGGCATCGTCAACGTCATCACCAAGCGGCCGTCGCCGGATCCGGCCCTGTCCGTGACGTGGAGCAACGGCAACGCCGAGACGAACACCATCGGCGCGGACGGCTCTTTCACCCTGGGGGATTTCTCGCTGGCCGCCAACGCCCTCTACCAGGACTCGGGCGGGTTCTATTACCCGGACCCGGAGCAGAACCGGACGCTGCGGCAGAACAGCGACTTCGAGCGCCTCAACCTCAACGCCAAGCTCTACTACACGCCGTCGGACAACACCGAGATCATGGTCAACGGCGGCGTCTACCAGTCCGAGTACGGCATGCCCGCCGCCCTCTTCGTCCAGAGGGCCCGCTACTGGCGCTTCCCCAAATGGGACCGCTCGACGCTCAACGCCGGCGGCTTCACCTCGCTCGGCGGCGACGCCGTGCTCCGCTTCCGGGCCTTCTACGTCAATTATTACAACACCCTGGATTGGTTCACCGATTCGACCATGACCGAGCTCCAGTCCAAGAGCACCTATGACAACGACGTCTACGGCGGCTTCGCCCTGGCCGACATCCCGACGAGCGGCCGCAACACGCTCAAGGCCTCCCTGCTCTATCAGGCCGACGTGGCCAGGATCCAGGACGACGCGGGCGAGCCCTGGGACCGCTTCGACCAGGGAACGTGGTCGGCCGGCGTCGAGGACCACATCAGCCTGTCCGATCAGTGGAAGGTCATCGGCGGGCTGAGCCTCGACTATATCGACAAGTACGCGCCCGGCGAGAACAACACCTCGCTCAATCCCCTCATCGGCCTCAAGTTCACCCCCACGGACGCGCTGGATTTCCACGTCTCCTTCGCCCGCAAGTCGCGCTTCCCCTCCATGCGGGCCCTGTACTCGGACAGCTCCGGGAATCCCGACCTGCTCAGCGAATCCGGGACGAGCTTCGAGTTCGCCACGACCTGGAGCGGCCCGGTCTTCGTCAGCGGGTCCGTCTTCTTCAACCGCTTCCGGAACTTCATCGACACGGTCCGGCTGCCCGACGGGACGCGCCGGTACTTCAACGTCGGCAAGGCCCACATCAACGGGTTCGAGGTCCAGGTCCAGAAGAGCGCGTCCTGGCTGGCGGCCACCGCCAACTACACCTACCTCAGCCACCGCAACGATTCCGACGACCGCCCGCTCGACGCCCAGCCGGCGAGCAGCCTCAACTTCGACCTGACGTTCTTCCCGCAGGAGGACATCCGGTTCGGTTTCTATGGGCTGCTTGGTTCGAAGTCCTGGTGGTGGAACTCGAGCGGCGCCGGCTCTCTCCTGGAGATCCCCTCGTACTTCAACCTGGACATCGTCGCGGGCTACACGTTCCTGGACCGCTACGAGGTCTTCTTCAAGCTGGGGAACATCTACAACGCCTATTTCTACACCGAGCCGGGCTTCCCCTGGCGCGGCCGCTACGTCGAGGTCGGCCTCAATCTGGACCTGCTCAAGTAGCGATACGGAGTAGCGGTGCGGGGACATGTACCGCCTCGGTACGTGTCCCCTTTTTATAGGTTCATCTCCCATTTCCGGGAATCCTCTCGAGGAGGTGAGGGATAGGGCCTCGAAGATCCCCGTAGCGGAGGGGGACCCGCCGACGGGGGAACCGACGGGACTGGTTCCCAGGGGGTCCGGGGAGCTAGAGGCCTATCCCGAGCCAAACCGTAGAGAGGA
>CAYOYQ010000350.1:0-2028 GCA_964408215.1 uncultured Eubacteriales bacterium
CGGCCGTCATCGGCCAGGGCGTCGTTAGCTGGAACGAGGTCTTCGAGATCTGCGAAACGACGGGCGGCACCAGGTGGTATGTCGTGGAGCACGAGGTCGGGAACGACCCGATGGGCAGCATCCGCGGCTGCCTCGAAGGCCTGCGGAAGATGGGCCGGGGCCTCTGAAAGCTCAGCGAGCCCCGAAATAGCGCTGCGGTGTCCCGGGCGCGCCGGCCGGGGCCGGATACGACTTGGGATCGAACCAGCGGTCCCGGGACTTCTGGCGGGCCGCGTCGGTCAGCTCTTTGGCGTTCGGCTGGGCGGCGATCATCTGCTGCAGGGCCTGCATCCGCCCGACGAGGTTGGCCATCGAGATGAGGTCCAGGCTGGCCCGGTAGCCCTCCTCGAAATCGTCGTACCGGACCTGGACGGTGACGCCGTCGTCCAGGAGCTCGGCCCGCTTGAGCAAAGCCGCGGTCTCGGCCTGCGTCCCGTCCTGGAAGGTCAGGGCGAAACGGTATGGTCCGGGGAAGCCGTCGAACAGCTTGGCCGACTCGAGCCCGAGCAGGGCTTCGCGGGCCGCTTTCTCGATCCGTCGCGAGACCTCCTCCCGTGGGAAGGGCTCGGCCTTGGCCCTTCCCATTGCCTTCTTGCCGGCGGCGTATTTCGCCCAGGGCAGATAACGTCGGACCTCTTTCTCGAGCTGGTCGTCGCCGTGGACCATGATGACCGGGACGCCGAAGCGGGCCGCGCCCAGGGCCAGGATCATCGTCTCGTTGAAGGGCGTGCCGTTGACCCGGTATTGCACGTCCTGGACGGTGTAGGTGTGGGAGATGAAGCCGTCCGGGTTCCCCGCGCCGGCGTGCATGGCGATGGCCACGATGGCGTCGAACGACTGGTCATAGCTGTCCATGTAGATGTCGAAGGGCCGGTCGCGGGAGATCATCTTGGCCGGCGGGAGAAGCTCCGCCTCGAAGACGTCCGGGCCCTGGGAGTTGCCCGAGCCGTGGCCGTCGCAGACGACGATCTCGGTGGCCCCGGCGGACTTGAGCCCGGCGATGGCCGCGTTGACGTCGGCCGTCAGGGACTTGCGCCCCTCGGTGTATTCGGGCTCGGCCCCGAAATTCGTATAGCGGACCGAGGACGCGCCGGACACGCCCTCCATGTCGTAGAGGACGAGGACCTTGAGCCGTCTCTGCTGCGAAATCCCCGAGGTGAGAAGGACGAGAGCGGCCGCGAGCGCCAGGACGACCGGTTTCTTCATGTTCGCCTCCCCGGGCATCATAGCCCCCGCCCCCCTGGAGAGTCAACTTGACAAGCCGGGATCACCAAACGATCTGGACCGGCGTCGGGCGGCCGGTCGTCGTGCCGTCGCCGAGCTGGCCGAAGCTGTTCTCCCCCCAGGCCCAGACCGTTCCGTCATTCTTGAAGGCGAAGCTCGCGAACGCCCCGCCTTCGACGCCGAAGATCCCGTCGAGGCCGGGGACGAGGATGGGCGTCCTCCGGTTGGTCGTATCGCCGATCCCGAGCTGCCCCCCGCCGTTGTAGCCCCAGGCCCTGATCGTACCGTCGGCCGCGGCGGCCAGCGAATGGAAGACCCCCGCTCCAATGGACGTGACAGGTGACAGGTTGGCGATCACGGCCGGCGTCGAGCGGCTGGTGACCGTGCCGTCGCCGAGCTGGCCCTGGGTGTTCTCGCCGAAGGCCCGGACCGTTCCGTCGCCCGTGAGCACGAGGGAGGACATGTCCCCGGCCGCGATGGCCACCGCTCCCGCGATCCCGAGGATCGGCCCCGGAGCAGCCGTCACCCCGCCGAGCTGGCCGTAGGAATCGTTCCCGAAGGCCCAGACCGTTCCGTCGGCCCGCAGGACGAGCGTGTGGGAATGGCCCGCCGCGACGCCGATGGCGCGGGAGAGGGCCGGCGCCTGGACGGGCGCCCGCCTGTCCGTGGTCGTCCCGTCGCCGAGCTGGCCATAGAGGTTGCGCCCCCACGCCCAGACCGTGCCGTCGCCCTTGACCGCGAGGGCATGGGCGGCCCCCGAAGCGA
>CAYOYQ010000351.1:0-2013 GCA_964408215.1 uncultured Eubacteriales bacterium
CGGTTAACCTTCAGCCACCCACAGTAAATGGAAGAGAACCAAGTAGGTTTGACCCTCTCTTCTGAACCGGGGGGCCGGAATAGCGTATAATAGGGCGACCATTTTTAAGCGGGTCCGCCGCGTCCGACGTTTCGTTCCAAGGAGGCCGGCATGCTCCGAGATATCATCAAGAAAGAGATCCTGGACAACATCACCAGCCCGAAGTTCGTCTTCACCTTCCTCCTCTGCACCATCCTCATCCTGCTCTCCGTCTACACGGGCGTCACCAATTACCGGGCCGAGAAGAAGGAGTACACGGCCGCGCTGGCCCTCAACAAGAAGAACATGGAGGCCCAGCCGAACTACCAGTCGCTCGCCGGGATCGGCATCAAGATCAGCAAGCCGCCCCAGGTCCTGGGCACGGTCGTCACCGGCATCGAGGAGGCCGTCGGCCGGGTCGCCCCGGTCAACATCGCCGCGGACCCCAACCTCGTCGACTCGAAGTACAGCAGCAACCCGGTCTTCGCCGTCTTCGGCGCCCTCGACCTGATGTTCATCGTCAAGATCGTCCTCAGCCTCTTCGCCATCCTCTTCACCTATGACGCCATCGTCGGCGAGAAGGAAAAAGGGACGCTCAAGCTGGCCCTCTCGAACGAGGTCCCTCGCGACCGTCTCATCCTGGGCAAGGCCATCGGCGGCTACGTCAGCCTGCTCCTGCCCCTGCTCATCCCGCTCGTCCTGAGCCTGCTCATCCTGCTCCTCATGCCCGACATCTCGCTCGCCGGGCAGGATTGGGCCCGCCTGCTCCTCATCTTCCTCATGTTCTTCCTCTACCTGTCGGTCTTCTTCAGCCTGGGCCTGTTCGTCTCGGCCCGGACCACGCGCTCGTCGACGTCGTTCCTCGTCCTGCTCTTCCTCTGGGTCGTCTTCGTCATGGTCATCCCCAAGGTCGCGGTCATCACGGCCGGCCAGGTCAAGCCCATCCCCTCGGTCCACGAGATCACGGCCAAAAAGGACGCCTTCCTCCAGCAGATCCAGAGCGAGGGCCAGAAAGGGGTCCTGGAATGGGTTCAGAAGAACCAGGCCGACGCCGCGAAGGACCCCAAGGGCTACCAGGACAAGTTCAAGCAGTTCCTCCAGGATTACCAGCAGGAGCTGACCACGAAGATCGACCAGAACAACGCGGCGCTCGAGCGCGACTACTCGCAGAAGAAGCGGGCCCAGCAGAACCTGGCCATCAACCTGTCCCGCGTCTCGCCGGCCTCGGCCCTGACCTTCGGCTCGATGACCCTGGCCCGCACCGGGGTCGACGACTTCGACCGCTTCCTGGCCTCGGTCAGGGCCTACAAGCCGATCTACACCAAGTGGATCAACTCCAAGCTCGGCGAAAGCATCAACTTCCAGACCGGCCAGACGGTCAACATCAAGATCGACGACATGCCCCAGTTCGTCTACGAGCCCCAGTGGCTGAGCCGGTCCTTCGTCCGGACCATCCCCGACTTCTCCCTGCTCGTCGTCATGATCATCGTCTTTTTCGTCGGCGCGTACGTGTCGTTCCTGCACTACGACGTCCGCTAAGGAGGACCCGATGCTCGAAGCCATCGAACTGACCAAGCGCTACGAGGACAACGAACTGGCCCTCGACGGCCTGACCCTCAAGGTCGAGCCGGGCGAGATCTTCTGCATGTTCGGCGCCAACGGGGCCGGCAAGACGACGACCATCAACCTGTTCCTGGGCTTCCTCCCCCCGACGTCGGGCCGGGCCCTGGTCGAGGGCGTCGACGTGGCCAAGGACCCGCTCGCGGCCAAGCGTCACGTCTCGTTCGTCTCCGAGAACGTCATGCTCTACGGCAACTTCACGGCCATCCAGAACCTCGATTACTTCAGCAAGCTGGCCGGCAAGCGGAGCCTGGCCAAGAAGGACTACGCCGAGGTCCTCGACCGCGTCGGCCTCCAGAAGGAGGCCTTCGACCGCCGGATCAAGAACTTCTCCAAGGGCATGCGCCAGAAGCTCGGCATCGCCATCGCCCTGGT
>CAYOYQ010000352.1:0-2010 GCA_964408215.1 uncultured Eubacteriales bacterium
AGGAGGTTGATGCCGATGAGGGCGTCGAACTTGCCCTTGCGCAGGTCGCGGAGGATGTTGACCCGGTCGAGCGTCTCGACCTCGGCGTGGAGGTAGCGGACGCGCAGGCCGAGCTCGTGGTAGTGGCGGGCCAGGTCCTCGGCCATCTTCTTGGTCAGCGTCGTGACCAGGACGCGCTCGTTGCGCGCGGCCCGGGAGCGGATCTCGGCCATGAGGTCGTCGACCTGGCCGCGGATGGGGCGGATCTCGAGCGCGGGGTCGGTCAGGCCGGTCGGGCGGATGACCTGCTCGACGACGCGGCCGGGGGAGCGGCCGATCTCGTAGGCCGCGGGGGTGGCGGAGACGTAAAGGAGCTGGCCGACGCGGCCGTTGAACTCGTCGAAGTTGAGGGGGCGGTTGTCGAGGGCGGAGGGCAGGCGGAAGCCGTGCTCGACCAGGGTCAGCTTGCGCGAGCGGTCGCCGGCGTACATGCCGCCGATCTGGGGCACGGTGACGTGCGATTCGTCGATGATGGTCAGGAAGTCCTTGGGGAAGTAGTCGAGGAGGGTGAAGGGCGGCTCGCCGGCGGCGCGGCCGGTCAGGTGGCGGGAGTAGTTCTCGATGCCGGGGCAGTAGGCGAACTCGCGGAGCATCTCAAGGTCGTAGAGGGTGCGCTCCTCGATGCGTTCGGCCTCGACGGCCTGGCCGAGGCCTTGAAAGCGCGCGACCTGCGTCTTGAGCTCGGATTCGATGCCCGTTACGGCGGAGCGGAGGGTCGCGGCGGGGGTCGAGAAGAACGTCCGCGGGTGGATCATGACGGCGTCGTGGGATTCGCGGACCTTGCCGAGGAGGGGGTCGACGGCCGAGAGGGCCTTGATGCGGCCGTCCTCGAGCTCGACGCGGTAGGCCGAGTCCTCGTAGCTCGGGAAGATCTCGACGATGTCGCCGCGGACGCGGAACGTGCCGCGCTTGAAATCGCCCTCGTCGCGCTCGTACTGGACCTCGACCAGCTTCTCGAGCAGCGTCTTGCGGCCGATCGCCTGGCCGAGGGCCAGCGGGAAGCTCATGGAGTAGTAGGTGTCGGGGGCGCCGATGCCGTAGATGCACGAGACCGAGGCGACGATGATGACGTCGCGGCGGGCGAAGAGGGAGTTCGTGGCGCAGAGGCGGAGGCGGTCGATCTCGTCGTTGATCGTCGCTTCCTTGGCGATATAGGTGTTCGAGGCGGGGATGAAGGCCTCGGGCTGGTAGTAGTCGTAGTAGCTGACGAAGTACTCGACGGCGTTGCGGGGGAAGAAGCGGCGGAACTCCTGGTAGAGCTGGGCGGCCAGGGTCTTGTTGTGGGAGATGACCAGGACCGGGCGGTCGACCCGGGCGATGATATTGGCCATCGTGAAGGTCTTGCCCGACCCTGTGACGCCCTTGAGGACCTGGTGGCGGGCGCCGGAGACGAGGCCCTCGGTGAGCCGGTCGATGGCCTGGACCTGGTCGCCCTTGGGGACGAGATCGGAAACGAGCTGGAACGGCTTCGTGACTATTCTTTCATCCGGATGCCGCCGGTGAAGCGGGCGCCGTTGGCGATCGTGATCTTGGGCGTGATGACGTCGCCGACCATTTCGGCGGTCTCGGCGATCAGAGCCCTCTCGCCGGCGTGCACGGTGCCTTTGAGCTCGCCGTTGAGGACGAGGGCCCGGACCTTGATCTCGGCCTCGACCTTGGCGCCCCTGGCGATCGTCAGGGTGCCCGACGGCACGATGATCTTCCCGTGCACGCGGCCCTCGACCACCATGTCCTCGTGGGCCTCGATATCCCCGGTGAGCATGGCCGTCGAGCCCAGTCGGGTGACCCCCGTGGCCAGGGGCCGTTCGGGATTCGGGGCCGGTGACGAGTTGAGCGTATCTTTTGACATGGGCACTCCTCCTCCGCGGGGTTCCCTTCGGATTATAGGGGCGCCCGTCCGGCCTGTCAACGCACTGAAGAGAGGGTCAAACCTACTTTTTTCGAAAAAAAGTAGGTGGTTCTCTTCCATTT
>CAYOYQ010000353.1:0-1973 GCA_964408215.1 uncultured Eubacteriales bacterium
CTGCCCCTGACGGTTTTGCTCCCATGGCTACCACACTAATCATCATAGAGCCCCCCTCAAAGGCTAAAAATCGAGGCGGGGAGCGTCGCCCCAAAGCGACTCGAGGCCGTAGTGCTCGCGGGCGGCCCGGGAGAACACGTGGATGACCATCGAGCCGTAATCGAGCAGGACCCATTCGGCCGATTCGCGCCCCTCGACGCTCAGCGGGCGGGAGCCGGCCGGCCGAAGCGCGGCTTCGACGGCCTCGGCCACGGCAACGTTCTGGCGTGACGAGTTCCCGTGCATGATGAGAAAGAAGTCGGTGAACGAGGAGAGCTCCCGCAGGTCGAGGACGCAGAGGTCTTCGGCCTTCTTGGCCAACGCCGCCTCGACGGCCTGCCGGACGTTCGCGGGGAGGTTTCTCTTGGTGAATCGTTTCTTCTTGTCTTCGGCCATGGCTCCTATCGACCTCGGTAAAGTTCGTGCTCGCTGATATAGGCGGCGACGGACGGGGAAACGAGCCCCTCGATCGGCAACCCCCGGCCGACCCTGTCCCGGATGGCGGTCGAGGAGATGTCCAGGGCGGGGATGGGCAGGAGGAAGACGCGCTTGGCGGACGGCAGCCGGCCGCCGGCCCGCCGCCCGGGGGGGAAATTCGCGACCGCGCCGCGGAGGCTCCCGCCGAGGACGTCCCGGGCCCGGTCGAGGTCGAACCCCGGCCGTCCGGTGACGATGAAGAGGCATTCGGCGAGGACGCGCCGGTACAAGTGCCAGGTCCCGATGTCCAGAAAGGCGTCGACGCCGAGAATGAAGAACAGCCGGGCCCGCGGGACCTCCGCCCGGATCTTGCGCAGGGTCAGGATGGAATAGGACTTCTCCCGGGCCTCCACCTCGATCCCGGAGGCCTCGAATCCGGACCGCCTTCGGCAGGCCAGCTCGACCATGCGCAAGCGGTCCTCGGCGGAGGCCACGGCCCCCGAGGCCTTGTGCGGCGGGAGGTAGGAGGGGATGAAGAGGACGCGGTCGAGCCCGGCCATCCGGCGGACCTCCGCGGCGGCCCGGAGGTGCCCGAGGTGGATGGGATCGAACGTGCCGCCGAAGAGGCCGACCGTCTCCATCAGGCCGCGCCTTTCGCGTCCCGCTCGCGCAGCCGGTCGAGGGCCCGGGCCGCGGCGTCGACGAGCGGCTTGAGCCCCTCGCCCTTGAGAGCGGAGATGGCGAAGAAGGGGATCTTCTTCCGCGCGGCCATGCGCTTGAGGCGGTCGAGCCGCGTCCGGTCCGCGCCGAGCGTGTCGACCTTGTTCGCGGCCAGGATCTGCGGCCGGGCGGCCACCGCCGGCGAGAAGCACTCGAGCTCCTTCAGGATGACCCGGTAGTCCTCGTTCGGGTCCCGGCCGGTGTAGGGCGAGACGTCGACGATGTGGACCAGGAGCTTGGTGCGCTCGATGTGGCGGAGGAACTGGATGCCCAGCCCCTGGCCCCGGTGGGCGCCCTCGATGAGCCCGGGGATGTCGGCGACGACGAACGACCGGTATTCGCCGAGGTCGACGACGCCGAGGTTGGGCGCGAGCGTCGTGAAGGGATAGTCGGCGATGAGCGGCCGCGCGGCCGAGATCCGCGAGATGAGCGTGGACTTCCCGGCGTTGGGGAACCCGGCCAGGCCGACGTCGGCGATGAGCTTGAGCTCAAGAAAAAGCTCCTTCTCCTCGCCCATCCGCCCGGGCTGCCACTCCCGGGGCGCCTGGTGGGTCGACGTCGCGAAGGACGCGTTGCCCCGGCCGCCCTTGCCGCCGCGGGCCGCGACGGCCTCCTGGCCGTGCTTGGTCAGGTCGAAGAGGACGGCCTCGCCGTCCTTCTCCCGGATGACCGTGCCCACGGGGACGCCGAGACGGATATCCGCTCCGCGCTTGCCCTGGCGGTTGGAGCCTTCGCCGGGGGCGCCGTTCTTGGCCTTGAGGATCGGGTGGAAGCGGAAATAGGCGAGCGAGCTGATG
>CAYOYQ010000354.1:0-1963 GCA_964408215.1 uncultured Eubacteriales bacterium
GGCTACAAGGAATGGGCCCGCATCCTGATGCTCGTTCTCTCGTTCATCAGCCTGCCCAACGTGCCCTTCGGGACGTTCCTCGGCGCCTACACGATGGTCATCCTGTTCAACCGCGAGACGATCGGCTTGTTCCGGCCTACTTCTTGATCGACGGGTCGGGCTTGAGACCGACCTTCTTGTAAAGCTCCCGCCGGCCGGCCTTGTCCCCGTCCATGATCTTCCGGGCGTAGGCGGCCACGGCCTCGGCCTTGGCCCGGGGCACGACGACCACACCGTCCCCGTCGGCCACGACGATATCTCCCGGCACGACCAGGACCCCGCCGCAGACGACCGGCCGGTTGACCGACTCGAGCTCGTTCCGCCCCGGACGGATGCCCCGGCCGATCTTGCGCAGGTAGAGGGGCACCTTCTCGGTGATGACCTCGTCGGTGTCGCGGGCCGTACCGTTCGTGACGACGCCGACCGCGCCGCGGCTGGCCCAATCGAGGATGTTGTAGGAGCCGATCGAGCCGACGTCGGCGAGCGGCGCCTCGTCGATGACCAGGGCCGTGCCTTTGCGGACGAGATCGGCGAACGACTCCTGCGAGCGCTTGTCGTACCAGTCCCCCGCCCAGGCGTCGTAGGCCTCGGTCGGCAGGACCCCGGCCGTCGGCTGCTGGGTCGGGACATAGCGCGCCGTGACCGCAATGCCGACGAAGCGGTGGGTGAAGTTCGCCGTGTCGCGCCAGAGCGGGTGGATCTCGGCGTCCATCGTGCCCGTGTCGACGAGCCCGACCGCGTCCATCCCGTCGACGACGTCGGCGACTCGCAGGCCCTTGAAGAGCTCGAGCACGGCTTTGTCGGCCGCCTCGGTGAAGACCGGCGTCGCGAGGTAATTGCGCCCGGCCCGGAGCGTCTCCGCGTCCGGAGCTTTCGCGGTCTGGGCCTGGACGGGCAGGGCCAAAGACAGAACGAGAAGACCGATGATAACGATCATGACCGACCCTCCTTCCGAAATGTCGACCCGGCCCGGCGGCTGGCCGGGCCTCCCCCGCCATCGGGCTAAAAGACGAGCTTGCCGAGCCCGATGAGGAAGATGAGCGCCCCGAGCCCGAGGACGTACTTGAAGGGGATGGCCAGCCCTTCCTTGATGTGGACGACCCACGTGTCGCGGTCGTAGGCCGCGCCCGTCTCGCCGCGGTACGTCTCCTTGATCTCCTCGACGACGCGCTGGATCGTGTCGAGCTTGGCTTTGTGGTTCTCGACCGCCGTCTGGATCTGCTGCGTCTCCTCCGGCGTCAGGGTCCGCTCGAAGACCTTATCCTGTTCGGAGAACCGGAGCGCCCCGTCTGTCTGGAGGAAGAAAACGATGAGCGGCAGGCCGACGGCGATGAGCATCAGGAGAAGCCCCTGGCTGCGGCCGTCCCGGCGGCGCCGCGCCGCGGGCGGCGGGAACCGGGCGTCCCATTCGTCCTGCCTGGCGTCCTTCCTTGTCCTCATGGCCCACCTCCTCATGAGTTTTGTCGGGGCGCGGGCGCGCCGGTTCAAAATATCCTTTTCCCAGGGGGAAATCAACGGGATTCGGTTATAATACGGGCCATGACCAAGATGAAAGCAGCGCGTTTGGGCTTCGTTGTTTTGACCCTGTCGGCGGTCCTGTTCCTCTCGGCCGGATGTGGCGGCGAGCGGCCGGCGGCCGCGGACACGGTCATCGTCAACGCCAAGGTCTACACCGTTGACGCCGCCAAGCCCTGGGCCGAGGCGGTCGCCGTCCGGGGCGGCCGGATCGTCGCCGTGGGGACGGCGAAAGACATCTCGCGCTACAAGGGCAAAACTACGGGCGTTATCGACGCCGCGGGCCGCCTCGTCCTGCCCGGGATCGCCGACAGCCACACCCATTTCGTCAGCGGCTCCATGAACATGGCCGTCGTCGACCTCGCCGGGGCCAAGACGGTCGAGGAGGTCCAGGCCCGGATCCGGGCCT
>CAYOYQ010000355.1:0-1939 GCA_964408215.1 uncultured Eubacteriales bacterium
TCTTCCTTGAAGAAGCCGTGGATCCTCTCGAGGAGCCGGAAGAGCCCGGCCGGGCGCTCGGCGAGGTCGATATAGAGCGTCTCCGGGCCGCGCAGGAACTGGAGGAGCTCGAAGGGCCGGGCCCAGGTGTTGGCCAGAACGAAGGCGTCCGACCGGCCGCAGAAATCGTCCACGGCCTCGACCGCGACCGAGAGCTTCTCGCGGGGCGGGCGGACGGCCTCGACCTCGTCCCAGCCCCGGACCCGGGCCTCCTTGACCTGGCCGATGATGCCCCGCTGGGCGTTCTCGAAACGGCAGCCCCATTCGTCGACGAAGACGCCGGGCTCGTACTGCTCGCCCGAGGTCCGGAGCGGCTCCCGCAGGAAGGCCGGCGAGGTGACGATGTCGTCGGGGAAGCGGCGGCGGATCGCATCGAGCTCGGCCGGCCAGGTCATCTCGGCCCACGGAAGGGTCCAGAGGTGCCGGGGGACGCGGGCGGGGCCGCGGAATTCAAGGCAGTCGACGACGAGTCCGCGCGAGGTCATCACGCGGCGATGAGCCGGCCGATCTCCTCGACGGCCGACGCGGCGTCGGGGGCGTAGCCGCGGGCCCCGATCTGGTCGGCGTAGTCCCGGGTGACCGGGGCGCCGCCGATGACGACGGGGACGGCGAGGCCGGCGGCTCTCACGGCCTCGACGACGGCCTTCATCTGGACCATGGTCGTCGTCAGCAGGGCCGAAAGGGCGATGGCCCCGGCCGCGTTGGCCTGGGCAGCCGCCAAGTACTTATCCGGGGCCACGTCGACCCCGAGGTCGACGATCTTGTAGCCGTTGCCGCGGAGCATCATGGCCACCAGGTTCTTGCCGATGTCGTGGAGGTCGCCCTTGACCGTCCCGATGACGACGACGCCGCGGGGCTTGACGCCGGCCTTGGCCAGGTGAGGCTCGAGTTTGGCCAGCCCGGCGTGCATGGCCCGGGCGGCGACGAGGACCTCGGGGATGAAGACCTCGTTGTTCTTGAACTGGACGCCGAGGCGCTCCATCCCGGGGATCAGCCCCTCGTTCAGGATCTTCGCGGCCGGCAGGCCCGCGGCCAGGGCCTGGTCGACGAGCGCCTCGACCTCGGCCTTCTTGCCGGCGATCAGTGCGTCCTGCATGGTGTTGAGCATCTCGGTTCTCCTTCGGTCAGCGGATGAAAGGGAAGCTGAGAAAGATCTGGAGGCCCGACGTCCGGACCGAGCCGGCCGCGGCCGGGTCCCTGAGGACGTCGGCCAGGCCCCCTTGATAACGGATGTGGAAGACGAGCCCCTCGCCGCGGCGCGGCTTGGTGATCGTCCAGGCGGCCTCGAGAACGAAGCCGTAGTTGACCTTCCGGTAGTCCGCGGTGACGTCCCGGGTGTGGAGGAGCTCCTCTCCGTCCGCGAGTTCGGCCCGGAAGCGCTCGCTCGCCGAGGAGAGGAAGCCGACGAACGGGCCGGCGCCGAGGTCGAAGCGGCCCAGCCGGTAGAGGACGCGGACGGGGAACTCCAGATAGTCCAGGACGATGGCCGACTTGGCCGGCTCTGCGAAATAGGGATCGAGGGCGGGGTCGCCGGTCGTGACGAACGGGATCTCCGTCGCCCCCTTCCGCGTGAACACGGTGACCTCGGGGGCCAGGCGGAGCTTTTCGGCGAGGCGGATCGAGGCGAAGAGGCCGAGGTCGAACCCGCCGATCCGGTCGCCGTACCCGAGGCCCCGGAGCTTGCTGCAGCTCAGGCCGAACTTGAGGCCGAAATAGAGCTTGTCCGTCGCGGCCTTGTCCCCGGCGATCTGGCTGACGATCGACGACTGGCCGAAAACCTGCCCGGCCGCGGCGAAGAGCGCCGCGAACAGGGTCAGCGCGAGCACGCCTTTCCTCATGGTTACGCAAGAATATCCCAACCCCGAGCGGTTTTCAAGACCGGGAAGATGGGGTCAAACCT
>CAYOYQ010000356.1:0-1913 GCA_964408215.1 uncultured Eubacteriales bacterium
TCGCTGAGCGAGGTGACCGTCCCGAACCACGACATGGCCCCGTGGTCCCACAGGGCATCGACGCTCCATTGCCGTCCCATGATCTTCTGCTCCAGGCGGAAGATGCCCCGGGTCAGGTCGGGCGAGACGCGTGTCCAGGAATCGCCGCGGTCGTCGCTCCGCCAGACGAACTGGCCGGCGTAATAGAGCCGCGTCCGCGCGTGCGGACTGATGAGGACGGGCGAGTCCCAGTTGAACCGCAGCGGCGGGTCGCCCGGCTCGGCCCGCGGGCTGATGAAGACCGTCTCGTGGCTCCTTTTGTCGTAGCGCAGGAGGTTGCCCATCTGCCACTCGAGGTAGACCGTACCCGGGTCCTCGGGGTCGATGGCCGTGGCGTAGCCGTCGGCGCCGTAGGTGATGAGCCAATCGGCGTTGGAGATGCCGTGGGCGTTCACGGTCCGCGACGGCCCGAGCTGGCTGCCGTTGTCCTGGGCCCCGCCATGGACGTTGTAGAAGGGCAGGGCGTTGTCAAGGGCCAGCTTGTAGAACTGGGTCACGGGCAAGTTGTCGAAGAAGCGCCACGTCTTCGCCCCGTCGAAGGTTTCGTAGACGCCGCCGTCGCTGCCGTTGAGAATGTAGCCGGGATCGCCCTTGACGAAGGCCATGGCGTGGTTGTCGCCGTGCTTGTTCGTCTCGGGGACGCGGCGCCAGGTCTTGCCGCCGTCGTCGGTGGCCATGAGCCCCGGGTCCATCTGACAGACGCGGTCGAAGGCGTTGGGGTCGGCGAAGATCTCCTGGTAGTAGTGCGGACCCGTGCCGCCGCTGATGTAGGCGTTGCGCTTCTCCCAGCTCTCGCCCTTGTCGGCGGAGCGGTAGAAGCCCTTCTCCTCCGGCCCGGCCTCGATCGTGGCGTAGACGACGCGCGGGTCGAGCGGCGAGACGGCCAGGCCGATCTTGCCCATGTCGCCCGCGGGGAGCCCCACGCTGAGTTTGCGCCAGGTCTTGCCGGCGTCGGTCGTCTTGTAAAGGCCCGACTCGGGCCCGCCCCCCATGAACGCGGCGACGCTTCGCCGGCGCTGGTAGGCGGCCGCGTAGAGCGTGTCGGGGTCGGCGGGGTCGAACTCGACCGACGTGACGCCCGTGTCCTTGGAGATCTCGAGGACGCAGGTCCAGCTCTTGCCGCCGTCGGCCGTCTTGTAGAGGCCGCGGTCGCCGCCCGCCGACCAGAGCGGGCCCTCGGCCGCGACGTAGACGACGTCGGGGTCGCGCGGATCGACCAGGATGCGGCCGATGTGCTCGGACCCGCCGAGGCCCATGTTCTTCCAGGTCCGGCCGCCGTTGAGGCTGCGGTAGACGCCGTCGCCGAAGCCGACGTGCCGGCCGCTGACGTTCTCGCCCGTGCCGACCCAGACGACCTCGGGGTTCGAGGGGTCGAGCGTGACGCAGCCGATCGAATAGGACGCCAGGGTGTCGAAGATGGGCGTCCAGGTCGTCCCGGCGTTCTCGGTCTTCCAGACGCCGCCCGACCCAACCGCGACGTACCAGATGTGGCGGTCGCGCGGGTGGATGACGATGTCGCTGATGCGGCCGGACATGATCCCGGGGCCGATGTTGCGGAAGGCCAGGCCGTTGAGAAGCTCGGCCGTCAGGCGCGCCTCGGGGGCGGCCTTCGCGGCGGGCGCGGCCGGTTTGGCCGGGGCCTTACTCCCGGTCTGGGCGGGCGCCGGCACAGCCAGGCTCGCTGTCAGGGCCAAGCAGAGAACGGCGGCGATGCGGATCTTCTTCATGGGGACCTCCTCATGGGCGGACACAGGATTATAAAGAATAACGGGGACACAATACCAATTCCCCATTTGAACCGTGCCGCCACGCTTCCGTATTTCCTTCAAGAGAGGGTCAAACCTACTTATTTCGAAAAAAAGTAGGTTTGACCC
>CAYOYQ010000357.1:0-1901 GCA_964408215.1 uncultured Eubacteriales bacterium
CCCGCCCCGGGCCGAGGAGGACCAGTAGACGGGTACGGCCGCGGGGTCGACTGCGGGCGGGAGGCCGGGGACGGCGAGGGCGGCCGCCCGGGCCTCGGCGAAGCCGCGGCCGAGGTCGTCGACGGTCGTGGGCCGGACGGCTTTGCCGAGAAGACGGAGCTCCTCCCCTTCGAGGCGGAAGACGCCCGCCTTGGTGTACGTCGAGCCGATGTCGACGGAGAGGAGGAGACGGCCGTCCATCAGTTCCGCCTGGCCTCGATGTCTTCGCGGAGCATCCGGGCGACGTCGGCCAGGTCGACCTGCGGCGGGAAGACGCGGTCGAAGCCCATGGCCTTGAACTTGCGCTCGACCTCCTCGAACGGGGTCTTGCCGACGACGAGGTTGCCGCCGGCGTAGAGGAGGACGCGCTCGAGGCCCCGCTCGACGGCCTTCTGGCGCAGGCCCTCGCAGTCGATCAGGCCGTGGCCGTAGAGCGAGGAGACGAGGATCGCGGCGGCGTCGGATTCGACGGCCGCGTCGAGGAACTCCTCCTGGCTGACCATGACGCCCAGGTTGACGACGTGGAAGCCGGCCTCGGTGAAGAAGGCGTCGAGGATCTTGTTGCCGACCGAGTGGCAGTCGGCCCCGATGACGCCGAGGACGATCCGCGGAGCGTCCATCAGAGGCCCCGGGTCTCGTCTTCGAGGAGCGTCCGCAGCCGCTCCTCGACGGAGAGGAGCGAGCCGCGCTCGATCTGGTAGTCGAAGGCGACGATGGCGCCGCCGCGCTCGGTGAACGCCTGGATCGCGGCCAGGTGCTCGCGGCCGCGCTGGAGCGAATAGCCGGCCGGGATGATGACCGCGTCGAGGCCGGCCAGGAACTCGTCGAGCCGGTCGAGCTCGGACCAGAAGAGCGGGGCGACCGAGGAGGCGGGGATGTCGAAGGCCTTGAGGTGGTCGAGGACGATGCCGAGGAACTTCTGCGACTCGCAGGCGATGCCGATCTTCTGGGACGGGGTGAGCCGGGCCAGGCTGATGATCGAGCCGCGGGTCGGGGCCACGGCGACCTGGAGGATCTTGGGCTTCAGGTCGGGGTAGTGCTCCAAGACCTCCTGGTAGTGGGTCGTCGTGGTCAGGACGAGGTCGAAGCTGCGCAGGCGGTCGGCCCCGGCCGGGTCGTCGAAGAGCTCGTCGACGAGGATCTTGGCCAGGTTGACGCGGGGGATGATCTGGAACTGGCGCTCGAAGATGCCGAGGGCCTCGGGATTGCAGTCGACGGCGACGACGTTGACGTTCTGGAGGTCGTCCTCGCGGCCGAGCAGGCGGAGGTCGAAGAAGATGCGGATGTCGTGGGCGCTGAACTTGAGGCGGGCCAGCTCGTCGATGAGCTCGTCGATGAGGCGCAGGGCCTTGTCCTTGCGGCTCTCGCCCGTGGCGACCGGGCGCTCGGGGGCGACGAAGCTGCCCCGGCCGGGAGCGGCCTCGATGAGGCGGCGGCGGGCCAGCTCGTCGTAGGCTTTCTTGACCGTGCCGCGGGCCGTCTTGAGCTCCTCGGCCAGGTCGCGCTCAGCCGGGAGCTTTTCGCCCGGCTTCAGGCGGCCCGACTGTATCTGCCGCTCGATCGAGGAGATGATCTGCTGATAGGCCGGCTTGGCGCCGGAGCTCTTTTCAAGCTTGATCTTATCCATGTCTCGCTCCTTATGGTCTGGACCGGAATCATATGGACTATACCTTATATATACCATTATATAAGCCAATGTCAAGGCTTATTTTCACATAGGTCTAGTCCAATAATATTCCACTTGCACATTGGATTCCTCTATTTTATAATGGCAGCGTCATGGCTAGGAAGAACAAGAGGGGGTCAAACCTACCTTTTACCCAAAAACGGGTAAAAGGTAGGTTTGACCCCCTCTTCTCCGA
>CAYOYQ010000358.1:0-1885 GCA_964408215.1 uncultured Eubacteriales bacterium
CACGACGACTTCCTCTTCCGCCCGTCCGCCGACCACCGCGTCTATATCGTCGATCCCGAGACCGAGGCGCCCCTCCGCTCGGGCCGCGGCCTCATCAAGGTCGTCGCGCCCTACGTCGCGGGCCGGCCCACGGCGGCCAATACCTCGGTCCTGCAGTTCGACGAGGCCGAGATCGCCAGCTCCGACCCCGACGGCTCCGTCACCGCCTTCACCCACGTCTCTCGCTTTGCCGGGGCCGAAGCCTCCGGCACCGTCGGCTGCGCCTTCAAGGCCGCGGAGATCTCCGGTGATTGAATTCCGCGACCCCTACATCGAGGCGTCGAAGACCGAGACGACCGCCGGCCTGACCCTCCGCTTTCCCCTCGTCGAAGCCGCCCCCCTGGCCGCCCTTCTCCCGGCCCTTCGCGCCCGCTCCCGCGAGGTCTTCGCCGCGCTTTCCCCCGCCGAGATCCAGGACGCCATGAGGCGCCTCGACGCCTTTTTCGCCGACCCCGCCCGTCCCGAGGTCCGCTCCATCGTCGACCTCATCCAGCGCGTCGACGGCTTTTCGCGTCACGACATCGAGCGCTTCGGCCTCGGCATCTTCCGGCCCCTGGCCGCCTACGACCGGTCCCTCGTCGGCCGGTTCGTCGAGCGGGCCTTCCAAACGCGGCGCCCCGTCGAGACGGCCTTCGGCCATCTCCAGCGCTTCGGCCTGAACTCCCCGTTCACCCGCTGCCCCTCGCCCGGTCTCCTCAGCCATTTCGCGTCGGGCAACGTCGTCGGCTATTCGGCCGTCCTGACCCGCATCGGCCTGCCCCTCGACACCGCGAGCGGGGGAGGGGACTGGTCGAAGGGCGCGGCCCAGGTCATCAAGCTCCCGTCGACCTCGGCCGTCTTCCCGATGCTCTACCTCTCCAAGATGGCCGAGATCGCGCCCCTCGTCCGGGCGACGATCGCCTGCGGCTACTGGAAAGGGGGCGACGCGGCCGTCGAGGACCTCCTGCTCGCCGCATCGTCCGCCGTCAACGTCCTGGGTTCGGACGCGACGGTCCGCGACGTCGAAGCCAGGGCCAAGCGCCTGGGCCGCGGCCCGATCGTGCTCGGCCACGGCCACAAAGTCGGCGCCGCCTACATCTCCCGCGAGTTCGCCTCGTCCCCCGACCTCCGCGAAAAGGCCCTGGCGGGCCTCGTCCAGGACATCTCGGCCTTCGACGGGGCGGCCTGCTACTGCGTCAAGAATGTGTATGTCCAGGGCGACCACCGGGCCTTCGCCTCGAAGCTCGTCGAGGCCCTCGGCCGCCATGCCGCGCTCGTTTCCCCCGTCAATGCGGCTATGAAGCCCGTCGGCCGCGGCCTGGCCCGCATCTTCGCGGGCTCGTCGTCGGTCCTCATCGCGAGCGACGGCTCGGCCCTCGTCCGGGTGGCGGACAAGCCCGCGTTCTGGTTCCCAGACGAGGTCTACCGCTATGTCCAGGTCATGCCCGCGGAGAACATCGCCTCCGTGGCCGCCCTTCTGGCCAAGGCCCGCCGCTACCTCCAGACGGTCGTCCTGGCCGTTCCCGACGCCGACATCCTGCCCGCCCTGGCCCTCTTTGGCCAGGCCGGAGCCAGTAACGTCCATTACCCCGGCTCGGCCCCCCTCCTCAACGTCTACGAGGAGCCCCATGACGGGGACTTCGACTTCGTCAAGATCCGCTACCCCTACCGGGTCCGCTTCGCGGCCACGAACTTCAAGACGAATGCGGACTGGCTGGGAAAATAGGGAAATCGGTACTGTGTCCCCGATCCATTCACAGGGGATCATGTCCCCCATTTTTGAATGAATTGACTTGATTTCCGGTCCGCCCTATACTCCCGATCAATTGGGGAGTTTTTCCAGCGATCTATTCGCGCCGATCCTTGG
>CAYOYQ010000359.1:0-1881 GCA_964408215.1 uncultured Eubacteriales bacterium
GTCCACGCCGATGACGCGGCCGGACAGGCCGACCTTCCGGGCCGCGAGGAAGCAATCGATGCCCGCTCCCGACCCCAGGTCGAGGACGGTCTCGCCCGGCTTCAGCCCGGCCAGCGCCGTCGGGTTCCCGCAGCCCAGGCCGAGGTTGGCGTCCTCGGGGACCATCGCGAGCTCCTCGGAAGTATACCCGATCATCTGGTCGGCCTGCTTTTGATCCACATCCGTTTCACCGCCGCAGCAGCAGGGGCTTGAGACCGGGCCGCAGCAAGACGAGCCCGTCTTGGCCGCCCGGGCGTAGCGGTCACGGACGTGCTTCTTGATTTCGTTGTCCTTCGCGCTCATAACGATCCTCCTTCAGGAAATGAGGTCCTTCATCAGGGGTCCGAGTTTGCCCCGGACGAGCCCCTTCAGTTCGTCGGCCTTGATAAGCGTCATGCAGCAGACGGCCCCGTCCTTCTTCCACGTGACGAGGGCGAGCTTGTCGCCGGGGCGGATCCCCGCGGCTTCGCGGATGTCCTTTGGCAGGACCATCTGGCCCCGCTCGTCCACGGTTATCAAGGCTTCGATCCCACAGCAGCCTTGGCCTTCAGGCTTCGAAGAGGCGGTCATAGGGGGTCCTCCGCTCGCGCAGATAAATCATATAATTCTATAATATCAGATATTGCTGACAATGTCAACCCTTTCTTCTTTATCAAAACCTAACAGTCCCGATGTAGGATCTTCCTGGGATCTAGAGATCCTTGAAGGAGAGCTCAATGGACGACCGGCCCGACAAGACCCGCGTTCTATTCGTCTGCGTCCACAACAGCGCCCGGAGCCAGATGGCCGAGGCGTTCCTCAACGCGCTCGCCGGCGACCGATTCGCGGCCACGAGCGCGGGCCTAGAGCCCGGGACGCTCAATCCCCTAGCCGTCGAGGCCATGAGAGAAGCGGGATTTAATATCTCCAAGAACGCGACCAAAAGCGTCTTCGACCTTTTCACGGCCGGGGCCCTCTTTGCCTATGTTATCGCCGTCTGCGACGCCGAGGCCGCCCAGCGTTGCCCCATCTTTCCCGGGATCACGAAGACGCTCGTCTGGAGCTTCCCGGACCCCGCCTCGTTCGCGGGCACATGGGACGAGAAGCTGGCCCGGACCCGCGCGGTCCGCGACGCCATCAAAGCGAAGGTCGAGGAATTCATCAATGACGTCGCTTCGGGCAAGCTCCAAGGACTCGACCCCCAGGGAGGTCGGTAAGGATGAACCGGATGATGACCGGGATGCGTCGATCCGGCCTCAGTGGGCCATCTTGATCGCGGCCAGCGTTTTGACCGCTTCTGCGTCCTTGGCCGTCTTGACCTCGAGCCGGAAACCCCGCCCCTCCGCATAGACGGGCGCCTCGTCGATCGCCCTCAGGACGCCCTTGGGGAGCTTCGTCTTCCGGGCGGCCTCGGTCGCCTTGCCGCCAAAGACGAACGCGCAGCGGAACCCTTCCTCCCCGGGCAGGAGATAGAGGATCGTCCGGTCCTTGCGCTTCAGCCGGAGGGACCAGGCTTTGTAGAAGCCCCAGGCCTCGGTGACGGGGGCGTATTCCGCGGAGATGTGGGCCACGATCCCGTCCCAGAGCGCTTTCGACGCGCCTAATTCCTTGGCCAGGGCCTTGTCGTCGGGCGCTTTCGTTCTGTCGTCGAAGGCCATGGGCCCATTATAGGGCCGAGTCCGCGCGACGCAAGCCTGGACCGGGAACGAGGCCTGGCGGGCGGCTTGTGACCCGGCCGGGAAACGGATAAGATAGGCCGGCAAAGAGCCGATATGGAAGACATCTCGCGGGGGGTCCGCTCCTTCACGATCGGCACGGCCTTCAGCCGGGTCATGGGCCTCGTCCGGGAGATGGTCATCGCCC
>CAYOYQ010000360.1:0-1871 GCA_964408215.1 uncultured Eubacteriales bacterium
CCCCATGCACCCCAAGCATGTGCGCTACCAGGCTGCGCCACGTCCCGGACCAGGGCCCATCATTATATCAGAAACAGGAGGATTTACCGCTTTTTTTTGCGGTCGAGGACGCAGACGATGTCCTGAAGCTCGTCCCGGACGTTGTTGAGGGCCTTACGCATCTTCTCCGGGGGGACGGAGCCGGAGCGGGCCAGGCCGAACTCGTCCTCGATCCGCCTCTTGATGCCCGCCTTGGTCAGCGTGTTGCCGTCCGTGAGCTCGCGGATGCGGGCGATCATGTCCACGTCCTGGCGGCGGAAGAACTTTTCTCCGCTCCCGGTCAGGCCGGCGCTGAGGAAGGGGTAGTCCTCCTCCCAGGCCGCCAGGGTGGCCTCGTCGATGCCCGTCAGGCGGCAGACCTCGTCGACCTTATAGACGAGCTTCCCTGTGTCTTCTTTTTTCACGGCTTCCGGAGGCCCAAGATAGCATCTTCCGGGGGCCCGGGTCAAGGCTCGGAGGGGCCCGGAGGGGCGCCCGGATATGATATAATCCGGACCCGGTGACGCCCATGGAGGCCCGCAAGAAGGACCGCGTCAAGGAGACGCACACGCCGCTCGCCGAGAGGATGCGGCCGCGGACCTTCGACCGCGTTTACGGCCAGGACCACATCCTGGGCCAGGGCAAGCTCCTCTCCGAGCTCATCGGATCGAACCGGCTCGTCTCCATCATCTTCTGGGGCCCGCCGGGCTCGGGCAAGACGACCCTGGGCATGATGCTGGCCCGCCACTTCGACCTGCCCTTCGAGCTCTTCAGCGCCGTCCTGTCGGGGATCAAGGAGGTCAAGGAGTTCATGGCCCGGGCCGAGCAGCAAAGGAAGCTCTTCGGCAAGCCCATGATCCTGTTCATCGACGAGATTCACCGCTTCAACAAGGCCCAGCAGGCGGCCTTTCTGCCCTACGTCGAGAAGGGGGACATCATCCTCTTCGGCTCGACCACCGAGAACCCGTCGTTCGAGGTCATCGCCCCGCTCCTGTCGCGGACCCGGGTGCTGGTCCTGAAGGAGCTCGACCGGGACGCGCTCGGCCGGATCATCCGGGACGCCCTCGACGACAAGGACCGCGGCCTCGGCGCCGCGGGCCTGGCCATCGACGCGGGGGCGCTCGACATGCTCATCGACTTCGCCAACGGCGACGCCCGCCGGGCCCTGAACACGCTGGAGATCGCCGCCGGGCTGGCCCGGACGAAGACCATCACCATGGAGAACGTCCAGGAGGCCCTGCAGAAGCGGACGCTCCTCTACGACAAGTCGGGCGAGGAGCATTTCAACCTCATCTCGGCTCTCCACAAGAGCCTGCGCAACAGCGACGTCGACGCGGCGCTCTACTGGCTCGTCCGGATGCTGGCCGCGGGCGAGGATCCGCTGTATGTCGCCCGGCGCATGGTCCGTTTCGCCTCCGAGGACATCGGCCTGGCCGACCCCCAGGCCCTGGCCCTGACCCTGCACGCCAAAGAGGCCTACGACTTCCTGGGCTCGCCGGAAGGGGAGCTGGCCCTGGCCGAAGCCTGCGTCTATCTCGCGGCGGCGCCCAAGAGCAACCGGATCTATACGGCCTACGGCGCCGTCCAGAGGGAGGTCGAGCGGAGCCCCCACGAGCCGGTGCCCCTGCAGATCCGCAACGCCGTGACCTCGCTCATGAAGGAGATCGGCTACGGCAAGGAATACCAGTACGCCCACGACAGCGCCTCCGAGACGACGGACATGGAGACCATGCCGGAGCGGCTGAAAAACAAGCGCTTCTACGAGCCGGGCCCCCTCGGCTTCGAGAAGGAGATCCGCAAGCGGATCGAGTGGTGGGAGGGCCTGAAGGCGCGGCTCCGGGACGGGAAAGCGG
>CAYOYQ010000361.1:0-1869 GCA_964408215.1 uncultured Eubacteriales bacterium
CGAAAATCCTGCCACACTTCCCCCTTTTTCCACCACACTATTCGTCATAGAGCCTTTGAGGGGTTGACAAGCCTAGGTCGAACCGCTATTGTGATTGGGCGTTTTTAGCGATGCGGTTGAAATTCCTCTGGCCCGGCAAGACGAAGAGTCCCGAGTTTCGGGGGTTGCAGGCTCTTTACGAGGCGCGCATCAGGTCCTTCGCGGGCTGTGAGATCATCGAGACTCGCGAGGCCCGCGGGCTGGAGGAGAAGAACGCCGCCCGCATCAAGGACCTGGAGGCGCGGGGGCTCGAGAAGCACCTCGAAGGGGCCTACGTGATCTGCCTCGAGGACCGTGGGAAGGAGATGACGTCCGATGAGTTCGCCGCGTTCCTGCGCCGCCGGGAAACGGACCCGGCGAAGCCGCTCCTCTTCGTCGTCGGCGGGTTCCTTGGCCTCGCGGACCGCATCGTGGAGAGGGCGGACATGAGGATCGCCCTGTCGCGGCTGACCTTCTCCCACGAGTTGGCAAGGATCGTGCTGCTCGAACAGGTCTACCGGGCCCTGACCCTACTCGGGGGCCGGCACTACGCTAAATGAAGGGGTCGTCCATGGCCAAGAAGCTGAGCAAGAAGGAACAAGAAGAGTTCCGCAGGCTGCTCGCGGCGAAGAAGGAGAGCATCACCCGCAAACTGACGGATACCATCACCGAGAGCAAGGAGATGGAGTCCAACGTTGCCCAGGACCTCGTGGACAAGGCCGAGACTTCCTACACCAAGGAGTTCCTCCTCAGCCTGTCGGACGGCGAGCGCGAGCAGCTCCTGCTCATCGACGAGGCCCTGAAGCGGCTCGCGCACGGAGAGTTCGGCGTCTGCCAGGTCTGCCACAAGGAGATCGGTCCGAAGCGGATCCTGGCCCTGCCCTGGACGCCCCTCTGCATCGATTGCCAGGAGAAGGCCGAAGAGGAACTCCGGGTCCCTTGACCGGTCCCGTCCGGGCCGTGGCGTCCGCCCTGGCCAAGCTCGCCGAGCTTCTCGTCTTCCCGTCCTCCTGCCGCCTCTGCGCGGCGCTCCTCGACCGGGCCGGGGAGAGGATCGTCTGCGCCGATTGCCTGGCCCGGCTCGTCCCGCGCCGGGGCCCCGCGTGCCCGGTCTGCGGCCGCTTCTTCGCGGGCGAGGCCGGGGAGCATCTCTGCCGGCGCTGCCTGACCGAACGGCCCGCCTTCTCGGCCCATCGTTCCTGCGGCGCCTACGGCGGCGCGCTCAAAGAGGTCATCCTTCTTTTCAAATATCGCCGGTACGCGCCCCTGGCCGGTCCGCTGGCGCGGTTCGCGGAGGACGCTCTCGGCGGTGTCGCGGCGATCTGGGACGGGGCCGAGCTCCTCGCGCCCGTGCCGCTTCACCGGGCCCGGAAGAGAGAGCGGGGCTTCAACCAGTCCGCGCTCCTGGCCCGCGAGCTGGCCAAAGCCCGAGGCCTCGATGTCTTGAAAGGGCCGCTCGTCAAGGTCCGCAACGTCCCCGCCCAGGCCGGGCTGCGCGCCGTCGACCGTGAGCGGAACGTCGTCGGGGCCTACGCCGTCAGGCGCCCGGACCGCGTCCGCGGAAAGGTCGTCGTTCTCGTCGACGATGTGACGACGACCGGGGCCACGCTCCGCGAGTGCGCCCGCGTCCTCGTAGAGGCCGGAGCGAAGGACGTCCGGGCCGTCACCCTCGCCCAGGCTCTATAAGTCCCTTTTCGCGGTCTGACTCCTCTCTCCGGCTTTGCTCGGGATTTGCCTCTAGCTCCCCGGCCCCCCGGGGAACCAGTTACGCACGGTTCCCCCCCCGCTACGCGGGTCCCCTCCTCCAGCAACGGGGATCGTCGAGGCAAATTCCCTCGCCGCCTCGAGAGG
>CAYOYQ010000362.1:0-1850 GCA_964408215.1 uncultured Eubacteriales bacterium
AATTCC
Organism: uncultured Eubacteriales bacterium; assembly: GCA_964408215.1. Classification (GTDB taxonomy): domain Bacteria; phylum Acidobacteriota; class Aminicenantia; order Aminicenantales; family Saccharicenantaceae; genus RBG-16-66-30. The sequence goes on from CAYOYQ010000362.1 coordinate 7, forward strand.
CCGACATGAGGACCTCGGTCCCGTCGTCCATGCGCCAGGGCTGCCAATTCTCGTTGCGGTAGCCGAACATCGTGTTGGGCCCGTAGGCGCCCTCGACGTCGAGGCCGAGAGCCGTCTGGAGGTCGTCGTCGATCCAGCCCAGCATCTGGTAGGGCTCGTGGACCTTGACCAGGCGCTTCTCCAGGCCGTAGTGGTCGCGGAGCCCGATGACGCACTTGACGTGCATGCCCGTGACGGCCGTGCCGTTGAAGTCGACGGGGATGCGGTCGGGCTGGCGGTGGCTGAGAGCGGCGGCCAGGCGCTCGCGGCTGGTCATCGGCATGGCGGGCCTCCTCGTTTCGGCCCCAAGATTACCGATTTCGCCCCGGGTTTGCAATAAAAGCAAGGGGACATGTACCGACGGTACGTGTCCCCGTTTTGTTCAACGTGGCTTGGATGTCTTGATGAACGTCCCGGCCCGGTACTCGCGGAAGGCCGTCTGGAGCTCCTCCTGGGTGTTCATGACGATGGGTCCGCGCCAGGCCACGGGTTCGCCGAGGGGCCGGCCGGAAAAGAGGAGGAACCGGACCGGGGAGTCGTTGGTCGTCACCTTGATCCGCGAACCGTCGCCGAACAGGATGACCGAGGCGTCGCCTTGGAACGACCTCCGCTCCAGGTCGAAGTAGCTGGCCGGTTCGACATCGTAGGAAGACAGGCCCGGCGCGTCGGAGAAGCAGCCCTGGCCTTCGTAGACGTAGGCGATGACGGTGTGGCCGGGCTTGGTCGGGTGGACGAACGCGGCCTGCGGCGGCATCGCGACGTCGATGTACTCCGGGTCGATGACGATGTCGCGGACAGGGCCGCGCTCCTGGCCGACCGTGCCGCAGATGACCTTGGCGGTTGCGCCGCCGGGCAGGCCGACCTCGGGGATGTCCGCCTTCTTCACGTCCCGGTAGCGCGGAGCCATCATCTTCTGCGCGGCCGGCAGGTTGGCCCAGAGCTGGAAGCCGCCCATGCGGCCGTCCGGGCCGCCCTTCGGCATCTCCTGGTGGATGACGCCGCTCCCGGCCGTCATCCACTGGACGTCGCCGGGGCCGATGACGCCGCTTCCGCCCATGCTGTCGCCGTGCTCGGCCGTGCCCCGGAGCATGTAGGTGATGGTCTCGATGCCGCGGTGAGGATGCCAGGGGAAGCCGGGCAGGTACTTCTCCGGGTCGTCCTGGCGGAAGTCGTCGAACATCAGGAAGGGATCGAACATCGGGACTTCGCGGAAGCCGAAGCCGCGGCGGAGATGGACGCCGGCGCCCTCGAGCGTGGGTTGGCTGATCAGGACTTTCTGGATCTTGCGGGTCTTCTCCACGTCACCCTCCTTCTCCTCCTTATTCTACCATGAAGGGGACGAAAGAAGGGGACACGTACCGCTTCGGTACGTGTCCCGTTTCAGCGGCTGACCCGGCGCATCAGCAGGAAGACGGGGAAGCCGACGGCGAAAAAGATCGTCCCGTAGAGCGCCTCGCGCGTCTGGGTCACGAGGACGTTCGCGGCGACGGCCAGCATGAACAGGATGAAGACCGCCGGCAGCACGGGGTAGAGGGGCACCCGGTAGCCGGTGTAGATCTCGCCGGACCTCTTGGCCTTGCGCCGCAGGAAGAAGACCGACGACGAGACGATGGCCAGGGTGATCGTGTCGAGGAACATGACGTAGTTGACGATGTTCTCGAACGTCTTCAGGAAATAGATCGAGACGAGGATGATCGCGCCGAGGAAAAGCAGTCCGAACTCCTGGGTCTGGGTCTTGGGATTGACCTTATGGAATATTCCGGGGAGGGTCCGGTCCTCGGCCATGGAGTAGTAGACCCGGGGGA
>CAYOYQ010000363.1:0-1831 GCA_964408215.1 uncultured Eubacteriales bacterium
AGACGCAGCCCTCGGGCTTCTTCATCCCGGCGATCTTGGCCGCCTTCTTGGCCGGGCCGCCGGGGAAGAGCTCGTAGAGCTCCTTGGTGCTCGTGACGCCGCTCTTGTTGAGCTTGCGGATGCTCGGCACCTGGCCCGTCTCCTTGAACTCCTTCTGCAGGTATTCGAGGACCTTCCAGTGGGCCGGCGTGAGCTCGCCGATGCCCTCCTCCTTGGCGATGGCCGCGGCGATGTCGCGCGTCCATTGCGAGAAGTCGGTCAAATAACCCTCGGCATCGACCTCGACCGTGGCCGTTCCGTACTGTTTTTGCGGCATGTTCTCTCCCTCTAAAACTCCTTGAATCGATCTCTCTTATTTCTCCGTTCTATCTCTCGGTCTTGCCTGAGCCGGCGCGAACTCAGCTTTTATTTATTTTCCGTTTCGCCTGCTGCTACGCCGCCGCGCCGCCGCCCGGCCCCTCCGGCGCCGGCCGCTTCTTCCCGGCCATCTTCATCCGCGACGGCACGAACGGGATGGGCCGGCCCGGCAGGAGCATGTGCCAGTAGATCCAGCGGAAGGCGGCCTTCCCGATGTGGTTGATCCGGCTCGGTTTGAGCAGCGGCATCGGGCCCACGACCGGGAAGGGGAAGCGCCCCGGGAGCGGCTCGACGTCGTAGTTGAAGTCGATGAGGATGGCCTTGCGCTTCCCGGCCTCGACGAAGCAGTTCGAGTGGCCGTCGAAGGCCGGCTCGAGCGGCTTCCCCTCGATCGACCGGACGACGTTCTCGGCCAGGATCTCGGCCTGGAAGTGGGCCACGGACCCGGCCTTGGACGTCTGGAGGTCGGTGGCGTCGCCGATGGCGAAGATGTTCGCGTGCTTCTTGGAGCGGAGCGTGTGGGGGTCGGTCGGCAGGAATCGGAACTCGTTGCCCAGCCCCGACCGCTCGATCATCTCCGAGCCCATGTTCGTCGGGACCGTGACCAGGAGGTCGTAAGGGACCTCGCGGCCGTCGTACCCGATGATCTTGCGGGCCGCGGCGTCGATGCGCTCGGCGTTGAAATCGGTCACCATCTGGATGCGCTTCTCGCCGAGGAGCGCGCCGAGGGCCTTCGAGGCCACGGGCTTTGTGAAGGCGCCGTCGAGGGGCGTGACGTAGACGAGCTCGATCGCGTCGCGGCGGTGATGGCGGCGCAGGCAGTCGTCGCAGAAGAAGGCGAACTCGAGCGGGGCGACCGGGCACTTGATGGGCGTCTCGTTGACGTGGATGACGATCCGCCCGCCCGGGAAGGCCTGGAGCTTGGCGGCCAGGGCCTCGGCGCCGTCGGGGGTGTAGAAGTCGAAGATCGTGTCGCGCCAGCCGTCGAGCATCCCGGGCGTCTCGGCCGGGACGATCTCGGCGCCGGTGGCGACGATGAGGATGTCGTAGGGGATGCGGCTGCCGTCGAGGAAAACGACCTCGTTCGCCGCGGCATCGATTCGGTCGATCTCGGAGACGATGAACTCGACGCTGCGGGGCAGGAACTTCGCGCGCGGCTTGAGGATGTCCTTCCTAGCATAGAAGCCGAAGGGGATAAACAGGAAGCCGGGCTGGTAATAGTGGTCGTTGTCGCGGTCGACCACGGTGATGGCCCAGTCCGATTTACGCAGGCGCCGGCGGAGGAGGTTGGACAGGATGGTCCCGGCCGTGCCGGCCCCGAGGATGACGAGTCGCTTCATGGGCGTCGCTTTCATAGGAAATACAAGAATGGACTTTGAAATACTAGCATTAATATCGGGTTTGTTCAAGATAGGCCGGCGCGGCGTGTCAACTCATCTAATCAGGTAACCGAAGTTCGGATTGTTCACTCACC
>CAYOYQ010000364.1:0-1830 GCA_964408215.1 uncultured Eubacteriales bacterium
CGGGGGCGGCGGCAGGGTCCCGTCGGCGAGGACGGTCGCGACCTCTCCTGGCGTCGCCTGGGGCGGACGGGGCCGCCGGTTCGACCAGATCACGACGAGGACCGTGAAGAGGGCGATGAGGGCGAGGACCCTCCAGGTCCAGGAGATGATCCGCTTGCGGGCGGCCGCCGAAATCCCCGGCTTTGGGAGCGGTTCGAAGACGAGCTCGGGGGCAGGGGCGGGCGCGGGCGCCGGCTCCTCCATCTGTTCCGGCTTTTCTTGTGCCTGCCGATCCGGCGGCGGGGCCGGTTCGGGAGCGGCGGACCCGGCCGTTCCCTCAAGGGGCTCGACCGGAGCGGACGGGGTATAAGGAGGCGGCAGGGGCGGCGCCGGTTCTGCGAGGGGTTTCTGGAAGAGCCCGCGCTTGCGCTCCTGGCCTCCGATGAGCCCGGCCTCTTTGTAGCGGGCCAGGATCCCCTCGCCGTCGAGGCCGATCGCCTTGGCGTAGGTGCGGATGATGCCCTTGATGAAGAAGCCGCCCGGCATGATGTCCAACCGGTCGTTCTCGAGGGCCTCGAGGTAGCGGGGGACGATCTTGGTGACGGACGCGATCTCTTCGATAGAGATGTGGCGGGCCTCACGCGCCTCGCGCAAACCCTGACCTAGCGATGCCATTTGCCCCGATTCTAAGACAAAATCAAGAGGGGGTCAAACCTACATCAGGGAGCGGATTCTGAGGAGCGACCATCAGAAACGCGGCGGAGTGACTCGGAGCCGCGGTTCTGAGAGATATCCTGAACGAGTTCTTCATGCGAAAGAGTCGGTCTGGCCCCCTCTTATTAGACCTTCAAGAACTTCGAGACGGACGTGGCGCTGCCGATGAAGCCGGTGGCGGCTCCGCCGCCGAGGAGGGCGATGGCCTGGTTCAGGTCGGGGTAGCGGAAGCGCAGGATCTGCTGCAGCGCCCCGAGCGAGGAGCCCAGGTAGACCGGGAAGAGGTTGATGACGATGAAGAGCAGCCCCAGCGAGAGCAGGCTGCCGAGGAGCCCCAGGGTGATGCCCTCGAGCCAGAAGGGGATGCGGATGAAGAGGTTCGTCCCGCCGACGAAGCGGAGGATCTCGATCTCGTTCTTGCGGGCGAAGACGTTGAGCTTGACCACGTTGGAGATGATGAAAAAGGATGTGAGGATCAGGATGCCGCCGAGGAACGCGCCGATGGCCCCGGCCAGGCGGCTGAAGCCCTGCATCTTCTCGACCCAGTCCTGGTTGAACTGGACGTCGGTGACGCCCGGCCGGGTCTTGGCCGCGGCGACGAACGCGGCGATGTCCCGCGCGGCCCAGGCCTTGGCGTTCACGCGCATCTCGATCGACGGCGGGAAGGGGTTGGCCTCGAGGCCGGCGACGATGTCGGCCAGCTCCGGGAAGCTCGCCCGGAACCGCTCCCGGGCCTCGTCCGGCGTCACGGTCCGGACGCTCTCGATGAAGGCCGGCTGGCCGATCTCCCGTCGCACCGCGTCGACGGCGGTCGGGGTCAGGCCCTTGTCCAGATAGAAGGCGATGGTCATGTTGCTCGAGAGCTCGCGGGCGGTGGCCCGGAGGTTGTTGGCCAGCGAGACGAAGATGCCGACCGTCAGGAAGGACAGGCAGATGATGGTCACGCTGAAGATGTTCCGCGTCCGGAACTGCCACAGGTTGTTGCCCGTGACGTTGAGGAAGAACTTCAGCTTCTCGAACACTAGTGCGCTTCCTTGCCGACGATCTTGCCCTTCTGCAGGAACAGGATGTTGTCGCCGAAGTGGCGGATGAGCTCGCGGTCGTGGCTGCCGATGATGACCGTCGCGCCCTGCTTGT
>CAYOYQ010000365.1:0-1788 GCA_964408215.1 uncultured Eubacteriales bacterium
CCGAATCGGCCGCCGCGGCCGCCTCGCACACGGGCGCCCTGGCCGGCGAGGACGCCGTCTACGACGCCGCCTTCCAGCGCATGGGCCTGGTCCGGGTCTTCAACATCGGCGAGATCTTCGACTGCGCCGACCTCGTCGGCCGGCACAAGGTCCCCCAGGGGCCGCGCCTGGCCGTCCTGACCAACGCCGGCGGGCCCGGCGTCATGGCCACCGACGCCCTCGTCGCCGCGGGCGGCACGCTGGCCCGCCTGTCGGACCCGACCATGAGCGAGCTCGACCAGAGCCTGCCGCCCCAGTGGTCCCGCCGCAACCCGGTCGACGTCCTGGGCGACGCCAAGTCCAAGCTCGTGGCCAAGGCCGCGACGATCGTTCTCCAGGACCCCGGCGTCGACGCCCTGCTCGTTATTATCACGCCCCAGGCCATGACCAACCCGACGGCCATCGCCAAGGAGGTCGCGGCCCTGGCCGCGGCGACGCCCAAGCCCGTCCTCGCCGCCTGGCTCGGCGGGGCGGCCATGCGCGAAGGCACGTCGCTCCTGAGCGAGGCGGGCATCCCGACCTACGCGACGCCCGAGCAGGCCGTCCGCGCTTTCATGACCCTCGTCACCTATTCCCGCAATCTCGGGGCCCTCTACGAGACGCCCCGTGACATCCGCGTCGATCTGCCCCTCGACCGCAAGGGTCTCCGGGCCCGCTTCGCCGGCCTGCTCGCGTCCGCCGCCGGCCCACTTTCGGAAGCGCAGTCCAAGGAGCTGCTCTCCTCCTACGGCATCCCCGTGACCCGGCCGGTCACGGCGGCGACGGCCGATGATGCGGTCCCTGCGGCCGACGCGATGGGCTACCCCGTCGTCCTCAAAGTCCTCTCTCCCGACATCACCCACAAGACCGACGTCGGCGGCGTCGCCCTCGACCTCGCGGACGCCGCCGCCGTCCGCGCCGCCTTCGCCGCGATCCTCGCCTCCGTCGCTCGAAAGGCGCCGGACGCGCGTCTCGAGGGCGTGACCGTCCAGACGATGGCCCGCGGCCGCGACGGCCTGGAGATGATCCTGGGCGTCAAGAAGGACCCGACCTTCGGGACCGTGGTCATGGCCGGCATGGGCGGGACGGCGGCCGAGATCTACCGCGACCGGACGATCGGCTTCCCCCCGCTCAACGAGCGCCTGGCCCGGCTCATGCTCGAGGGGCTCAGGATGCGGCCGCTCCTCGAGGGCTACCGGGGCCAGCCCGCCGCGGCCGTCGACAAGCTCATCGAAGTCCTGGTGCGGCTGTCCTATCTCGCCGCCGACTTCCCCGAGGTCGCCGAGCTCGACGTCAATCCCCTGCTCGTCACTCCCGAGGGCGTCCTGGCCCTCGACGCCCGGATCGTCGGCGACCGCGGCGCCGCCGAGGACCCGGACCGGCCCTACGCCCACCTCTCGCTCCGCCCTTATCCCGAGGAGTTCGTCCGGGCCGTGAAGCTCCGGGACGGGACGCCGCTGACGCTCCGACCGATCCGGCCCGAGGACGAGCCGCTCTGGCTCGCCCTCCTCTCCAGCTGCTCGCGCGAATCCATCTATTCCCGCTTCCGCTATTTCTTCTTCTGGCAGTCGCACGACGTGGCCAGCCGCTACTGCTACATCGATTACGACCGGGAGATGGCCATCGTCGCGGAGACCGGCGAGGGGCCGGAGCGCCGCCTCGTCGGGATCGGCCGGCTCGTCGCCGAGCCCGGCCGGCGCGCGGCCGAGTACGCCGTCCTCGTCCAGGACCGCTGGCAGGACCGCGGCCTCGGCGGCCTGCTGACCGACT
>CAYOYQ010000366.1:0-1780 GCA_964408215.1 uncultured Eubacteriales bacterium
TGCCCTCGCGGGTCCGCTCGCCGACGCCGGCGAAGACCGAGTAGCCGCCGTGCTTCAGGGCGACGTTGTGGATGAGCTCCTGGATGATGACCGTCTTGCCGACGCCCGCGCCGCCGAAGAGGCCGATCTTGCCGCCCTTGAGGAACGGCTGGATGAGGTCGATGACCTTGATGCCGGTCTCGAACATCTCCCTTTTCGTGCTCTGGTCCTCGAGCGCCGGCGGCAGGCGGTGGATGGGATAGCGCTTCTCCGTCACGATCGGGCCGAGCTTGTCGACGGGCTCGCCGATGACGTTCATGACCCGGCCGAGCGTCCCCTCGCCGACGGGGACCGCGATCGGCCCGCCGAGGCTCTCGGCCCTCATGCCGCGGGCCAGCCCTTCGGTCGGGTGCATGGAGACGCAGCGGACCCGGTCCTCGCCGATGTGCTGCTCGACCTCGACGACGATCGAGATCGGCTCGGCGACATCGAAGCCCTCGCTCGTCACCCGGACGGCCGTGTAGATCTCGGGCAGCGCGCCGCCCTCGAACTTGACGTCGATGACCGGCCCGATGACCTGGACGACGGTCCCGATCTTGGCCTGTTTCTGATCCATGGGTCTCTCCCTAGTCGTTCTGCCTGAGCGCTTCGACGGCGGTCATGATCTCCAGCAGCTCCTTGGTGATCCCGGCCTGGCGGATCTTGTTGAGCTGGAGGACGAGGTCGTCGATGAGCTCCCCGGCGTTCTTGGTGGCGTTGTCCATGGCCATCATCCGGGCCGCCTGCTCGGCCGCCTGCGATTCGTGGAAGGCGTGGTGGATCTGGCTCTCGACGCAAAGCGGCAGGATGAAGGCGGCCAGGCGGTCCGCGCCGGGGTCCCAGTCGGGCCGCCACGTGGCCGAGGGCTCTCCGCCGGGCCTGGGGTCGACGGGCAGGACCTGGTGGGTCATGATCCGCGGCGCCAGGATGGACTTGAACTCGTTGCTGACGATATAGACCGCGTCGGTCCTCTGGAACGTGTACTCGCGCATGAGGAGCTCAGCCAGGTCGCGGAGCTCCTCCCGGGCCAGCCGGTCGGTCCGGTCGCCGTAGGCCCGGTCGACGGGCTCGGGGCGCTTGCGGAAGTGGGCCACGGCCTTTTTGCCGATGAGGACGAGCCGGACCGCGGCCCCCTGCCCGCGCTGCTTCCCCGCAATGAAGGCGTCGGCGGCCTCGAGCAGGTTCGAGTTGTAGGCCCCGGCCAGGCCCTTGTCGGCGGTGATGACCACGACCGCGATCCTCTTCTCGTCGCGCCTGAGCAGGAGCGGGTGCGTCCCCGCCGCGGCGAAATAGGCCAGCCGGTCCATCAGGTCGGGGAAGAGGTGCCAGAAGGGCCGGGCCTCCTGGACCGTCCGCTGGGCCTTGCGGAACTTGGCCGTCGAGACGGTCTTCATCGCCTGCGTGATCTGCTGGCTGTTGCGGACGCTCTGGATCCGCCGGCGCAGGTCGATGAGGGTGGCCATGCTACTTCAGGCTGTCCTTGAAGACCGCGTTGAAGGCCCGGAGGGCGGCGCTGATCTCGCCGTCGAGGGCCGTGTCGATCTGCTTCTTCTCGCGGATGCGGGTCAGGAGCCCGGCGTGGTCCCTCTCGAAGTGCTCGTAGAGCTTCTTCTCGTAGGCCCGGATCGCGGCCACGGGGACCTCGTCGAGGTAGCCGCGGTTGCCGGCGTAGATGATGAGGACCTGCTTCTCGACCGGCAGGGGCAGGTACTGGCCCTGCTTGAGGATCTCGGTCAGCCGCTCGCCGCGGTCGAGCTGGGCC
>CAYOYQ010000367.1:0-1750 GCA_964408215.1 uncultured Eubacteriales bacterium
ATCGGACGGGATCACTGAAATTGGGGACACGAAACTCGATCCCCATTTCGTGAGCTCGACCGGCCTTGAGAAGGGACGAAATCGGGGACAGAGTATCATGTCCCCCGTTGACGGCGGGAGTTGCTGACGAAGGCGATATGCTTCCCGTCGGGCGACCAGGACGGGACGTTGATCGTGCCCTGGCCGCCGTAGACGTAGGCTATCACGCGGGGCGCGGCGGAGCCGTCGGCGGGCATCATCCGGAGATAGACCTGTTCGTAGAACGGGTGGTCGTCCGCGGCGACATGTTTGAGGAACGAGAGGAAGACGATGCGACTCCCGTCCGGCGAGACGTGCGGGAACCAGTCGTGGAATTCGCCTGACGTGACCGGCTCCTGCCCGCTCCCGTCCGGGGCCATCCGCCAGATGCGCATATCGCCCGTCCGGGCGGAATTGAAATATATAAAGCGGCCGTCGGGCGCGTATTCCGGGCCGTCGTCGAGCCCGGGCGCGTCGGTCAGGCGGATCTCGTCGCCGCCCTCGACCGGGATCCGGTAGATGTCATAGCTCCCGTCACGCCCGCCCGTGTAGACGAGGGACCGCCCGTCCGGCGACCAGCCGTGGAGATAGGACGGCGCCTTGGCGGTCACGCGCCTTGGCGTTCCGCCCTTGGCCGGAAGGACATAGATGACCGACTCGCCCTTGTCGTCGGCGCTGTGGTGGCTGAGGCCGAGCCGCTTGCCGTCGAAGGACAGGACGTGGTCGTTGTTGTTGGCCGTGGCGAATCCCGTGTCGAGCGTCGAGACCTTGCCCGTGGCCAACTCGAGCCGGTCGATGCGGCCGTCGACATTATAAAGAAGGAAGCGGCCGTCCGTGGTCCAGTTGGGCGCCTGGATGGGACGGTCGGAGCGGAAGACGGTGGTGCGCCGGCCGGTGTCGACTTCGAGAAGCTCGATCGCGCCGCCGAGATAGTCCCGGTAGGGGACGAGGTCCGCCGGGGCGGGGAGGATGACCCGGACGTTCGTGAAGCGGGCTTTCTCCGAGACGGAGGCGTTGTGCGAGCAGATGAAGAGGCCGACGAGGACCTCGTCGCCAAGGGCCAGGCCGGTGATGCTCACCGTCTCGTAAGGCTCGCCGAAGCGGGCGGCGGACATCATGAACGTCGCGCCGCGGCGCTCGAGCTGGACCTGGCCCGCCCCGGTGAGGACGAGCTTTGTTTCTTCGGTGTCTTTTCCGGCTTCTCTCCGGAACTGGAGCGAGGTCAGGCCGTCGCCGTGGACGACAGCGCTGGCGTGGGGCGCGCCCGGGTCCATCGACGCCCGGGCCATCCAGCCGATCTTCCGATGGGCCTCGACGCCCTGCCCGAGGAACTCGACCCGGGCGCTGACGATGAAATCGCCCTCGATCCTCTTCCAGATGAAGTGCCCCTCGTCCGCGCCGAACCACATGTTAGCCCCGGCCCCCTCGAGGATCAGGCCGCCCGACGCGGGCTCATCGAGGACGGCGCCCGGCCGGCTGACGGGGCCGATATCGCCGTGCCCGTCGAACAAGGCCAGGGGCTTCTCGAGGCTGAGCGGCTCGGCCGGGGGGAGAGCCCGGCGGCAGCCGGCAACGGATGCGAGACCGGCGGCCAGGGCCAGCGCCACGACCAGGTTGAATATGACGGACCTCACGGGGGTTCGACGGTGACGATGCATAGCCGCATGATAGCCATCCCGTGCCGGGCCGGTCAAGAGAGGGTCAAACCTACTTTTTTTCGAAAAAAGTAGGT
>CAYOYQ010000368.1:0-1720 GCA_964408215.1 uncultured Eubacteriales bacterium
TGGCGGCGGCCGCGTCCCGAATGGGAGCTTTGCCGGAAGGCCTACTCGCCGGCGCAGATATCGACGTCGCCTCTCGCTCCCGGCCCGGTCCGCGTCCCCGTGTTCAACCAGAACGTCTTCGAGGACCTCGGGATCTATGAATGGCGCTGGTCGCTCGCCGGAAAGTCCGGGACGGTCCGGCCGAAGGTGGCCCCGCGCTCATCGGGGACGATCGAGATCCCGTCCGAGGCCGGGCCCGACGACACGCTCGAGCTGAGCTATATCGACAGAGGCCGGCTCGTCAACAGCTTCCACCTGGCCTTCAAGCGCCGGGCGGCCGAGGCCTGGAGGATGGGCCAGCCCGCCGAAATCGTCGAAGAGGCGAAGGACCGCTATCTTTCGGGGGCGTCGGTCGTCTATCTCCGCGGCGACGGCTGCGAGCTCGCCTACGAGCGCGTCAGCGGCGAGTTGATGTGGGGACTAGCGGCGAACACGCAGGTCCTGCTCAAGGGGCCGCGGCTCCACGTCCTGAAGAGCGAGGCGCCGGCGGGCGACGACCCGGCCGGCTGGGTCTTTACCGGCGAGACGCACGGCGACGGCGCCATCCGCTGGAACGGCCGCTTCGGGAACGACTGGACCGGCGGCTACGACATCCGCTTCGACCGCAACGGCCAAGCCGAGTTTGCCTACTCTTTTACCTACGACGGCCCGGACCTCTGGGTGCGCGAGCTCGGGCTCGAGTTCGATCTGCCTCTCTCCTTCGGCACGCTCGAGTGGGAGCGCGAGGCTGAGTATTCGTCTTATCCGGACGATTATATCGGACGCCCCCGCGGCAGGGCCCTGGCCCACCCGGGAGCGGCGATGACCGTGCCGCCCGGCGACCGTCCCTACGCCCTGGACGATCATGTCTGGGGCTCGAACGATTTCCGGAGCGCCAAGCGCGACGTCTACTGGGCCTCGCTTTCCGGCCCGGGCGGTGCGGTCCGGGTCGTTTCGGACGGAAAGCAGACCGTTCGCGCCTCGCTCACGCCGCACGAGATCGAGCTCAAGGCCCTGGATTATTATGGCGGGTCGGGCGGGCCCAAGGAATGGTCGGTCCAGGGATTCCAGTACGGCGCGGGCCGGCTCATCAAAAAGGGAGAGACCGTCACAGGCACGGTCCGGCTCAGGCTCAAAAACTGAGGTAACCCCTCTTTCCGGCTTTGGCTCAGGGTATTGCCTCTTGCTCCCCGGCCCCCCGGGCACCAGTCGTCCGGTTCCCCCCGCTGCGCGGGTCCCCTCTCCACGGACGGGGATCATCGAGGCAGCACCCTTCGCCGCCGCGAGAGGGTTACCAGCAATGAGAGATGAGCCTAGAAGCGGTACTCGTGCACGGCCCGCATGAAGGCGAGGATGTTCTCCCATGGCACTTCGGGCTCGAGGACATGGGTCGGGCAAGGGAGGTAGCCGGTCGGGCCTAGCGTCTCGATCGTCTTTTGCACCGTCCGATAGACCTCGTCGGGGCTCGCGAAGGGCATGGTCGTCTGGGTGCCGATGCCCCCCCAGAAGACAAGCCGGTCGCCAAAGGTGCGTTTGACGGCGGCGAGATCGAGGCATTCCGGCTGGATAGGATTCAGGACCGTCACGCCGGCTTCGATGAGGTCGGGGATGACGTCCCAACAGTTGCCGTCGCTGTGGTAGCAGACCGGGATATCGGATCTCACCTGCCGCGCGGCGGCAATGACGGCCGCGTGGCGCGGCT
>CAYOYQ010000369.1:0-1714 GCA_964408215.1 uncultured Eubacteriales bacterium
TTTTCCGGCGCTCCGCCTTGCCCAGGCCGTAGAGGGCCGCGCAGAAGCACAGATTGTCGAAGCCCGACAATTCCGGATAGAGGTTGCTTTCGTCCGGGACGACGCCGATCAAGTGCTGGGCCGCCTTGGGGTCCTTTGTGCAATCGACCCCCCCGATCCGGATCGACCCTGAATCCGGCCGGGCGAGCCCCGTGAGCAGATTGATCGTGGTGGTTTTGCCTGCGCCGTTGGGCCCCAGAAAGCCGAAGAGCTCACCCCGGCGGACCTCGAAATCAATCCCTGCCACGGCCCGGACGCAGTCGAAGCTCTTGGCCAGGCCCTCCACGACGATCGCCTCGCCGCCCGCACTGATCACGGCGCGCCCTTCCGGTCCGTTACGGGCGGAACCGCGAGCAGGCCCTCCGTCTCCTTCCTCCATTTCGCCAGCGTCGCCCTGTTGACTTCATAGTGGACAAAATAGCCGCGCTTGACCGCCGTGACGATCCCGGCCTGCCGCAGGATGCGGAGATGCTGCGAGACCGCCGCGGGAGTGATCCGGAGGATGCGGGCCAAGGCGCTCACACAGAGGGGGCGGCGCTTGAGCAGGTCGATGATGCGCACGCGAGCTTCCGCGGAGAGCACCGCGAAGATGCAGGCCGATGTCTTCGGGTCAGACACGAGCTTCAGGGACCTGAAAGTGTTTAAGTATCAGCGCATATACTTTAAATCGCGGCGGCCCGGCTGTCAAGGGCCGGACGTCGTCATCCGCCTCCGGCGCTTGAAATATTATTCGTCCTTTTTGTCGGCCGTCGAAAAATCCAGGGCCCTGAATCTTCCGTCCGCGATTTCCCTGATGAACTCCTCGACCTTCGTTTTGATGGCGTCGCGGACCTGCCTTGTCCCCGCCAACCGTTCGTCCGGCGGACCCGTGAACGAGGCCGGGTCGGGGAAGCTCCAGACGATGGTCCGCGTTACGCCCGGAAAGACCGGACAGCGCTGGGCGGACTCGGCGTCGCAGACGGCGATGACGTAGCCGAAGAGGGCCCCGCTCCTGTAGATGTCGAAGACGCTCTTGGCCGCGTTGCGCGAGATGTCGATCCCGGCTTCCTTCATCGCCTCGATCGCCAGCGGATTGAGCGGCGCCGGCTCGAGACCGGCGCTGAAGGCCTCAAACCGGTCCCCCGCCAGGGAATTGAGGAACGCTTCGGCCATCTGGCTCCGCGCGCTGTTGTGGACGCAGACAAAGAGGACTCGGGTTCTATCCTTGCTCATGACCGCTCCTCTCAGGCCTCCGAGGGGCCTGACCTCTTAGCTCCGTATTTTTCACGGAGAGCCCGCAGGTTCTCGATGAGCGACTCGTCGGTCGGAAAGGATATGGCCCGGGGAGGGCAGAGGCTGACACATCCGCCGCAGCCCACGACGCATCGGAACGGCAGGGCCACCTCCATGATCGACCCGGCGCCAGCATAGACCCCATTGGGGCAGAACTCCCTGCAGGCGCCGCAATTCGTGCATTTCTTCGGGTCGATCGTCGGGAACCAAGGGATCTCTTCGCGGGGGATCGCTGAATTTGAATCGGCCCTCATTCGCGCTCCTCTCCGGCCGGGATCGGGCCCCCGATGACATGGCGGCGAACCATCAGCGTCCTCGCCTGAACATCCTTCGGAGCGTTCCCGGCAGGTCGGCCAAGCGGCCGGCCATCATGAAGAAATAGGTCATCGTCCAGTTGGCGAGA
>CAYOYQ010000370.1:0-1703 GCA_964408215.1 uncultured Eubacteriales bacterium
GCTCGGGAATCACCCCTAGCCCCCCGGTCCCCCCGGGAACCAGTCCCGACGGTTCCCCCGCTCTGCGGGACCCCTTCCGCTACGGGGGTCTTCGTGGTGATATCCCTCGCCGTCTCGGGGAGACTCAAATTATTGAAGAGGTCGAAGTCTCCGCCTCGCCTTTGTTCGGGGAGACTTCATTGATACATAAAGAGATGTGATATGATGGGCGGGCATCCGGAGGCGGCGTGTCGATCCGAGGCCGCTGGGGAAGGAGAAAAGACATGAAGACGACGAGAGCGCTCAATGCGGCGAAGACCGAGGCCCGGGAATACCAGACCGGCGCGTCGGGCATCTTCTTCACCGTCAAGGACGTCCTTTACGAGGGGCGGTCGAAGTTCCAGCGGATCGAGATCATCCGGAACAGGGATTACGGACGCGTGCTCCTTCTCGACGGGCTCGTCCAGACGACCGAGCGCGACGAGTTCTACTATCACGAGATGCTCGTCCATCCGGCCCTGGCGTCCCACGCCCGCCCGAAGAACGTCCTCATCATCGGCGGCGGCGACGGGGGAGCCCTGCGCGAAGTCCTCAAGCACCCGGTCAAGAAAGCCTGGCTCGTCGAGATCGACGGCCGGGTCATCGAGGCCTGCCGGGAGCACTTTCCCTGGCTTCGGACGACGTTCCGCGACCCGCGGGCCGAGCTCGTGGTCGAGGACGGCAACGTCTTCATCGACAAGGTCCGAGAGAAATTCGACGTCATCCTGGTCGATTCGTCCGACCCGGTCGGGCCGTCGACCGTTCTCCATCAGGAGGCCTTCTACCGGAAGCTCAAGTCGAAGCTCGCCCCTGGCGGGATCATCGCTTCCCAAGCGGGTTCGCTGATGCTTCACCTCGATTCCCACGCCCGCAAGAGCGTCTTTTTGAAGAAGATCTTCCGCCACTCGCCGCTCTATCTCGGCCCGGTGCCGACCTATCCCGTCGGCATGTGGTGTTACAACTTCCTTTCGGACACGGTCGATCCGGCCAAGGTCCGGACGCTCTACATCCCGGATGGGCTGAAGTACTTCAATCCTGACGTCTTCCGGGCTTCGTTCGCCCTGCCGAATTTTCTTGCGGAACGGCTGGCCTAGGCGAGGCCAAGCAGGGATCAGACGCCCAGGGTGCCGGCGGCGTGCCGTTTGCGCAGGGCGTCCAGCATGTCGGCGGTCATGGCGGCCAGATCGTAATCCGGCTTCCAATCCCACTCCGCGCGCGCGGCGCTGTCGTCGATCGAGGCCGGCCAGGAGTCGGCGATGGCCTGGCGGAAGTCGGGCTCGTAGCGGACCTCGAACGAGGGGATGTGCCTGCGGATCTCGGCGGCGAGCTCGCCGGCCGAGAAGCTCATGGCCGTGACATTGAAGCTCGAGTGGTGCTTCAACCGGGCGAAGTCCGCGTCCATGAGGTCGAGCGTGCACTTCAGGCAGTCGGGCATGTACATCATCGGCAGCCGGGTCGCTTCGCGGAGAAAGCAGGTGTAGCGGCCGTGCTTGACGGCTTCGTAGAAGATGGCGACGGCGTAATCGGTGGTGCCGCCGCCGGGCAGGGTCTGGTGGCTGATGATCCCGGGGTAGCGGCAGCCGCGGACGTCGAGGCCGTATTTGAGGACGTAGTAATCGCAGAGGAGCTCGCCGGCGACCTTGGTGACGCCGTAGATCGTCGTCGGGCCGAGGACGGTGTCCTGG
>CAYOYQ010000371.1:0-1693 GCA_964408215.1 uncultured Eubacteriales bacterium
ATCTTCGCGTCCTCCTCGCGGCCTACTATTTTTTCTAGACCTGTAACATTTCCTTACATCCGGGCGTATTAAGCGAGAGGGCGGAACGCCGCCTTCCCCGAGAATAGCCGCTTTTTCGCGTCTGGCATGCGAATTGCTGCTTAGCGGGACAAGACACCGACGCCGCGGGGGGGCCGTGGGCCACCGCAGAGGAGCACGCGCATGATCAAGCCCTCCCGAGCCGCGCTCGTTCTCGCCGCCCTGGCCCTCCTCATCGGGCCCGCCGTCGCGGCCGCATCGCCGCAGGGCCAGACCAACATCGACGAGCTGAAAAAGACGGCCCTGCGGGTCTTCCTCGACTGCGACAGCTGCGACCTCGACTACATCAAGACCGAGATCACCTTCGTCAACTACGTCCGGGACCGCCTCGAGGCCCAGGTCCACGTCCTGATCACCACGCAGCAGACGGGAGGCGGCGGCCAGGAGTACACCCTGAGCTTCATCGGCCAGAACGACTGCAAGGACCTCAGCGACGTCCAGAAATATTTCACCTCGAAGACCGATACGGACGACGAGATCCGGAAGGGCCTGGTCAAGGCCCTGAAGCTCGGCCTCATGGGCTACGTCGGCCGGACGCCGATCGCCTGCCGCATCGCCGTCGATTACACCCGCCCCCAGGCGACGGGGCCCGAGCACGACCGCTGGAACTCCTGGGTCTTCAGCCTGTCCAGTGAAGGCTACTTCTCAGGCGAGGAAAGCTACATGAGCCGGATGGTCTACGGCTCCTTCTCGGCCAGCCGGGTGACGGCGGCGTCGAAATTGAGGCTGGGACTGTCCGTCGACACCTCGAGGCAGCGCTACAACACGGACGAGGGGACGATCATCGGGACGACCTCGAGCTGGGACGCCAGCGGCGTCTACGTCAAGAGCCTCGGCGAGCACTGGTCGGCCGGCGCTTACCTCGAGACGATGTCCTCCCTCTACAGCAACGTCGATATCGCCTTGATGGCGTCCCCGGCGGTCGAATACAATTTCTTCCCCTACTCCCAATCGACCCGGCGCCAGCTCCGGGCCCTCTACAAGTTCAACCTGGCCTACGCCAATTATCACGAGGAAACGGTCTACGGCAGGCTGCGCCAGACCCTTCTCCAGCAATCCCTGTCCCTCAACCTCGATCTGCGCGAGAAATTCGGCACGATCAGCGTCAGCGCCGAGGGGTCCCACTATTTTCACGACCTCAGCTTCTGGCGGATCAACACCTTCGGCATCATCAACTTACGCCTTTATAAAGGCTTCAGCGTCTATGTCCTGGGGGGCTATTCCTGGATCCACGACCAGATCTACCTCCTCGGCCGCGACCCGACCTACGAGGAGCAGCTCCTGCGCCTCCGCGAGCTGCCGATGAACAGCAATTATTTCGCCGCGATCGGCTTCCAGTTCCAGTTCGGCTCCATCTTCACCAACGTCATCAATCCCCGCTTCGGCTCGTCCGGCGGCGGCGGCTTGAGCATCCACATCGAGTAGGGCGCCGGAGGAGACAGATGAAGACCATGATCCCGCGCATCGTCAAGGCCGCGGCGCTCGCCGCCCTCCTCGCGTTCGGCCCGGTCCTCGCCGCGGCGGGCCAGGTCCCGCCCCTGCCCAAAGTCTTCCTCGACTGGCCCGGCGCCGACATCGAGAGCGTCAAAGGCGAGATCCCTTTCGCCGAGCTCGT
>CAYOYQ010000372.1:0-1689 GCA_964408215.1 uncultured Eubacteriales bacterium
TGTTGTAGAAGCCGAGCGAGCCGCCGTAGAGGTTCATCAGGCGCTGGGCGGTCTGGCGGCCGTTGATCTGGTTGTAGCTCCCGGTGCCGTAGGGGACGTAGAAGGCCTCGTTGCCGTAGGCCTTTTTGATGCGCTCGAACTCGGCCGCGATCCGGTCGAGGGCCTCGTCCCAGGAGACGGGCTCGAACTTGCCTTCGCCCCTCTTCCCCACCCGCTTGAGCGGGCGCAGGAGGCGGTCGGGATGGTACTGGCGCTTGCGGTAAGCGCGGCCGCGGACGCAGGCCCTGAGCTGGGGATCGGCCACGGTGTCGCCCGGCCGGTCGTCCGTCTCGATGCGGACGATCGCGCCGTCGCGGACGAAGACCTTGAGCAGGCAGCGGCCGCCGCAGTTGTGCGAGGGGCAGCCGGCCCGGATCATCTTCTCTTCGGACGGCGATTGCTCGACCAGGGCGTGGCGAGGGTCGCGGCGGCGGAACCCGGCGGCGAAGGCCTTCGAGGACGCGGCCGCCGAGCCGACGAGAGCGCTCCAGCGGAGGAAGCCGCGGCGGCTCATGGTCGAGGTCTCGATCCTCTTTTTCAGCCGGCCGTCCGTCATGGCCTCCCCGTCAAGAGAAAATGGGGACGTTCGCGGCCGCCTCGAAAGAACATGGGAAGCGTCCGCCTCTCCGTTTCTCTGAGTCCGGCCCAGACGGCGACGGCCAGGGCCTCGAGCAGGATGGCCTGGATCGGCCGGCTCAGGGCGAGGAGGTCCGTGCCGGGGATGAAGAGGTCGAGGAGCTTGAGCGAGGCAGCCACGACCCCGGCCAGAAAGACCGCCGCGGCGCTTCGGGACCCTACGGCCGTCCGGGCCGCGATCCAGACGCCGAGCGGGGCCATGACCAGGCCGGGCAGGCCGGGAACGCGGGCCAGGTGCAGGAGGTGCCCGAGGGTCGCCTCAGTCAGGCCCCAGACAGACCCCCAGAGAAGGGCCGCGGCCCACATCGGAAACCGCCCGTCAACCGACCTTGGTGGTCAGGAAGATCTGCAGGCTCATCTGCTTGATCTGGTCCTGGGTCTCCTCGATCTCGTCCATGTGGGCGTCCTCCTCGTTGAGGATGGACTGGAGGATGTCGCCCGTGGCCTGGTCCTTGACGTCCGCGGCCAGCGCGATCGCGTTGTTGTAAGCCTTGATGGCGCCGTCTTCGGCCTTCTGGTCGGAAGCGTACATCTTGGGCACGTCGCTGCCGATGAAGATGGGCTTGAGCTCGCTGACGATGGGCAGGCCCTCGAGGAAGAGGATGCGGCCGATGAGCTTCTCGGCGTGCTTCATCTCGTCGATGGCCCGCTTCTCGATGGCCTTGTGGAGCTTCTCGTAGCCCCAGGCGTCGCACATCTCGGAATGCACCATGTACTGGTTGATGGCCGAGAGCTCGTCGGCGAGCAGCGAGTTGAGGGTCTTGATGAGTTTCGGATCCCCTTTCATGTCGTCCTCCTTCGTTAGGGTGAGTTCTAAGTGCCTTTAGAAAATCCATTTTAACCTGAACTCGCGGCCATGGCAAGCGGAGCGCGGACGGCGGAGGGGGCGTCCCGGGCCCGCGGGGGGCCGGGCTCATCTTGGAGGGCGCCCCGTTTTCGGCTAAAATGACCTCCTTCGGAAGGAGGGACACATGAGACGCTCGATCGTTCTGGTCGCGATCCTGGCCCTGGCCC
>CAYOYQ010000373.1:0-1683 GCA_964408215.1 uncultured Eubacteriales bacterium
CGCGGAAGGTCTTGAGGTGCTGGCTGGCCAGGACGGTCGTCGGGCAGAGGACGGCGACCTGCTTGCCGTCCATGACCGCCTTGAAGGCCGCCCGCATGGCCACCTCGGTCTTGCCGTAGCCGACGTCGCCGCAGAGGAGCCGGTCCATGGAGGTCTCCTCCTCCATGTCCCCGCGGATCTCGCGGATCGAGCGGAGCTGGTCGTCGGTCTCCTCGTACTCGAAGGTCTTGCCGAACTCCACGTCCCACTCCCCGCCCGAGGCGAAGGCGTGGCCCTTGACGGCCTTGCGCCGGGCGTAGAGCTCGACCAGCTCCTTGGCCACGGCCTCGACCGCCTTCTTGGCCCGGGTCCGCGTCTTCTCCCAGGTGTTCGTGCCGAGCTTGTCGAGCGGCGGCAGCTCCGGCCCGGCCTTGGCGAACTTCTGGACGAGGTTGAGGTCCTCGACCGGGACGAGCAGCTTGTCGCCGTCGCGGTAGCGGAGCTCGATGAACTCGCGGCCCTTGCCTTCGACCTCGACCCGGCGCAGGCCCTGGAAGACGCCGATGCCGTAGTCCGTGTGGACGACGTAGTCGCCGGCCCGGAGGTCCTGGAACTGGGAGAAGAAGGGCCGGCGCGAGGCCCGGCTGACGATGACCTTCTCCTCGGTGAAGATGTCCTTCTCGGCGAAGAAATTCAGCTTCTCCTTGGGATAGCTGAAGCCGGCCGGCAGGCCCCCGACGAGGAGGACGGCCTCGTTGCGCGGCGGCACGGCGAGCGGCGACTCGGTCTCGAAGACCGGGACGTCGCTCTCGCGGAGGAGCGAGGCCAGGCGCTGCCGGGTCGCCGGGTTCGAGAGGTAGATGTAACAGAGGTCGCTTTCGTCCTGGAGCTTCTTCAGATACTGGAGGAAGAACGGGATGCGGTTCTCGAAGCGCGGCACGGGCTGAAACGGCAGGGAGAAGGACAAGGACTTCTTGACGCGGGAAGAGGGTGCCCCGAGCTCCTCGAGGCGGACGGCTTCCTTCCGGAGCCGCTGGCGGAGGCGCGCCGGGAAGACCTCGTCGGGCGGGACGGCGAAGACGCCTTCGGTGAGGAGATCGGCGTACTGGTCGCGGAGCTCGTCGAGATGGGCGTCCCACTCGCACTCGACGGCCTCGGGATCATCGAGGACGAAGACGGGGTCCGGGAGGTAGTCGGTCAGAGGGACGAAGCGGCCGGCGAGGAGGAGCGCCTGGGCCGAGAAGCTCGGGCCGAAGTCGCCCCGTTCGAGGCCGGCGATCCGGCGCTCGAGGTCGCGGCCGGCGCCCTTGGCGTGCCGGCGGGCGGCGGCCTTCCACGGATCGAGGAAATCGGGCGTCGCCGGGAACTCGCGCAGGCCGGGAACGGTCAGGCGGTCGACCCGCTTGAGGGAGCGCTGGCTGGAGATGTCGAACTCGCGGAGCGAGGCCACGCGCGAGCCGTCGAGCTCGATGCGGAAAGGGTTCGCCTCCCACGGCGAGAAGACGTCGACGATGCCGCCGCGCCAGGCGTACTCGCCGGGCGAGGCGATGAGGTCCTCTTTGGCGTAGCCGAAGCGGCGAAGCGTCTCGAGCAGGGCGTCATGGTCGGCCTCGCCGCCGACTTCGAGGGCGAGGAAGAGGCGTTCGAGGTCGGCGGGCGACGGGACGGGCTTGAGCAGCCCGCCGAGCGAAGTCACGATGATCG
>CAYOYQ010000374.1:0-1660 GCA_964408215.1 uncultured Eubacteriales bacterium
GCGCGGCGTCTTCGCCAACGCTCAGATGGGTCCCAAAGAGGTCAAGGAATTCTGCCGACTGCCGGCCGAGGCCGAACGGCTCCTGGAAACGGCCGTGACGAGACTCGGCTTCAGCGCCCGGGCCTTCGACCGGATCCTCAAGGTCGCCCGGACGATCGCCGACCTCGAGGGAAGCGACGGCCTGGCGACGCCCCACGTTTCCGAGGCCATCCAGTACCGGATGATGGATCGGCTCCGCTGACCTGGGCTTTTCCTGAATATGCCGCGACGGACGTTTGCCCTTTTCGCCCGCCCTTGATAGAATCCCCGGGAATGTCTGCATTGCTCCGCAGGAGATGAGCCGCATGGAACCGAACCCCCAAGTGTGCGTTCCTGTTGACAAGACCAAGATCGCCCTGCCGCGCATCCTCAGCCTCTGGGACGTCGTCATGATCGTCATCGGCGGCGTCATCGGCTCGGGCATCTTCCTGACCCCGTCCGAGATCGCCGCCGACGTGCCGGCCCCCCTCCTCATGCTGGCCGTCTGGGTCGTCGGCGGGCTGCTCAGCTTCTTCGGGGCGGTTGCCTTCGCCGAGCTTGGTGCGGCCATGCCCGAAGCCGGCGGCATCTACGTCTATCTCCGCGAAGCCTACGGTCCGCTGATCTCCTTCCTCTTCGGCTGGACCCTGTTCCTGGTCATCGACTCGGGCGCCATCGCGACGCTGGCCGTCGCCTTCTCCCACAACATCCTGCCTCGCTTCGTCGCGATGACGCCGCTCGTGAAGAAGCTCATCGCCGCGGTCTTCGTCGCCTTCCTCGGCACCGTCAACTATGTCGGGCTGCGCTGGGGATCCAAGCTCCAGAACTGGACGACCTACTTCAAGACGGCCGCCATCGGCATTATCGTCGTCGGCGCCTTCTTCTTCAGCAAGGGCCACGGCCAGGTCCGGAATTTCGTCGAACCCTCGCCCGGCCCCTTCAGCTTCGGCCTTCTGGGAGCATTCGGGGTCGGCCTGGTCGCGTCGCTCTGGGCCTACAAGGGCTGGGAGGCGGCGACCTACAGCGCCGGCGAGGTCAAGAACCCTCGGAAGAACCTGCCGCTCGGCATCCTCATCGGCACGGTGGCCGTCATCGTCCTCTATGTCTTGGCCAACCTGGCGTATCTCTACGTCATGCCCGTCGGTAAGATCGCCGCGTCGGAAGGCCGGGTCGCCCTCGACGTTATGCAGATCGTCGGCGGCCCCTTCCTGGCGACGCTCATCACCCTCCTCATCATGTTCTCGATCCTGGGCGCGGCCAACCAGAATATGCTCTGCTCGCCGCGGGTCTACTTCGCCATGGCCCGCGACGGCATGTTCTTCAAGAAAGTGGCCGAGTGCCATCCCAAGTACCTGACTCCCTACGTTTCTATCATCGCTATCACCGTCTGGAGCATCCTGCTGACCCTGACGGGGACCTTCAAGCAGCTCTTCACCTACGTCGTTTTCGGCGAGTGGATCTTCTTCGGCATGACCGTGGCCGCGGTCATCGTCCTGCGCAAGAAAAGACCAGACCTCGAGCGGCCCTACAAGACCTGGGGCTATCCGGTGACACCAGTCATATTCGTCCTGGCCGCGGTCGGCGTCGCCTTCTTCTCCCTGCTCAGCGCTTTCTGGAACGCGATCTTCGGCCTCGGGATCAT
>CAYOYQ010000375.1:0-1654 GCA_964408215.1 uncultured Eubacteriales bacterium
GCTCACGAAATGGGGATCGAGTTTCGTGTCCCCAATTTCAGTGATCCCGTCCGATTCAGCGTTCCGGATCGAGATAAAGCCCGAAGAAATCCGGTCCCGGGAGCAACAAAACTCCTGCCCTCGCCCTGAGGATGCGTATCCGGACCTTGGCCGTCTCAACGGCCTGAATTCGAATCAGCTTCTTCCATCCGATCGTTGTGCCGCGGGCGATCTCCTTCCAATCCTGACCGTCGCCGATGTCGAACGCGAACGCCTCGACCTGCTGGCCCCACCGCAGGTTTTCCTTCAACAGAACGACATTGAAGCGAACCGAGCTTCCGAGCTCGTAGGTGAACTTAGGGGGAAGCGGACCTGCACCGACGTGCCGTCCCTGATCATCGAACCGATCCCACAGCCCCGTGGTCATGGTCTGCCCTGCCCTTTCTGCTAAATTGACGGCGAAAGTCGCCTTGAGCCTGTCCCCCAGCTCTTTGAGCCGCCGGGCGTCGTTCTCATGAATTCTCCCTCGCTTGTCGGGCGGGATGTTGAGGAGAAGTTGGGCGTTGCCGCCGACCGAGGTGTAATAGATGTCGAGGAGATGGTCGAGCGGCTTGACCTGGTCATCCTCCTTCGCGTGGTAGAACCAGCCGGGCCGGATAGAGACGTCGACCTGGCCGGGATACCAGATGAGGCGCCCGCCCTGTCGGGCCGCCTCGGCGATCCGGCCGAAAGACCCGAGGTCCTTGGCCTGGGCGTCGAGGTGAGCGATGCCGCCGGGGTTCTCCTCGTCGGGCGAATCGTCGAAACCGACGACGGGGAGGACGCTCCACTCGCTCTCGCGCGTGACGCCGGCCTCGTTGCCGATCCAGCGGGCGTCCGGGCCCATGATGGAGATGACCGCCCCGGGCTGGAGCTCGCGGATGAGCGCGAAATAGCCCGGCCAATCGTAGACTTGGCGTTTGCCGTTCGGCCCCTCGCCGCAGGCGCCGTCGAACCAGACCTCGGAGATCTCGCCGTATTGCGTCAGGAGTTCGCGGAGCTGGGCCTTGAAATGCTCGTTGTAGCGCGGCGAATCCCCATAAGTCGGCTCATGCCTGTCCCAGGGCGAAAGATAGACGCCGAACGCGAGCCCGCCCTTCTTGCACGCCGCCGCGGCTTCTCCGACGACATCCCCCTTCCCGTCTTTCCAGGGCGAGTTCTTGACCGAGTGCTCGGTGAATTTGCTGGGCCACAAACAAAAGCCATCGTGATGCTTGGCCGTGACGATGAGCCCGCGGATCCCGGCCGCCTTGACCGCTTCGACCCATTGCCCGGCGTCGAAATCGGTCGGGTCGAAGAGCCTTGGATCCTCCGTCCCCTGGCCCCACTCCCGGTCGGTGAAGGTGTTCATCCCGAAATGGACGAAGGCCTGGAACTCGAGCGCCTGCCAGCGGAGCTGCCGCTCGGAAGGCCTGACATCTGCCGCCTTTGCGACCAGGCGGTCGATCGTATCGGCCGGCGAGATCTCACCCGGGCCGGGAACGGACCGTTCGGCGGGTCCCGACCGCGGCTTCGAGCAGCCGGGTGAGAGGAAGAGCGCCAGGCTCGCTCCTGCCAGCAACGCCAGCGTCGGGCGGATCGATCGTCTCATGGTCTCTCTCCTCGCCTATCCCAGGTCATCCGGCGGCCCCATCAT
>CAYOYQ010000376.1:0-1647 GCA_964408215.1 uncultured Eubacteriales bacterium
GAGCCTTCGTTCCGGCTGGCGATCGACGCCCTGGCGGTCCGCGCCGGCGAGGTCCTGGCCCTGGTCGGCCCGAACGGCGCCGGCAAGACGACGCTGCTCACCCTTCTCGGCTTCCTGGCCCGCCCCGCCTCGGGCCGGCTCGAGTTCCTCGGCGGCGATCCCTGGGCCGACGGCGACCGCGTCGTCGCGGCCCGGCGCGAGGCCGTCCTCGTCACCCATCATCCTTACCTGTTCAAGGGCTCGGTCGCCGCGAACATCGCCTTCGGCCTCAGGCTCCGCAAGCTCCCTGACGACGAGATCGGCCGCCGGACCCGCGAGGCCCTGGCCCTGGTCGAGCTCGACGGCTGGGACGGGCGCCCGGCCGCCCGGCTGAGCGCGGGCCAGGCCCAGCGCGTAGCCCTGGCCCGGGCCCTGGCCCTCCGCCCGAAGGTCCTGCTGCTCGATGAGCCCACGGCCAACCTCGACGCGGCGCTGGGGATGCGCATGGAAGCCCTGCTCCGCGAGATCGGGCCCGGCCAAGGGACGACGGTCGTCTTTTCGACGCACAACTTTTCCCAGGCCTCCCGTCTGGCCGACGACATCCTCTATCTCTCCGACGGCCGGCGGGTCGAGTTCAGTCACGAGAACCTCTTCAGCGGCCGGGCGGAGACGGACGGGAAGAAGAGCTGGATCGAGCCGAGGCCCGGGAGGAGGATCGTCTTCGCCGGTGTCCGGCGCGGGCACGTGACCTGCGTCATCGACCCGGCGGCGATCCGCGTCACCGCCGCGGCCGGCGGCCCGGACGCGGCCGGCGGCGCGAACGTCTTCCGGGGCCGGGTCACGCGGATGGAGACGACCGACGCCGCGACGGCCCTCGTCCGCGTCAGCGGCGACCTCGTCCTCCGGGCCGCCCTCCCGGTCCGGGAGCTCGAGGCCCGGGGCGTTTCCCTTTCCGGGGAGGTTCTGCTAAGATTCGAGCCGGAGGCCGTCGAGATCGTCGGCGAGAGGCCGGCGGACGGCGCGAAACCCGCATGATCGAATTCACCGAGGCCCGCGAGCTCATCCTCTCCGCCGCGAAAGCGCTCCCGGCCGAGTCCGTGCCCCTCCCGCTGGCGCTCGGCCGGACGCTGGCCCGGGACATCAAGGCCGCGGAGGACATCCCGCCCTTCACCAAGGCGACCATGGACGGGTTCGCCGTCCGGGCCGCCGCGACCGCCGCGGCGCCGCCCGTCGTGCTCGCCATCGTCGAGGACCTCCCCGCGGGCCGTCTCGCCCGCCGGGCGCTCGGCCCCGGCGAAGCCGCCCGGATCATGACCGGCGCGCCGCTCCCCGCGGGCGCCGACGCCGTGGTCATGGTCGAGGACGCGGAACCCTCCCCGCGCGGCGTCGTCGTCCGCCGCGCCGTCCGTCCGGGCGACAACATCGGCCTGGCCGGCGAGGACCTGAAGAAGGGCGAGACCGCCCTCGCGCGCGGCGCGGTCATCGGCCCGGCCGAGATCGGCATGCTGGCGGCGGTCAACGCGCCCCGCGTCCCCGTCGTCCGCCGGCCCCGCGTCGCCGTCATCGCCACCGGAGACGAGATCGTCGAGCCGGGAGAGAAGAAGCGCCGCGGCGAGATCCGCAACTCCAACGGCTGGGCCCTCACGGCCCAGGCCGTCCGGGCCGGCG
>CAYOYQ010000377.1:0-1632 GCA_964408215.1 uncultured Eubacteriales bacterium
CCGTAGCGGATCTCGGCCGCTTTCTCGAGGTCGCCGCGCCGCTCGGCGTTCTGCTCCTCGATCCGGAGCGAGTCCTGCTGCTCCTTGAGCTTGCCGGCCGCCTCGATCGTCTCCTTCTCTTTCTGCCAGCGGGCCCTGAGGGCCGACGCCCTCTCCTTGAGGTTCGCGAGCTCCGCCTCGATCCCCTCCAGCCGCTCCTTCGAGGCCGGGTCCTTCTCTTTCTTCAGCGCCTGGCGCTCGATCTCGAGCTGAAGGGTGCGGCGGTCGAGCTCGTCGAGCTCCTCGGGCAGGCTGTCGATCTGGATGCGGATCCGCGAGGCCGCCTCGTCGACAAGATCGATGGCCTTGTCCGGCAGGAACCGGCTGGTAATGTAGCGGGCGGCGAGCGTCGCCGCCGCGACCAGGGCCGAGTCCTTGATCCTGACCCCGTGGTGGACCTCGTATTTCTCCTTGATGCCGCGGAGGATCGAGATCGTCTCCTCGACCGTGGGCTCGTCGACGAAGACCTGCTGGAAGCGCCGCTCCAGGGCCGCGTCCTTCTCGATATGTTTCTTGTACTCGTTCAGGGTCGTCGCCCCGACGCAGCGGAGCTCGCCCCGGGCCAGGGCCGGCTTGAGCATGTTCGAGGCGTCGATCGCGCCCTCGGCCGCGCCCGCGCCCATGATCGTGTGGAGCTCGTCGATGAAGAGCACGATCGTCCCGCCCGACTCGTTGATCTCCTTGAGCAGGGCCTTGAGCCGGTCCTCGAACTCGCCCCGGAACTTCGTCCCGGCGACGAGGGCGCCCATGTCGAGCGCGAGCAGGCGCTTGTTCTTGAGCGACTGCGGCACGTCGCCGTTGACGATGCGCTGGGCCAGGCCCTCGACGACGGCCGTCTTGCCGACGCCGGCCTCGCCGATGAGGACGGGGTTGTTCTTGGTCCGCCGCGACAGGACCTGGATGACCCGGCGGATCTCGTCCTCGCGGCCGATGACCGGGTCGAGCTTGCCCTGGCGGGCCAGCGCGGTCAGGTCGCGGGTGTACTTCTCCAGGACCTGGTACTTGCCTTCCGGCTCGGGGTCGGTCACGCGCTGCGATCCGCGCACGGCGGCCAGGGCCTTGAGGACCGCGTCCTCTTCGACCCCGTTCGCCCGCAGGATCCGGGCCGCCTCGTTCCGGCCGTCCTTGAGCATGGCCAGGAAGAGGTGCTCGGTCGAGACGTACTCATCCTTGAGCTGCTCCGCTTCTTTCTGGGCCGATTCGAGGATCTGGCGCAGGGCCGGGCCCACGCCCGTCTCCCCCGCCCCGCTGACCTTGGGCAGGCGGCCGAGGACCGCGTCGACCTCGGCCCGGATCTTGGCCGCGGGCGCGCCGATCTTGGCCAGGATGGCGTTGACGATGTTCTCGTCCTGGCCGAGAAAGCTCGCCAGCAGGTGCTCCGGCCGGATCTCCTGCTGCCCGTTCTCTTCCGCGAGCGCCTGGGCCTTCTGGATGGCCTCTTGAGACATGATAGTGAACTTATCCCAACGCATCGGACGGTCCTCCCTCCAGGGTGTTCCTTTCTATTAAAGGCGTCGGGCGAAGGGCTGTCAAGGCGCCGCGGGCTCTATGACGAATAGTGTGGTGGAAAAAGGGGGAAGTGTGGCAGGATTT
>CAYOYQ010000378.1:0-1592 GCA_964408215.1 uncultured Eubacteriales bacterium
GCAGCCGGCGTAGCCCATGCCGGCCTTGAGCCCGCCGACGAGCATCTGGACGATGACCGTCGTGCTGCCCTTGTACGGCACGCGCCCCTCGATCCCTTCCGGGACGAGCTTGCTGACGCTCGTCTGCCCTTCCTGCTGGTAGCGGTCGCTGCTTTTGCCTTCCTTCATGACCGCGAGCGAGCCCATGCCCCGGTAGAGCTTGTAGGCCCGGCCCTGATACATGACCACCTCGCCCGGCGCCTCCTCGGTCCCGGCCAGGAGGTTCCCGAGCATGATCGAATCGGCCCCGGCCGCGATGGCCTTGGTCACGTCGCCGGAGTACTTGACGCCGCCGTCGGCGATGAGCGGGACGCCGTTCTTGCGGCAGACCTCGAAGACGTCGGCGATGGCCGTGATCTGGGGGATGCCGGCCCCGGTGATGACCCGGGTCGTGCAGATGGAGCCCGGGCCGACGCCGACCTTGACCGCGTCGGCGCCGAGGTCGATGAGCTCCTCGGCCGCCCGGGCCGTGCCGATGTTGCCGGCCACCAGCTCCTGGGCCGGGAACTCCTTTTTGAGCATCTTGACGGTGTCGAGGACGCGCTGGGAATGGCCGTGGGCGTTGTCGACGATGATGACGTCGCACTTGGCCGCGATGAGCGCCCGGGTCCGCTCGAGGCAGTCCGCCCCGACGCCGACGGCCGCGCCGACCCTCAGGCGGCCCAGGCTGTCCTTGGCCGCGTCCGGATACTGGATCCTCTTCAGGATGTCCTTGTACGTGATCAAGCCCTTGAGGTGGTAATGCTCGTCGACGACAAGGAGCTTCTCGATCTTGTGCTCGTGGAAGACCTTCTCCGCGTCCTCGAGCGACGTCCCGACCGGGACGGTGACCAGCTCGCGGGTCATGATCTTCTCGATGGGCAGGTTGAGCCGGCTTTCGAAGCGGATGTCGCGGTTGGTCAGGATGCCGACGAGCTTGTTCGACGCGTCGGTGATGGGCAGCCCGGAGATGCGGTGCTCCTTCATGACCTCGAGGGCCCGGGAGATCTTGTCCTGGGGCCGGAGGGTGATGGGCTCGACGACCATGCCGCTCTCGTGCCGCTTGACCTTGTCGACCTCCTCGGCCTGGCCCTCGATCGACAGGTTCCGGTGGACGATGCCGATGCCGCCTTGCTGGGCCAGGGCGATGGCCATGCGCGACATGGTCACGGTGTCCATGGCCGCGCTGACAATGGGGATGTTGAGCGAGATGTTGCGGGACAGGCGGGTCGCGACCGAGGCCTGCTGGGGCACGACGTCCGACTTGGCCGGCAGGATGAGGACGTCGTCGAAAGTGAGGGCTTCCCTGATCGTGTCGTCGAGCATGGCGCCTCCTTGTGTTCCCGGATCAGTGCTTGTGCCGCTTGCCGGGGATCATGGCCCGGGCCTGCTTGGCCCGCTGGCCCGACGGCCCCTGCGGCTGCTGGTAGAAGACCGGTGCCTGCTTGCGGACCGGCGCGGGCTGGTCGATGACCGGCTGGATGAGGAAGACGTAGCGGACGGCGTCCTCCTCGATCCGGTCGAGCATGGACTGGAACATCTCGAAGCCCTCTTTCTTGTACTCGATGAGCGGG
>CAYOYQ010000379.1:0-1583 GCA_964408215.1 uncultured Eubacteriales bacterium
GAGCACGCTGGTCATCAAGAACCACGTCAAGGAAGGCGTGGAGCTGGCCCGCAAGCTCAAGCTGCCGCGGCCCCTCCGCGAGATCATCGAGCAGCACCACGGCAGCTCGCTCGTCCGCTTTTTCTACGCCAAGGCCAAGCAGACCTACGACCCCGAGGACCAGACGGTCGGCGAGGAGGTCTTCCGCTATCCGGGGCCGGCGCCGCAGACCAAGGAGGCCGGCTTGGTCATGCTGGCCGACGCCATCGAGGCCGCCTCGCGCAGCCTCAAGTCCCCGACCAAGGACCACATCAAGCGGGTCATCACCGACATCATCAACTCGACGCTCCAGGACGGCCAGCTCGACGCCTGCGATTTCTCGCTGCGCGAGCTCCGCACCGTCGCCGCCGCCTTCCTGACCGTCCTCTACGCGATCTACCACCCCCGGGTCGAGTATCCGGGCTTCGGTTTCAACAGCCCCCCGCCGGGCAAGAAAGCCCCGGCCCCCGGCAACGGAAAAAAGAAGAACCATGATCACGATCATCAACCGCCAGACAAAACACCCGGTCCGGGCGAAGGCGTTTGAGCGCCTGCTCGCGGACCTCGTCCGGAGCTACCGGCTCCGTGGCCCCGAAGTCACCCTGGCCTTCGTCGGGGAGCGGGCCATCCGAACCCTCAACCGGAAGTGGATGAAGAAGGACCGGCCGACCGACGTCCTGAGCTTCCCCCTGGGCGAGAAAGCCCCCGACGGCAAATTCTATCTCGGCGACATCGTCATCGCGGTGCCCGTGGCCGCCCGCCAGGCCAAGGCCAAGGGCTGCGGCCTGGAGAGCGAGCTCCGGCTGCTCGCGATCCACGGCTTCCTCCATCTCCTCGGCTACGACCATTTCGCCGGCCTCGAGGAAGAGGAGCGGAAGGCCCGCCGCCGCTATCTTTCATGATCATGGCGACCGTCGTCTGGATCGGCCTGGGCTTCGCCTTCCTCGCGGCCTTCCTGCTCTCGCTCTTCCATATCCTGCTCGGCTCCTACTCGAAGATCTCGCTCAGCGGCGAGCTCGAGACCCGGGACAAGGCCGAGCGGGCCCGGATCCTGGCTGGCGTCGAGGAGACCCGCCTGGCCGTGGAGTTCCTCCGGATCGTCATCATCCTGGCCTTTCTCGTTTACGGCTTCACGGTCTTCCGGTATGCCTTCACCCGCCCGATCTGGCTCTTCCTCGCCGCTCTCGTCGTCTACGGCCTCCTGCTCGATCTCGTGCCGCGGCTCATCGTCG
Organism: uncultured Eubacteriales bacterium; assembly: GCA_964408215.1. Classification (GTDB taxonomy): domain Bacteria; phylum Acidobacteriota; class Aminicenantia; order Aminicenantales; family Saccharicenantaceae; genus RBG-16-66-30. Next base: position 1,251 of record CAYOYQ010000379.1, read on the forward strand.
TCGCGGCCAAGCCTGTCCTGCTCAAGATCTTCCTGCCGGCCTTCCCTCTCGTCCGCGTCGTCGCCACTCCCCTGCTCCTCATCTCGCGCCGACTCCTCGAACGCGAGGAGCAGCGCGAGGAGAAAGAGGATGACCGCGAGGCCTCCGAGGAGGAGATCGAGACGTTCATCGACGAGGCGACCGAGGAGGGCATTATCGACAAGGGCGAGGACGAGCTCCTCCGGAGCGTCGTCGAGTTCGGCGATACGGTCGTCCGGGAGGTCATGACGACCCGGGTGAACATGGTCTGCATCCGCAAGGACGCCACGATCGACAACCTCAAGGACCTCATCA
>CAYOYQ010000380.1:0-1578 GCA_964408215.1 uncultured Eubacteriales bacterium
GATGATCAAACCGTCCTGTTTAGGCTTGGTCCCCGACTCTATCGGCAAATCTGGGCTCGGGTATCGTCTCTCTTCGCTGCGGTGAAACTTCACGCCGTCACGGTCCGGAGCCAGTTCTTAGGTCTCCGTCCCGATGCCGGCTATTTCACCGCTTTATGCTCCGTTCGACGACAACCCTCGGCCCCAGATTCAGCGGATTTGAACGTCCTTAAAAAAGGTTACTGGTAGAGAGGGGTTTCGGCTTCGGGCTTGAAGGCGAAGCGGCCCTCGCGGAAGAGCTTGATGCAGGCGTCGACGACGCGGGTCTCGTAGCGGATGCCGCGGCCCTTGCGGATCTCCTCGAGGCCCTTCTCGATCCCCAAAGCCGGCCGATAGGGCCGCAGCGCGGTGACGGCCTCGACGACGTCGGCCACGGCCAGGATCCGGGCTTCCTGCAGGATCGCCTCGCCGATGAGGCCTTCGGGATAGCCCGAGCCGTCGAGCCGCTCGTGGTGCTGGAGGATGATATGGGCCACGGGCCACGGGAACGAGATGTCCTTGACCATCTCGTAGCCGACCCGGGGATGCTCCTTGATCAGCTGGGCCTCCGACTTGGTCAGGCGGCCGGGCTTGGTCATGATCTCCGCGGGCGCCGCGATCTTGCCGATGTCGTGGATGATGCCGGCGAAACGAAGACCTTCGATCTTTTCCCAGGGCAGGTTCATGTCTTGGGCGATGGCCACGGCCAGGCTGGCGACCCGGTTCTGGTGCCCGGCCATATAAGGGTCCCTGATCTCGAGGGTCATGGCCATGGCCCGGAACGTGCCTTCGAGGGACCGCTCCAGGCGGTCGAGCGTGCTCTGGAGATAATCTTCGGACCGGCGCGTCTCGAGGACCTTGCCGTGGAGCTCATCGTTGGCCCGGGAGAGCTCGGCGGTCCGCGTGTCGACGAGCTGGTCGATCTCGACCCGGGCCCGCCGCAGCTCCTTCTCGATGCGGGCCCGTTCGGCGGCCTCGGCCTCCTGCTGGCCGGCCCGCTTGGCGGCTTCCTCTTCGAGGGACCGGTTGCGGACCTCCAGGCTCCGGATGGTCTTCTCCAGGCTGTCGACCATGGCGTTGAAAGTCCGGGCCAGGATGCCGGCTTCGTCCCGGGCGTAGACCCGGGCCCGCTGCCGCAGGTCGCCGTTGGCCAGCTTCTCGGCGGTCCGCGTCATCTGGAGGATGGGCCGGGTGAGCATCCCGCTGAGGGCCAGGGTGAAGGCGATGCCGAGCGCCAGTCCGGCCGCGCCGATGGGGACGAAGAGCTTGGGATGGTCGCGGAAAAGATAGATCAGGCCGCCTTCCGCGACGGCCAGCAGGCCGAACAGAAGGAACATCTTGGTGCGGATCTTGGCGAGACCGGGCCCCTTCGGGACGCCGTTGGCGTTCGGCGACGTCCCGAGGAACTCCGAACCATCCGGGAACGTGCGGCTCATGGCGATGTCATAGACCGGCGATTTCGTTCTATTTCGCATCTCAGGATAGCGCATCCATCAGGGGAGACAATACCCTTTGGGGGTGATTTTATGGGGTGAGCCTTCACCGCTAAAGGGGGGGAAG
>CAYOYQ010000381.1:0-1556 GCA_964408215.1 uncultured Eubacteriales bacterium
GAGGCGGGCCGGGGCGGCGCGGTCCCGGGGGCGGGGCCGGGCCCCATCCCGGTGACGACGTCGGGGAAGCGGAGCCTTTCCGGCAGGTCGAACGAAAGCCCCATCTTGGCCAGCCGGGCCTCGCGCTCCTCGTTGATGATCATGACCACGGCCGCGGCGCCCCGCTCGCGCAGGACCGCGGCCCGGCCCATGATGAGCCGGCGGTTCTCGGCCGGCTTGAGCGGATGGTCGCCGTTGACCGTGGCGTCCAGGATCACGGCGATCCGGCCCTTGAGATCGATGCCCTTGAGGTCGTCCCAACCGAGGTCGGGCGCGCTGACCCCGAAGCCGAGAAAGACGACCCCGCCCTTGACGTGGCCGGTCTCGAAGGCCCGGCCGACCGTCGCGTCCTCGGGAAAGGCGAACGTCCGTTCATCGCGCCCGGCTGTGAGCGTCAAGCGGGACCCGGCCGGAACGACGGTCGTGACCTCGACCGGGACCTCTTGGAGGTAGGACCCGTCCGGCATCAGCGGCTTGAGGCCGATCCGTTCCGCCGTCAAGGCGATATATTCGGCGGCGATGTCGAGCTCGGCGGACGGCGTGCTCCGGCCGCGGAACTCGGGCGAGCCCAGGAACTCCAGGGAGAACGTCATGTCCTCGCCGCGGATCGAATCAAGTCCCCGGGACGTCGCGCTGTCGGAACAGCAGCACAGGGCCAAGATCAGGCCGGCCGCCGGGAACAGGGTTGAATTCCGAAAGGCTCTCATGAACGCCTCCTTGGTCGCGAAGGTCGAGGTTCTTAGGTATCCCATAGGCCCCCGGCTTGTCAAACCCCTATCCTATTTCGGTTCCCATTTCGGTGACACACAACTAAATTCACTAAACTCTGTCAGGATTTTTTACATAATGAAGTGAATTTAGCTGTGTGTCACCGAATGAGGGAGGGATTGCTTTCGTTGTCGGCTGGGATATAATGCCCGTCTATATCGTCCGGAGGAGAGGCCGACATGAGCATCTGGAAGACCAAGACCCCGGCCCAGATCGAGGAAGCCGCCGACCACACCCAGCTCAAAAAGAACCTGACCGCCTTCGACCTGGCCGCTCTGGGCATCGGCTCGGTCGTCGGGACGGGCATCTTCGTGTCCACGGGAAAGGGGGCGCACCTGGCGGGTCCCGGCGTCCTCATCTCCTTCATCATCGCCGCGATCACCTGCGGCTTCTGCGCCCTGACCTACTCGGAGCTGGCCTGCATGTTCCCCGTCGCCGGCAGCACCTACACCTACTCCTATGTCGCTTTCGGCGAGGTCATCGCCTGGATCATCGGCTGGGACCTCATGCTCGAGTATCTCGTCGCCGCGAGCGCGGTGGCCTCGGGCTGGTCGACGACCTTCATAGGTCTCATCCAGAGCGCCGGGGTCAAGCTCCCAAGAGCCTTTATCACCCCGCTTGTGACACTCAACGCCGAAGGCAAGATCGTCCGGGGCGGGATCATCGACGTGCCAGCCGTCGTGATCACCCTGCTCATCACCTGGATCCTCTACATCGGCATCCGCGAGAGCGCCAAGATCAACAACATC
>CAYOYQ010000382.1:0-1551 GCA_964408215.1 uncultured Eubacteriales bacterium
ATGCAGTTGTCCGGGATCCACTGGGGGACGTCGATGGCGATGCCCCGCTTCTCCAGACGCGCCGTGGCGGTCGGGATGGCTCCGTCGAGGGGCATCTTGGACACGGGCAGGAGATCGCCCTTGAACCGCATCACGGGGCCGATGACCGTCCGGGCGAACTCGTCGGCGTCGTCGGGGATGACCTTGATGACCGGCGCCGATTTCGTGATTTTGGCCGGTATGGGAACTTCCTCGAGAGCCGCCGAAGAGCGGTCCACGGCGTCCCAATTCATCTGGACGACCTCCTTGCCCTTGCGGCCGTAGGTCTTCTCGACGGCCTTCTTCATCAGGGCGATGGCCTCGGCCTCGGGCAGGACGCCCGAGAGCTTGAAGAAGCAGGCCTGCATGATGGTGTTGATGCGCAGGCCCAGGCCGAGCTCGCCGGCCATCTTCAGCGCGTCGATCGCATAAACCCTGACCTTCTTGTCGATGATCGTCCGCTGCATATCCTCGGTCAGGTGTTCGAAGACCTCGGTGGCCCGCCAGTCGCAATTGATGAGGAACGTCCCGCCGGGCCGGATGCCCTCCAGGATGTCCAGTCGGCCGATGTAGGACGGCTTGTGCAGCGCCACGAAGTCGACCGTGTTCAAAAAGTACTGGGACTGGATGGGCTGCTTGCCGAAGCGGAGGTGGGAGATGGTGACCCCGCCCGACTTCTTGGAGTCGTACTGGAAGTAGCCCTGGCCGTACATCTCCGTGTTGTCGGCGATGATCTTGATCGAGTTCTTGTTGGCCCCGACGGTGCCGTCAGAGCCGTAGCCGTAGAACTTGCAACGGACCGTCCCCGCGGGCTCGGTCTCGAGGACGGGGCCGACCGGGATCGAGGTATGGGAGACGTCGTCGGTGATGCCGACGGTGAAGCCGGAGAAGGCCGCGCCGTCGAGGTGGTCGTAGACGGCCTTGACCTGGGCCGGGGTGAAGTCCTTGGAGGACAGGCCGTAGCGGCCGCCGATGATCTTGACCGGGCGACCGGCCAGGGCCACGGCGACGTCGAGGTAAAGCGGCTCGCCGATCGAGCCGGGCTCCTTGGTCCGGTCGAGGACGGCGACCTTCTTGGCCGAGGCGGGCAGGGCGGCGGCCAGGGCGGCGGCGTCGAAGGGCCGGTAGAGGCGGACCTTGATCAGGCCGAGCTTGGCGCCGCAGCCGTTGAGATGGTTGATCGTCTCCTCGGCCGTCTCGGCGCCCGAGCCCATCATGACGATGACCTTGTCGGCGTCTGGGGCGCCAAAGTAGTCGAAGAGGTGATACTGCCGCCCGATGGCCGCGGCGACCTTGTCCATGTAGTGCTGGACAAGGCCGGGGCACTCGAGATAGTACGTGTTGACCGTTTCGCGGCCCTGGAAGTAGACGTCGGGGTTCTGCTGGCCGACCTTCTGCATCGGCCGCTCGGGATTGAGGGAGCGCCGGCGGAACTCCTCGAGGTACTGGGGCTCGAACAGCTCCTTCAGCGTCTCGTAGGAGACGAGGTCGACCTTCTCGACCACGTTGGAAGTCCGGAAGCCGTCGAAGAAG
>CAYOYQ010000383.1:0-1517 GCA_964408215.1 uncultured Eubacteriales bacterium
GAGGTCCCGGTCCGGGTCTTCAAGGCCGGGCGGTTCGTCGACGGCCTGACCCTCGGGGATTTCGAGATCCTCGAGGACGGCCGGCCCCAGAGGATCGAAGCCTGCTATCTCGTCAAGAAGACGATCATCGAGCGCAGCGAGGAGTCCCGGGAATTCGCGCCGCGGACGGCCCGCCACTTCTACCTCATCTTCGAGCTCGGCGACTACGACGGCCGGGTCCTCGAGGCCCTGGACTATTTCGTCAAGTCGGTCCTTTTGCCCGGCGACAACCTGACCCTGGTGACACCCCTCAAGACCTACCGGATGAAGGGTGAGCTCTTCGGCCTGGTCGGGCGGAAGAACATCTACGACCAGATCGCCGGCCTGCTCCGGCGCGACATCGGCATCGGCTATTCGGAGTCCCGGGAGATCCTGGCCGAGATGACCGATCTCGCCCGGGTCATCGCCTCCGACGTCCGGTCCCGGGACGCGGTCGCGGGGACGCTCGACGCGACCCTCGTCGAACCGGTCATGACCGTGCCGGTCGAATCGGCCTTCAACGCGGCCTCGATCGAGGTCCAGCTGATGAACTACAGCACGCTCCTCGACCGGCTGACCAGCCTGCGGGTCGTCGACCAAACCAAGCTCCTGGAGTTCGCCGAGCACCTCAAGAGCCAGGCGGGCCAAAAGGGCATTTTTTTCTTCTATCAGCGGGAGTTCATCCCCAAGATCGACCCCCGGACCGTCGACGAGCTCGCGGCTAAGTACAGCCAGCGGCCCGAGATCACCCAGTCGCTCGAGACGATCTTCGGCCTGGAGAGACGGGACGTGGCCATCAACGTGGACGCGGTCAGCCGGGCCTACGCCGACGCCGCCGCGTCCATCCATTTCCTCCACATCACCCGCCCGGCCGAGAGGCCCGAGGGGATCCGAATGGAGGAGCGATCGGAGGACATCTTCGCGCCGTTCCTGGAGATGGCCCGGGTGACGGGCGGATACGCCGCTTCGACCGCGAACGTCGCCGAGGCCATGCGGACGGCCGTCGAAGCCTCGGAGAACTATTACCTTCTCTATTACACGCCCGCCGCCTACCGGCCCGACGGCCGGTTCCGCGATATCACCGTCCGGGTCCGGGCCGAGGGCGCCACGGTCAGCCACCGCCTGGGCTACATCGCCGATTAGGTCCGTCCGCCGCGCCGTTCGGCCTTGGATTTTTCGCCGCCGCGGTGATAAAATGGGCCTTGGCTAGGAGGTTGGAATGAAGAAGATCGCTCGGATTTGCGGCGTCATCCTCGTCATGGCGCTCCTTCTCCCCGCCCAGGACTACAAAGGCAAGGGCCGGCTGGCCGGCCTCGTCACCGACGAAGCGGGCAATCCCCTCGAAGGCGTCACGGTCAGGCTCTTCTCGCCCCGGGCCAACGGCGGCCTAACGGTCAAGACGGACAAGAGCGGCCGGTGGCTGGCCGCCTGGATCCGGAGCGGGGGCTGGAACGTCGACTTCGAGAAGATCGGCTACGCCCCGAAGAAGATCTCGGTCG